>JAYTSJ010000331.1:0-4479 GCA_043745725.1 Gammaproteobacteria bacterium | reverse complement strand
CCACAGTGAGCAGGGTAAAACCTGTTTTTCACTCTACTTACCAATGGAATCGCAGCATGCAGAAGCCTAATAAAGTTTGGATTATTGATGACGATCGTTCAATTCGCTGGGTGTTGGAAAAAGCCCTGCAGCAAGCGAATATTGAAACGCGGGTATTTGAATCTGGTGATACGGCAATAAGCCAACTTAATCGCGATACCCCCGACGCCATTATTAGTGATATTCGGATGCCTGGAACGGACGGCTTGGCGCTGTTAAGCAATTTACACAGCACTCATCCACATATTCCTATCATCATTATGACTGCGCATTCTGATTTGGAGAGTGCTGTAGCAGCCTATCAGGGCGGGGCTTTTGAATACTTACCAAAACCGTTCGATGTGGATGATGCGGTTGCTGTCACCCAGCGTGCACTGGCTCACGCTCAGGAACAAAAAGGCGATCATCCGATTGTTGCGGAAGTGGATACCAATACCGAAATTATCGGTGAGGCGCCTGCTATGCAAGAAGTCTTTCGTGCCATTGGTCGTTTATCGCAATCCAATATCACGGTATTAATTAACGGGCAGTCGGGCACTGGCAAAGAGCTAGTGGCGCGTGCGCTACATCGTCATAGTCCGCGGCGCAATGAATCGTTTATCGCGCTTAATATGGCTGCTATTCCCAAAGATTTAATGGAGTCCGAATTGTTCGGCCACGAAAAAGGTGCTTTTACTGGCGCTGCTGCGCAACGTCAAGGACGTTTTGAGCAAGCCAATGGTGGCTCTTTGTTTTTGGATGAAATTGGTGATATGCCAGCGGAAACCCAAACTCGATTATTGCGCGTATTAGCTGACGGAGAGTTCTATCGCGTAGGCGGCCACACTCCGGTAAAAGTAGATGTGCGTATCATCGCCGCGACACATCAAAATTTGGAAACATTGGTTGCTGAAAATCGCTTTCGCGAAGATTTGTTTCATCGCCTTAACGTGATTCGTATCCACATCCCTAAGCTCGCTAATCGCCGAGAAGATATCCCTAAGTTATCGCGTTTCTTCTTGCATAAGGCTGCGACTGAATTGAATGTCGATACCAAGGTGCTGCTGACAGAAACTGAAGACTATTTTTGCTCGCTGCAATGGCCGGGCAATGTGCGTCAGTTGGAAAATACTTGTCGCTGGATTACCGTAATGGCGTCTGGCCGCGAAGTGCATATTGAAGATTTGCCGCCAGAATTACTTGAGCATAAAGAAGGTAGCGCGCCAGCCGATGATTGGGAGCGAGCATTGCGTCATTGGGCCGATCAGGCACTCGCCAAAGGTCAGCATCAATTATTGAGCGAAGCGGTGCCAACCTTTGAGCGGGCGCTGATTGAAACTGCGCTTAAATACACCGCTGGCCGCAAACGCGATGCCGCCAATTTACTCGGCTGGGGCCGCAATACACTGACTCGTAAGTTAAAAGACTTGGGAATGGCAGGGGCTAACGACGAAGATTAAACATGTAGTAAGTTATGGGCTATTTTCTTCTGTTGAGATAGATCAAGAAAATATCAAAAAATATAACGAAAAATTACGAGCAGATTTTATATCCGTTCGTGATTTTATTATTTTTCATTATGAGGTCACCCAGAGAACTGATACTGAGTTTTGGCGTCATTGTAGGATGATACCTGCTGCAGAAAGTTTAAATGCTAAAATAAAACTATTTGAAAATTCCGTTAGAATATCTCAAGAGAATAATGAATTCTTCAGTGAGGGCAGTTGGTTTTCTGTAATGCAAGGTCAAGGTCTGGTTGCAAAAGACTACAATCCCATTGTTGATATATTAGATGATGCAGATTTAGATCATTACACCGATGAAATTAAAGATGTAATTAAAAATTCTGTTAATGTGATGCCTGCACACGCAGAGTTCATTGAAAAAATTTGTTCCATAAAAAATAATTCTTACAATATAAAAAATACTAAAGTAAGCCTTGCTGATAAAAACCTTGTTCGAACAGGCGCTGATAGAAGCTGCCTTTTTCATTTAATGCGCAACCAGAAAAGTACATCTATACTCAAAAGCACACCGAAAGTGTCAGAGTAGCTATTGCCAAAATATAGCTAAGTTGCTGATCACCCCAGGTGAGTATTAACCAGGTTCAGCTTGGCAAGTACAGGATAATGGATGTCGCTAGCGCTTGATCATTACCAATAATGCATTGCTATCAGCAAATAAGTGCCAAATTCATGAATGGCAGGCTGGAGGAACAAGATGGTACAAAAATCCTTATTAACCAAGCTTATGGCGGCGCTGACTATCACTATGTTGGTGATTGCCGCGATAGAGGCAGCAGTAAATTACAATCTTGCCTCTGACAAATTGCAGGCAGGGTTTGAGAGTGACACCGCTGCAATGATCGAGCTCACTAACTCTTCTATTGTTGAAGCTGTGTTCGCTTATGATTTTCAGCAAGTGGAGGCCATTGCCAAATCACTGGTTAACACAGATCTGATTACCGAGATTAGCATCATAGATCATCGCGGTCAGGTGTTGGCCAAAGCGCAAGATGATGACCGAAGCGAAGGCCAAGTGACGCGTAAGGCAATAGATATCTTTCATGAAGGTCAAAAAATTGGTAGTTATGAGATCACATTTTCCACTCATACCATGCAATCTGCATTACATCATCAAGTAATCACCAATTTTGTGGTGGTTGTTTTGTTATTGGCGGCAAGCATTGTTGTGGTGTACATATTAAGTAAAAGTTTAATCCTTGCGCCTGTGGCTGAAGTAACGCGTTCGCTTGCCAGTATCGCGGGTGGTGGTGGCGATTTAACTCGTCGTTTGTCTACGCACAGCCGGGACGAGGTGGCTGCACTTGCGCATAACTTCAATCTTGTGCTGGAACATATTGCTGGCATTATTGGCAATGTAGTGAATGTAAATGAAAAGGTTCGCCGTCATGTAACTACTATGTCGCAATCAACAGAAAGCACGGTTAATTCTACCGGGCAGCAATTGCGTGAAATCGAATTGGTGGCGGCAGCGGTGGAGGAGTTGTCCGCGTCAGCGAATGAAATTGCGCGTCATGCAGGCGAGACTGCTGAGCGTACACGTGCGGCAAGTCTGCTCGCCGAGCAAGGCCATGAGATTGTGAATGATTCGCTGGATAACGTGAATCGCCTTACTAGTCAAATTGAATCTACTGCACAAAAAATTCAAGTTCTTAAAAACAACTCAGTTAATATCGGATCGGTGGTAGAAGTCATTCGTGCCATCGCGGAGCAAACAAATTTGCTTGCGCTCAATGCGGCGATTGAGGCAGCACGGGCAGGAGAGCAGGGGCGCGGATTTGCTGTGGTGGCTGATGAGGTGCGGTCGCTTGCACAAAAAACACGAGCGTCTACGGAAGAAATTGAATCTATAGTTGCACAATTGCAGCGCGCTGCAGATGAGGCGCATCAGTCTATGAATACCAGCACCACTTCTGCGCGTGAAACTATTGTTACGGCTTCCAGGGTGGGTGGTGCACTCGATAAAATTCGGGCAAACATTGGCGTAATTAATGATATGAACCATCAGATTGCGACTGCATCGCATGAACAAAATACGGTCGTAAACGAAGTTAGCAAAAATGTTACGGCCATTAACGCGCTGTCGGAAAAAGTTTCAGAAAATGCACAAATAGTTAATCAAAGCAGTAATTTGCTCGCACAAGAAAGTTCAGCGCTACATAAAGAGTTAAGTAGTTTTAAGCTTTAATATAAAGTGGCTGTTTGTGTGATGGCCCCAGAAAACGTTTTAAAGTAACAATTTTTTTAAAGCAACAATATTTTTAAAGCAACAGCCACGTAAAGTAACAAAAAATTTAAACATGGTGAGAACATGAGCGACCTTCCGCAAGGCACATTAACGTTGCAAACACTTTCTATGCCTGCTGATACTAATCCTTATGGTGATATTTTTGGTGGGTGGTTGCTGTCACAAATGGATATTGCTGGTGCTGTTTTGGCGCAAGAAACAGCCAGGGGCCGAGTGACAACGGTTGCGATTAGCAGCATGGCTTTTTTGCATGCTGTACCCGTTGGCGCGGTAGTAAGTTGTTATGCCCGGTTGCTAGGCATTGGTAATACTTCTATTCGCACGGAAATTGAAGTCTGGATAAAAGATTATCGTCTGGACAGTATTATTAAAGTCACCAAAGGTGAATTCGTGTATGTTGCTATTGATGATTTTGGTAAGAAACGTAGTGTTAAGCAAGGGTAGGTGAATGTTAAGCAAGAGTGGGTGATGATTAAGCAAAAATAGCTATGTCTTACTTAATAGCTACGTTTTTTATATATAAATTTAAGAACCATTAATTAGATAAGTTCGCACCAAAAAATAGATGTTTCAGCGCCAAAAAATTATGACTAAATATAACTTGCGCCAGAACCTTTCTATTTTTCAATAACTTAGTTTAAGTATGTTGGCATTTTAATGAATGTCTCAGTAAAAACTAACAAGTCTCCG
>JAYTSJ010000330.1:0-7072 GCA_043745725.1 Gammaproteobacteria bacterium | reverse complement strand
CCCCTTGGGGACGCCATTTGCGGGAATAGCTCAGTTGGTAGAGCACGACCTTGCCAAGGTCGGGGTCGCGAGTTCGAGTCTCGTTTCCCGCTCCATTTTTTCTCTTTTTGTTAAGCCTCCTTCATAGCTAATTTTTTAGCATGCATACCTTTAATGCAATCCAAAAGCTAGGGCGCGAGCGTGTTCGTAAGAAAACAGGCTGCTTGCTTCGCGTGCCGCTTGGCGTTGCTCATCCAGTGATTGAAATAAGCTAATTTCTTCGTCAGGCATATAATGTAGACAGTCTCCGCCAAAAAACCACAATAAATCTCTGGGTAGAAAGTGCATAAGTTGCGGGTATCCAGCTACAATTTTGCAAAGCAATTCTTGACCTTGAATTAATAGTGCTGCGCCCCCAACTGTAGGTAATTGTTTTAATGCCACTAAAAACTCCTGATCGTCTTGATTGCAATCTTCACTGCAAAATGGCAGTTGATGAGACACTTTTTCGACAAAGGCATTTAGCAGTCGTAGGTGAAACTCAATGTAGTTTTGATCGTATTTGTCATTATTCATTTTACGGGTTCTCCATTTTTTACTAATCTATTTTTACTATTCTGTTTTTTACTCTTTTATTGAAGCCGAGGCGCTATGTCTGCAGCACTTTCAATTCGAAATTTAACTAAAGTTTACAATAATAAACTGGAAGCTTTGAAAGGTATTTCACTGGATGTAATGCCGGGTGATTTTTTTGCAGTGTTAGGACCAAATGGCGCTGGTAAGTCTACCACAATTGGGATTATAAGCTCACTGGTGCGAAAAACATCGGGTGATATAGAAGTGTTTGGTTACAATATAGATACTCATTTTTCGCAAGCGAAAAAATTTCTGGGTGTGGTACCCCAGGAATTTAATTTTAACCTGTTTGAAAAAGTTGAAGACATAGTGATGCAGCAAGCAGGCTACTATGGCTTGCCGCGAGAGTTTGCAAAAGCACAAACAGAGAAATACTTAAAAAAATTAAATTTATGGGAAAAGCGTAATACTCCCGCCCGAATGTTGTCCGGAGGCATGAAGCGTCGCTTGATGATTGCGCGGGCATTGGTACATGATCCAAAATTATTAATTTTGGATGAGCCAACGGCAGGTGTGGATATTGAATTGCGGCGCTCAATGTGGGAGTTTTTGCGAGAAATTAACGCGGCCGGGACGACTATTATTTTAACGACTCATTATCTTGAGGAAGCTGAAAGTTTATGCCGGAATGTGGCGATTATTGATAAAGGTCTTTTGGTAAAGAACACTAGTGTTAAAAATCTTTTACAGGGATTAACGAAGGAAGTATTTGTTTTTGATGTGGCGGTAGATCTTCCGCAGTCGTTGTCTCTGCCTGGTTTTCCTGTTCAAATTATTGATATCCATTCATTTGAAGTTGAAGTTGAAAAAGGCCAAAACCTAAACGATGTTTTTACGGCTCTGTCGCAACAAGGTATTGCGATTATCAGTATGCGCAACAAAGCCAATCGTTTGGAAGAAATGTTTGTTGCTATGATCGCCCAATCGGCTACCAACCAATTATCTACAGATCCGGCATCCGCAAATCAACCGCCTATAAAGTTGGAGGTTCCGGTATGAATTTAACTGAACAGTGGATTGCTTTTTTAACTATTTTACGGAAAGAAATAAAACGCTTTGCACGTATTTGGGTGCAGACCTTGCTGCCGCCAGTGATTACTATGGCGTTGTATTTTGTTATCTTTGGTACTCTGATTGGTGGCCGCATTGGCGATATGGGAGGTTATAGTTATATTCAATTTGTTGCTCCCGGCTTGATCATGATGGCGGTACTAACCAACGCGTATTCTAATGTGGTGTCTTCATTTTTTAGCGCAAAATTTCAACGCAGTATTGAAGAGGTATTAGTTTCACCAACGCCGAATTATGTGATTTTGTTAGGTTACACTATGGGCGGCGTAGCGCGTGGTTTATCGGTAGGAATATTGGTTACCATAATGTCACTTATATTTACCCATTTACAAATGCATAGCTGGTTAATTACCTTAACCATTGTGTTGTTAACATCTATGCTGTTTTCGCTTGCGGGTTTTATTAACGCAGTTTATGCCAATACTTTCGATGAAATCTCTATAGTTCCCACTTTTATTTTAACGCCGCTAACTTATTTTGGTGGTGTTTTTTATTCAATTAATTTGTTGCCTGAAATGTGGCAACATGTTTCGCGGTTGAATCCTATTTTACATATGGTTAATGCTTTTCGTTACGGTATTCTCGGTGTAAGTGACATCAATATAACTTATGCAATTTTAGGCTTGATGATTGGTGTTGTTATTTTATTCGTAGTAAGCCTACATTTATTAAAAACGGGTAAACGTTTGCGCGCATGAAGAATAAATTTGTGGGAGTTGATTTGTGATGTATTCAGTAATTTCCAGTCCGCTAGGACAAAACACGCCTTATGTATCTAGCTATGATCCCAGCTTACTCTTTCCCATTTCGCGTCACGGGTCACGTGCACTTTTAGGTATAACAGCGGATTTACCCTTTTATGGCTGCGATATTTGGACGGGATATGAATTGTCATGGTTGAATTCGTCAGGCAAACCACAAGTCGCGGTTGCAGAATTTATTTTTCCTTGTGATAGTAATTTCATTGTTGAGTCAAAATCGTTCAAGCTTTATTTGAATTCGCTAAATCAAACTACGTTTAATTCTTATAGGGATGTAGCAGCGTGCCTGACAGCAGATTTATCGTTGATAGCTGGTGCCATGGTAAAGGTCACTTTGCAACCGCTGCAAGAGTCGCTTTTGTTGGCAAATAGAATTGTCGAAGGTGTTTGTCTTGATGAGTTGGATGTTACTGTAAATACATATCATCCCGATCCAACCTTGTTAAGTGTTGACGCGATTGCTACCGATAATAGTGGTATGCCGGTAGCAGAGAAGCTGTATAGCCATTTATTAAAAAGTAATTGTCCGGTAACTGGACAGCCTGATTGGGCAAGTATATTTATTGATTACCAAGGGCAAAAAATCAATCACGAAAACTTATTACGTTACATCATTTCATTTCGTGAGCATCAAGATTTTCATGAACATTGTGTGGAAAGAATTTTCGTAGACATTTTAAGTCGTTGCAAGCCAGATTCTTTGTCTGTGTATGCACGTTATACGCGCAGGGGAGGGCTTGATATTAATCCGTTTAGAACTACCGAGGAGGGTGCTGAACCGAGTGTTGGGCGTTTGTTGCGTCAGTAAAGTGGAGTAATAACTTTATACAATGACTTTATCGCGTAATCGTTCTGCAGCTTTCTCTAGCGAGTCGATAACCTTTTCTTTGTCGTAATTACGTATTTTATCAAGATCAAGATACATTGAAAAACCTTCAGCACGATCTTCAAAGTAACTTTGGTTTTTGCCAAGATCTTTACGGAAATCGGCAACCTGATAAACTTTAACCGGTAATGCAAAACCTTTAACGTGAATTTCGCCTTTGTCTCTGCACATGATCAAGTCTTTTGTTAATGACCAGGTTTCATGTGAAATTAAAATTTCATCGGGTTCTGCTGCCGATTCGAGTCTGCTAGCTAAATTCACTTGTGTACCCAAGACGGTATAGTCCAAGTGGCTGGACGTACCGAATGTACCAACTGTACAGTAACCGGTATTGATGCCCATGCGAATTTGCAGTGGCTTTTTAATGCCTTGGTTAAACCATTCTAACTGTAATGAACGCATTTTCTTTTTCATTGCAATTGCCATGGAAACGCAACGCACACAGTCTGTTTTTACACCTTGGCTATTGCTGTCGCCGAACAAAACCATAATGGCGTCGCCCATAAATTTATCGATGGTGCCGCCATGCTGAGTCACAATTTTCGACATTTCGGTTAAATAGTGGTTGAGTAACTCGTTTAGCGCTTCGGCCTCAATTTCTTCTGCTAGCTGACTAAAGTCTTTAATATCGGAGAAGAATACGCTGAGTTTTTTTCGTTCAGCTTGTAATGTTTCATCCTTTCCTTGATTAATTGCTTTCCATACGGTTGGGGGTAAATAGCGCGATAATTTATAAGCGCGAATTTTGTGCCATTTTTGTTCGTTTTCTAACTGCTTTTGTGAAAGTGATAGCTTGTGAAAACGCTGATGCATATAAATTGCGTAGACCAGGAAATAAGTCGCTATACCAATCAGGCTTGCTACGCTTATTTCTATGCTGGTTGAAAGCACTAATTGGGGAGCATGAAACACAAAGCTGATTAATACGCCTACAGCAAATGCTGAGTTATCTTCCATCAACTTGCGCAGGCCGCCACTAATTAGCGCATTAAATTGAATCATGGTGAGAAATAATACGCAGGGTAAGATACTGAAATTAACGAAACCAAGGACCATGCCAATAAGGCCAGCATCAACATAGGATAGCCAGCGAGAGGTTTTCGCTAAGGCTTCCGGAGACTGTTTGTGGGTAAAGAAATAGGTGCCATAGGCGTAAAGTAATAAACCAACGATCGTTAATGTGTGCAGTAGGTTGATATCTGACCAGTTGATGACTGACGCAAGTGTACCGGCAGTGGCAAAACAAATTAATGTGCGAAAGTAGTATTGTTGTAATGGCGATTCAGATTGCATGGACTCTTGTGTATTGGTCATTTTGAGAAAACCTGAATGTTTGTTGTTATTAAATAAATATGTAATTAAGCCGGTGTGTAATCATTTGGAAAAAGGCTACAGCACTGCTCCTCTATTAGACGTCTTTTTAACCTAAATGTAAATAAAATGTCTTGCTAATTCTTGCTGTATGGATGGTTGCAAGCTTCTTGTTTTACTGCGTAATTCATAATGATTTTTAATGATAGATGATTATGCTGCTTGTTTATTTTTGCAGCTTTAAATCCAGGTACTTTTCTTCTAGTTCTGCATATTGTTTTTTTAAATCGATATATTCCGTTTGTAATTTTTTTAGTTCTGGCGATTGAGTCGCTGAGGCTGGGTTGGAGGGGGTGTTTTTGAGTAGATCATTTTCTTTTTCAAGTTCAGTAATATTGCTTATCATGCCTTTACTTTCCAATGAAAAATTATACAAAACATCTTTCATATGCTGATTTTCTTCGTTGATTGCCGATTGTGCATCGAGTACATTCGCTTGAAGGGATAGCTCTTCGTGAGCTTTGGCAAGCTCATCTTCTAAAAGTTGTATACAGGTTTCAGATTCTTGTACGAATCGTATTTGGCGTTGCAACTGGTGTTGGAGCTCTTGAAAAACTGCTTCTTTTTCTACTGGTGTTGTGGCCTCCATCAGTTTTTGTTGTAATTGATTTATAGTGCGATGTTGCTCAACAGCAACATTGCGTAATTTTACGATCTCATCCGTCGCATGTGGGTCTTGACGGGTTATATTGATGGTTGTTTTTGTGGTGATGGCATCGGGATTCACTTTGGTTTGTACAATAGACTTATGAATGTCGTCATAAACATTATGGTACTGCTGTAAAATATCATTAAAATCTTGTTTGTTAGCAATGTCATCTACCATGGAAGTTAGTTGTTGGTAATAATTTTCTGCGTTAGCTTGTGCCTTACTCCATTGCTTTTCCATATCGAAAAATAAAAGCTTAAATTTTTCTAAATTTCCGATACGTTTTTTACAAGTTTCCAATTCATTTTTGAGTTCTTGATCGGGATTAATGGTTGATGTTAAAAGTGGCTCCAATGCTTGCTGAAAAATATTCCAGTATTCAGCGGAACCTATAGGTTCAGTTGTACCTAGTTCTTCCGAGCGCAAAAAAGCATAGCGGAGTGCAAGAATACGTTGTAGTAAAGGGCTATCAGCAGCTTGTTCCGAACCGATGTCACCGCCAGAAGAAGTCAGTGAATATTGTGCCGAAGTGGCTTCGAGCACTTCATTAAGGTAGCTCTTGTAATTTTGAGTTGGTTTGATCGGTGGCGTGAGAACTGCTGCGTGAGAGGGTGGCTTTTTATTATTTTGTTGTTCACGGAGAAGGACTAACAATTTTTCTTGTTGAAGATTGAGTAATGTTTTGAGCTTGCGAATATGGACAAAGAGAAATATTGCCCCCAGCAATAAGACAGCACAAGCCTCTACGGCAATAATAAGAATGGTAGTGGATACCTGCATTTATTGAACTCAGCGTAGAGATTATTAACCATCGTAGGCTTCTGCCCGCATGAATATCTATATTATGGTACATACTTTCGCGATATACGAATTTTGCCCATTGCTGGTTCTGAAAGAGCAGGCTTTTAAGAAAAATAGAGGTTTGAATGAATAAATTACATATTTTACAGGAGCGTGTATCTGTTTCTAAGCTTCAGTCGCCTGCTCCTGATGGTCAAGCCCTGTACGAGGTGTTTAAAGCCGCTGTAAGAGCTGCTGATCATGGCATGCTGCAGCCGCGGCGTTTTTTAGTGATATCCGGTGTTGGGCTGCAACGGCTGAGCCACGTTTTTGTCACTGCTGCAACTCAAGCTAATCCCGCTATATCTCCCGCCGTATTGGAAAAGTGTAAAAATATGCCCAATCGGGCGCCCATGATTATTGTGGCTATCGCTAAATGTCAGCCACATGTGAAAATTCCCAGGCAGGAGCAAGTCATTGCTTGTGGTGCGGCAGTACAAAATATGCTCAATGCACTTTTTGCGTTAGGGTATGGTGCTATCTGGCGTACTGGCGAAATGGCTCAAGATACTCATGTAAAACATGAATTGGGCTTGGTCGAAGATGAAGAAATTATCGGTTTTATCTATGTGGGCACTCCCGTGCAGCAGTTTTCCAGCCCTCCGGATATTGATGTAAATACATTCTTTAAGGGTTGGCCTGACGAATGACATTGCGTTTTCGTGGCTGCTTGTGTACATTGCGCGCCTTCGAATTGGGTGGATAACACCGTTTGACAAGTTTTGGTGAGGTGTCCGAGTGGCCGAAGGAGCACGCCTGGAAAGTGTGTATATCGTAAGGTATCGAGGGTTCGACTCCCTCTCTCACCGCCATATAGTCAAAGCCTCCGCTATGCGGGGGCTTTTTTCGTTCAGGGCCCAAGCTCGGTGGGTTTGTGGC
>JAYTSJ010000329.1:0-2516 GCA_043745725.1 Gammaproteobacteria bacterium | reverse complement strand
AGCGGATGAATTGCTTTGTGAGGAAGATGCGTTATTGATAGAGGATGTACTGGACGAAGATACCGCGACAGAAGTTGTTGAATGTTCTATTGAGGAGTTTTTCTCAGAATTGTTAGCCTTCGATAATCTTCCATTCAAAAAATTACTATTAACAAAAACGCTGACTATTAATAAACAGAGAAGTCCGATGCTCACGCCTAAACCATATTGCTTCAAGCGATGTTGCTGAGTTTGAGTTAAGCCACCAATAACTTCCTTGCGCGCGGTAATAAATATTTTATTGTCAACGAGGTGTTTGTCGCCGGCATAAGCGCCAATTAAACAGCGTTCACAAATAACATTAATTAATCGCGGAATACCGCCGGTAAATGAGTGAATACGTTTGATTATGGGATAAGGGAATGGGTTGCGACCTTCAAGCATGCCCGCCACTTTTAAACGATGACGAATGTACTCCAGCGTTTCAGGCAGGGTTAAAGGTTCTAAATGAAAACGTGCGGTTATGCGCTGCACTAATTGGCGTAGTTGTGGCTGTAGTAATAGTGTTTTTAATTCAGGCTGTCCCACTAAAATAATATGCAATAATTTTTGTGTAGTCGTTTCAAGATTGGTTAGCAAGCGAATATGTTCTAGTGCTTCAATAGAAAGCAATTGTGCTTCATCAATTAATAAAACGGTATTGCGGCCTTTGGTGTGATTTTTTAATAAATAATGATGCAAATCATCGGTCAGATTTTTCACGCTGGGTTCGTCTTTTATGTAACTCGCGCCCAGCTCATCGCAAATAATCGATAGTAGCTCAGGTATATTCGACATGGGATTCATCACAATGGCTATGTCGGTATTGTCCGGCATTTGCTCGAGCAAGCAACGGATAATGGTAGTTTTACCCGTACCCACTTCACCGGTGAGCATAACGAAGCCGCCGCCGACCACACCGTAGAGCAAGTGTGCCAAAGCCTCTTTATGTTGTTTGCTCATATAGAGGTAACGCGGATTTACAGCAATTGAAAAAGCTGGTTCTTGGAGGCCAAAGAATGTGTGGTACATGTTTGATAGTGTCAATATTGTCAATTGGGTGTGCGATGATACCCTTAAACACTTGGGTAAAAATAGAACTTAGATTGAGTTGGCGATGGAATACAGCAGATTGTTTGTTTTCTAAAAACGACAAATGGTTCCGAGGGTCAATACATTGGTATTTTTTTGTTCTACCAGGGGGCTTGCTGCTGCGTCGCCTTTTAATTGTTTGTGCTCGATAGCGGCTATTGCCATCCAATCCTGGCTGATATCTATTTTCCCTGCAATACCTAATACAACATCGCGTAGGTCTGCATCGGGTTCATAGGGCAAAAGCCCGCCGTAAGCAGCATTGGAGGATTTTAAACCAAAATCAGACTCCATTGCCGTTTTGTTGGCCCATGTCAATTCCAGGTAAGTCTTTAGGCCAATGGTATAGGCATCATAAATACCCAGATCGAAACGCAAATCCACTAATGCGCCGCGGCTGGCACCGCTGCGTTGGCGTAAGCGAAGAATCCCCTTTAGCGGTGCCGGGCCAATTTGTGTTAAATACTCAGCATGTACTCCAACCGACACGCCGTAAGCGATATCAGGCATTTGTAGCTGTTGCAGTTGGGTTGAGTCATCGGTGCTGCGGCCTAGCTCTAACGCTAGTTGTGAGCCAAGGGCGAAGCCATTGCCTAGTTGCCAATTGATACCGGCCTCTTCCATTCCCCGGCCTGAGCGGGTAAAAAAATTATCTTTTTGCCAATCAATTAAGGGTACGGGTAATAATTTATTTTCACTTGCGCCAAGGTAAGCCGCATCGCGTTGCACTGCCAAGCCTAGTAAGGTTGATTCCTCTGCCATGAGGGGAGGTGTTAATGCGAGCAGCAGCAGAAAAACATGCGTAAATTTCATTACCTGGCCCCCGAGGATTGCTTGCGAGCAGAAAATGTAGATTATTAATAGGCTGTTGTCGAGTGGCCATTTATTGTCTGGCTATTGTATAACCTAATTGTTTCGGGTATGCGATAGTCTGGGCGTTTATTTGAGGAATTAGTGCATCTATTTAGAAAAATTGCGAGCTGGAACACTGTGTTTATTAAGGTACCCTTTGGTTTAAAGTATTCACAAAATGTACCATCTAGAATATGAAAGGCGTACATTGTTTATGGCGTACAGAACCGCTATTTTAGTGATTTTATGTCTATATTAAGTTGGACTATTAAATTGGACTATTAAATTGGACCATTAAGTTGGACCGCGACCGGCGGTAAACCAGTCAGGTGCATTTAGGTTGATATAATTTATAATGATCCTTAATTTTTCGGTCGATACTTTATTGATGTCAACTCCCAACGAATTTTTCGATACTCACTGCCACTTCGATTTTTCAACTTTTGCTGAAGACCGTGAAAAAATATGGCAAGGTTGTACAGCGATGGGTGTCAGTGGCTTGCTTATTCCCGGTGTCTCTCCTGAGCAGTGGCAGAGTGCTGCGCAGCTAAGCG
>JAYTSJ010000328.1:0-2123 GCA_043745725.1 Gammaproteobacteria bacterium | reverse complement strand
ACCGGCACACCTAAATAAACTACTGTATTGTGTGTACCGGCAGGTACTTCAATAACCGGTGGTGTATCGTCTATATTAGGGAAATTAAATGGAGTTCCATCTGGCAGTACGCCGCGTGCTCGCAACAAAGATATTTTGCCTAGCTTTAACAGCTGTTGATCAACCTCAAACTCATGCACGCCCCAACCATAGGCTCCATATGCAGCACATTTGCTATCGATGTAGCGCTCTATGTATCTGTCTTGCTGTTGAAAATGTTGCGGATTGAGAAACATTCCCTCAGACCAAACTACTCTGCTATCTAGTGACATTTTAATCTCGCTATACTTTTAAGCTGGTATTTATTCACTAGCTTAACGGGAAGTTTTATTCTTACTTTTTACTTTTATTTTTTACTCTTTACTTTTTTACTACGGAGATGTCAGTACCAGAAATTTTTACCGTAATTTCATTTTTCATAACATTATGCTGTGTTATAGGAAAAGTTAGCTTATATGCAGCGCCACGATACTGTGAAAATTCAACATATAGCGCAACGTAGCCAGCCCCATTTTTTAACACTAAAGCATCGGTACGAGTTGTCCCGGGAGATAAAGGCTTTAAAGTTTGTTTATTAACAAAATCTTCACCCAAAATTTCTTTGTCGCGTTCATACAAATCAATAAAATCAGCTTTATTGAAAACCGTAGGTGACTTCAATTCATAGAGGCGCACAAAAACAGGTGAAGGACGTTTTTTGTCATCAGGATTTATGTTTGCATCCACAATAAAATTTAATTTCAAATCAGTATCAAGATTGAGCGCACCGCCCACTCTATTTTTAGATGAACTACATCCACCAATTAGCACAAGTGCAGCAAACAATACACAATAAATAACACGTAAACGGGACATGAAAATGAACATATCGATATTAAACCTCTGTTAGAAATTAATTATTTATTTTTTTTCCGCGCAGCAGAAAGCTTACGTAACTGATCTTCGTATGCATTAACAAAATCACTGCCAAATAAATGCTGAAAAGATGACTCCATATTATCTAAAAAACTTAAATAATAATCTTTGTAATTATTCCAATACTTGGCTTTTTGCATTCCAGGAATTACAGCACTCTTGCCATGTTTATTAAAATTCTTTTCAAGGTTATCCGGATTAAACCGTTCGACCATTCTCTCAAATCCAAAACGAATACCTGCAATCATAGCCACTTGATGCTCACCGATCTCTTGAAATCCCTCGCGAAACGCATCGACAGGTTTTTTATAGGCATTGGTTTTTTTGATAAACATAGTTTCCAACGCTTCATCGACACCAACAGAAAACTTTAACGGATTATTTTCTACCGGTTGAATCGTAGTGACATTCATCCGAAATTCGTTTTTGATACTAGTACGCGAGCGTAACACTTGCATCATGCCCTCGACAATCTCGCGCATAAGTTCGCCAACGACATCACTGATTTCATCAGCTTGCTCAGTGGTAAACTTTGTCGCATCTAGCCCCATAGCGGTAATTAAGCGATTATTTGCTGCACCTGAGGTAGCCACAGCAACATTAATAATTGCTGGAGTTGGGATTGGGGCTGTGGGTTGGACTATAGGCGGCTGGGTTATAAATGGCTGGACTATAGCTTGTTGGGCTGGTTGTTGAGCTATAAATTGCTGGGCTATAACTGGCGTTGGTTTTGGCACTTGAATTGGAGTTTGCGGTTTTTTTGGCAACTCGTTCATAGGTGACAAAGGAGCGTGAAGAAATGGATCTGCCTTCGCCGAATTAGCATTAGAAAACGCATTGCGTTCTCTTGGTGAAGATGATGGTGTAGGCGATTCATCCATAAAGTCCCCACCCCAGTCTTCAGGAATTAAATTTTCCTGAGATGCTGTTGGCCAGGAAATAGCTTGATCCAGACTAGGAGAATGATCCGTTTGGCAGTTGCCCAAAAACATATTATTGCCTGGCGCATCATTGCTACTTGGGTCAAACAAATTGCTACCACCAAAAATATCCTTGTTACCATTAGATGATTTGTGTGCATGATCCAGCGCTAACAATGGATCAACACTTTGACTATTTGGACCCATTGAAAAATCTTCTGGTAAAAAGCCCTTGCCAGAAAATGGATC
>JAYTSJ010000327.1:0-5030 GCA_043745725.1 Gammaproteobacteria bacterium | reverse complement strand
TCAGTTAATTTGTCTTTGTTGTAGCTCACGTAATTCCCTTCCACGCCAGCAGACAAGCCGCTAAAAGGTAAATCAAATTGTACTTTTAAGTACAGCATTGGCAGGGTTTTATCTACGTTAACTTTTTCAGTTTTAGTGGGTGTAGATGCGTGAACATAGCCGCTGAATTTGCGTGCAGTTATACCAAGGTCGAGATTGATCCAATTGTCGAGAATTTCGTAGTAAAACGTTGCATCAAGATGGCTTAAATCAAAATCAGACGTCACAACTTCAGAACCTGAGAAGGTTGTATCGTTAATGGTAAAAGTTTTAGTAACCGTAGCTGTTTGCTTGCTACTAATATTCGTCTGGGTAAGACGTATGTTCGGCAAAACAGGAACGGGATGTTCAAGGGCAATGTAATAAAAGGTATTTGATTGTTTTTTTAAGCCCAGCTCTTTAAGTGTAATGCTAGGGTCACCTGCCTGGCCGTCGTAATCGGCATTCCAGGTACCCGCACCAGCATAGACTCCAAGGATGGTGTCGGCTTGTGCAGAAGACGCAAAAAGAAACGGAGCGGAAAGCAAGGTAACCATTGAAGCAAGCGTGTGTTTTTTCATGGGTATAGTTCCTTAAGACTGTTATTGAACCCATCATTGTATGATGGAGTGAGCCAAGTTTAGCGGTTAAAACACGGGTAGTGATTTTTTTGCAAAATTAGGCGACAAGTTTTTGTTTAAGTAGGTTAACAAATGCACTAGCTGCATTATTGAGGCTGCGTTGATTATGATAAATACAGCCAAGCGATCGACTAATAGGCGGGCAGTTCACATCTAAAACCTGGAGTTGATCGTCAATAATGCTGCTAGGTAATACACCCCAACCGAGGCCGATACTCAGCATCATTTTGATGGTGTCCAAATGGTTGGTCACCATAGTGATGTCTAAAGATTGGCCTTGTTGGTCAAATAACTCTTTGATGAGGCGAGTGGTATAAGTGTTGGTGTCTGGCATTATCGCCTGATGCGGACTTAAATCGGCCAGCTGAATATTCGCCAGCGCTGCCAGCGGATGGGTGGGCGCGGCGACGAATTGGAGTTGGTCGCGCCAGAGGATGTTGCTGTTGATGCGCGCATCTTGTTCAAGCGCGAGCGTAATAATGGCGATATCGAAGCGCCCTTGGAGGATTTCGTCGTACGCATGTTCAGAGTCCAAAAAGTGAAGATCTAGTTTTACTTCCGGGTAACTTGTCGAAAATTCACGTAAGTAAGGTGGTAAGTAATGTAAGCCTAGGTGATGACTGGTTGCTATGCTCAGCTTACCAGACACATTTCCTCGTAAATCAGCAATAGCTCGCTTAGTTGCTGTGACCTCGTTCAAAATATTTGTCGCTTTATGCAGCAATAAGTTCCCTGCTTGAGTCAGCACAACTTGTCTGCCAACTCGATCGAAGAGCTTTGCTTTTATCTGTTCCTCTAATAAAGCAATACGTTTGCTAATGGCGGGTTGAGTGAGGTGTAAACGCTCACCTGCCGCTGAAAAAGAACCATTTTCCGCAATTGCGACAAAAGCTTGTAAGTGCTGTGTATCCATTAAAAGCTCGGTATTGAACAATTGTGCTTGTTGTGGTTAGTGTAATCCTCACTTTAGCATTCCTAATAGGAATGTAAACTATAAAAAAGATAAATTTGTTTTATGATTTGTTGGGTTATAAACTGACCTCACGACATTTGGTTAACCATATCTTTACATCAGGAGCAGCGATATGACAGCAAAGACGCTTTACGACAAGCTTTGGGATGCCCACCTCGTGCAGCAGCGAGATGATGGCTCGGCGCTTATTTACATTGACCGCCATATCATTCACGAAGTGACGTCGCCGCAAGCCTTTGACGGTTTGCGTTTGGCCGGGCGCAAGCCCTGGCGTGTGGACTCCATACTTGCTACGCCTGATCACAATGTGCCGACCACGCAGAAAGAGCGCGCCCACGGTGTACAAGGTATTGAAGATCCTGTGTCTTTAATTCAGGTACAAACCCTTGATGACAACTGCGACGAGTTCGGTATTGTTGAGTTTAAAATTAACGATACTCGCCAGGGTATTGTCCATGTAATTGGCCCTGAAACGGGAGCCTGTTTACCTGGTATGACAGTAGTTTGCGGTGATTCGCATACCGCTACCAACGGTGCTTTGGGTGCATTGGCGCATGGCATAGGCACCAGCGAAGTGGAGCATGTAATGGCGACACAATGTTTGATCGCTAAAAAAATGAACAACATGTTGGTTAAAGTGGATGGCAAATTAGGTGTAGGTGTAACACCGAAAGATGTAGTGCTCGCAATAATCGCGAAAATTGGCACCTCGGGTGGCAATGGTAGTGCGATGGAATTTGCTGGCCAAGTATTCCGTGATATGAGCATGGAAGGGCGCATGACCGTGTGTAATATGGCCATCGAAGCTGGTGCGCGTGCCGGTATGATCGCCGTTGATCAAACCACAATCGACTACGTTAAAGGCAGAATCTACGCACCCAAAGGTGATATGTGGGAAAAAGCGGTTGCCGATTGGCGTGAATATGTGAGCGATAAAGGCGCGCACTTTGATGTGGTTGTGGAATTGAACGGCGCGGATATCAAACCACAAGTGAGCTGGGGAACTTCGCCAGAGATGGTGGTTTCCATTGAAGATAAAGTACCTAACCCGGCACAAGAATCAGACCCTGTTAAGCGTGAAGGTATGTTGCGTGCCTTGCAATATATGGGATTAAAAGCAGATCAGCCAATTACGTCTATCTATCTTGATCGCGTATTTATTGGTTCTTGTACCAATTCGCGCATTGAAGATATTCGTGCAGCTGCAGCAGTTGTTAAAGGACACACTAAAGCAACTTCTGTAAAAGAAGCGATTGTAGTTCCGGGTTCTGGCGCAGTAAAAGCACAAGCAGAAGCTGAAGGTTTACATCATATTTTTATTGCTGCCGGTTTGGAATGGCGCGAGCCTGGTTGCTCAATGTGTTTGGCGATGAATGCGGATAAATTGGGAGCAGGGGAGCACTGTGCTTCTACTTCAAACCGCAATTTTGAAGGTCGGCAAGGCTATGGCGGCCGTACACATTTGGTGAGCCCTGCTATGGCAGCGGCAGCGGCGATTGCCGGTCATTTTGTAGATGTGCGTACATTTACGCTTAACAGTTAATTGGGAGAACAGGCATGAAAAATTTCACAGTATTAACTGGCTTGGCCGCTCCCATGGATCGCGCCAATGTCGACACAGATATGATTATCCCCAAACAATTTTTGAAGTCCATCAAGCGCACTGGCTTTGGCAAAAATTTGTTTGATGAGTTGCGTTATTTGGATGAAGGGAAGCCCGATCAGGAAGTTACGGGTCGTCCGTTGAATCCTGAATTTCCGCTGAATTTTTCGCGTTACCAAGCTGCAACTATTTTATTGGCGCGCGAAAACTTTGGTTGTGGCTCCAGTCGCGAGCACGCGCCCTGGGCGTTGGATGATTATGGTTTTCGCAGTGTTATCGCACCAAGTTTTGCTGATATTTTTTACAACAATAGTTTTAAAAATGGTTTATTGCCAATTGTATTAAGTGATGTAATTGTCGATCAATTATTTAAAGAAATGTACGCAACAGAACGCTATCAATTAACAATTGATTTAGCACAGCAAGTTGTTAAAACTCCAAGCGGTCAAAGTTTTACATTTGAAATCGATGAATTCCGCAAACATTGTTTGTATAACGGTTTGGATGATATCGGCTTAACGCTTGAGCATGCGGATGCAATTCGTGCTTATGAAGCGGATAAGCGCGTTGCTGCGCCCTGGTTGTTTGATGTGGTGAAATAATTGCTTTTTGCCTTACTTGTGGTAAGGTATTGAATTCGGGAAGGTTAATTGATTGAGGTGAAACCATGGCAACGGCAACGCTAACCAGTAAATGGCAGATTACTATTCCGGCAGTTGTGAGGAATTCTTTGCACCTTGGCGCTGGAGATCGACTTGAGTTTATTCAAACCAGTGAAGGCAGGTTTGAAGTAATTGCAGCTAGTAAAAATGTCAGTGATTTGAAGGGCATGATTCAAACAACCAAAAAAGTCAGTATTGAAAATATGGATGCGGCTATTAAGCAGCGGGTCGGTAGTAAATGATTGGTCTTGATACCAATGTAGTTATTCGTTACTTAACTCAAGATGACCCCAGGCAATCTGCTATCGCTAATCGGTTTATCGAAAATCAGTTATCGGAAAAGTTGATGGGCTACATCACGCATATATCTTTGGTTGAAATTATTTGGGTATTGGAATCTTGTTACGATCAAAAGAAAGAAGCGCTATTGACGGTTCTAGAGTCATTGTTAACAACCAAACAAATTATGGTTGAGCGTACAGAAATTGTTTATCTCGCCTTAAAAAAATATCGCACAAGTAACGCGGATTTTAGTGATGCCTTGATACTTGCTGTTTGTGAAGCTGCGGGTTGTGAGCGCACTGTGACCTTTGATAAAAAAGCAGCTGCAATAGGAATGGAAAAAATTTAAATTAGTTTTTTGTTGTGAGTGTTTGAATCGGCGCAGCAAGCAGTGTCCGTTTAGTTGCGATATGAATTTTTAATTGGAGACCTCTGTGAGTAAACATATTTTAATTCTGGAAGGCGATGGCATCGGCCCGGAAATCGTACGCGAAGCGCGTAAAGTGCTAGATGTAGTTAACGACAAATTTGATTTGGGTTTAACGTTTGAAAACGAATTAATGGGTGGCTGTGCGATTGATGTGCACGGCGTGCCTTTGGCGGATTCTACACTTGAGCGTGCTCGTCTTGCCGATGCAATTTTGCTGGGTGCTGTGGGCGGCCCAAAGTGGGATAAAATGGATCGCTCCATTCGTCCGGAAAAAGGCCTGTTAAAAATTCGTTCGCAATTAGGCTTGTACGCGAATTTGCGCCCGGCGCTTTTGTACCCACAATTAGTCGATGCTTCATCGCTGAAGCCTGAAATTGTTTCAGGTTTGGATATTTTAATTGTGCGGGAATTGGCGGGCGGA
>JAYTSJ010000326.1:0-6217 GCA_043745725.1 Gammaproteobacteria bacterium | reverse complement strand
CACAAAGGGCTACTCGGCCGCAAGCGACCGAGTAGCCCTTTGTGATTGGCCTTCGGCCAACCGGAATTTTCTATCACTTGTCTACCTAGACTCGGGGGCAAGCCCCCAAGATTTCTTTCTTTAAAACCGAAGTAAATATTTTTACTGCTACAAAATCCCTTTTTCTAACCTCACAAGCCAACGATAATTTTGTCTTCAAACGTCAATAGCTTCCTTGATTTTATATAGTAAAAATAATACGGTCTAGATGAGGATGGCGCACATGGACTAACGGCCGGTTTTTCCAAGTAATCGATAATTACTTTTAAACTATTATTTCCGACAGTCTCTGCGGAAAGATTTGAATTAAACGCCAGATGTGCATCACAATTGTTTACGTTACCGTCATCAATCAAAATCACTTGGCCAGCATCAAAGTCCTGCGAATCTAAATTAACAGTTGAATAGGCTCCGCTAATATTCATAAAGTCAGTCGCATTTTTCATAACTTGAACATTTTTTTCCGTAATTTCAATGACAGTATTGGTCTGAGTACCAGATCCAATTAGCATTAGCTCTATAGCTGAGCTAGAAGCAATAGAGCTGACCGAGGAATTCGTTATCGCACTTGAATTTGAACTTGAACTTGAACGGCTGTTACTACACGAACTTGCACTCGAACTGCTGTTAGAGCTACTGCTCGAATCTGTAGTGGATGAAGAGTTAGAGCTGGAACTAGAGCAGGGAACTATAATCGTAGGTTTAAAAGGTTCATCGCGCTGACCACCACAACCCTGCAAAACAATTGTACTGATGAGAATGCAAAAAAAAGTATTAATTGATTGTTTATTAAAAGCGGCTAAATTAATCATTGCTGTGTAAGTATTCCAAAAAAGTTTGTTCAATAGCAGGTATGTTAGGGATAACGGTGTGTTCGCCAGCCCAGGATACGTGCATTAGATCATAAGCACGATTCTCTGCATCTTCAAGCTCGCTAATTTCATCTTCACTCACTCGGGCAAGACGCGGCAAACCCTGTGTCACTATGGCCATAAAAGGAAAATCAGCGTGTATTCCCGTGGTATTCAGCACCGCAAAACGCGCTCGTGCACCCAAACTTGGTTTGCTTTCGCCGTTAAGCGCCTCCAATGAAAGGACCGGTACAATAAGCTCGCGCCACTCGCAATTACCGATATACCACAATGGCGCATTCTCTACGAGCTGAACTTGTGATACTGGCACTATCTCCGCAACAGTAACGTTGGGTAATAAAATACTTTGCCCTTGTAAGGGGATAAGTAAACTCGCTACTTCTTGAATTTTTTTTAGTTCAATGCGCTTTGGTGCTCTCATTGAGAGGCTCCTACTTTATTTATATTTTACCAGTGCGTGTTTACACTTATGTTTTTAAGTTGTTTTCACTGGGAGCTTTAACTCCGTTAAGGCTATTGCCAATTCTTGTGGTGTCCCCATCCTACTTACCACTCCGCTTGCAATGGCGGCTTGAGGCATGGAAGTACTAGTACAACTTTCCGGTGTTTGCGCCCAAACCAAACCACCGCGCTGTTTGATCAGCTTACCACTGGCAGCGCCATCATCACCTAGGCCGGTGAACACAATCATGCCACATCGCTTACAATAAGCCCGCGCCACATTAGCCGCTACCTGGTCAATGGAGGGCGCGTAATGGCCACCCCAGGGATGTTTACTGAACACTAAAGTGCCATTGTCATGAATATTAACACTGGGCCCACTAGTAATTAGCGTCACCGTATTATTGGTTAACACCGTACCCTGTTTAGCAACACTGCAATGGTAATGTCCAGCTTTACTCATTATGCTTGCTAAAGCTTCAGCTTGGCCACGATCAATATGTTGTACATATAAGAAAGCAACATTCAATGCTGCAGGTAAATATTGAATAAATTCTTTTACTGCTGCTGGACCACCCGTCGAGGCTGCTAGCACCCAGATTTCATTAGCGCTGGTTGCTTGTTGTAAATTAACATCGCCACTCAAACGTTCTAGCCGTTGTAACATTCGCCGCACCCAACTGTTGTGCTCGGCGCTATCTCTTGTAAATTCAATATCTTCATTCACTATGACAGGGATATCTGTTTGCTCGAGAAGTTTTTCTAGCAATGCCATTACAGCAACTTGCTTACTCTCAGACCTTACCGTATCAACGACATCAGCCAGTTCAACATGGTCGGCTAAATCAACTACCCAAGCATCCATTGGCGCCAAAGCAGGAAGATCTGACTCATCGTCAAGCACACCGGTATAGCCTATCTCATGACCAGCCTGCACGACCACATAGGCAAGATAGTGGTGCTTAAGTGCAGTATCTACCAATATGCCGATACGTAAGCCAGACACTTATTTCACCGGGCTTTTCGTCAACTCTTGGATATTAGAAAGCAGCAAATCTTCTTGATAAGGTTTGCCCATATATTTGTTAACGCCCAAATCGAAAGCCCGCTCGCGATGCTTATCACCGGTGCGCGAGGTAATCATAATAATAGGAATATCTTTCAGGCGTGAACTGGTGCGCATATTTTTCGCAACTTCAAAACCATCCATGCGCGGCATTTCGATGTCGAGCAACATGACATCGGGAATGTGATCTTGCAATAACTGAAGTGCTTCGACACCATCTTTCGCCGAAATTACGCGATAACCTTCGCGCTCTAGGAAGCGACCCGTTACTTTACGCACTGTCACAGAATCATCCACCACCATGACCAGTTTTTCGATAAGGTCTTCTTCGACCTGAGGTTGTGCGCGAAGCGGCTCAAGCAGTACCGAGTGAGTCAAGCCAAGTGCAAGTTGTTCACGAATCAGCGCGTGCAAGTCGAGAATTACAACGACGTTACCGTCACCCATTACCGTTGCACCAGATACACCGCACACCGAACCGAATTGTACACCAAGGGTTTTTACCACAATTTCACGGCTGCCCAACAAACGATCTACTTGCAAAGCTACGGTATTTTCTGCGCTGCGAACCAACACAACCGGAAGAGGTAATGATTGGCTGTCAAGTTTCGGCCGCGCATCGCTATCTAACATAGTGCCCAAATATCGCACTAAATAATTTTCACCGGCATAGTCAAAGCGCGAATCCAGGTCCAGATAATAATGTTCTAACTCGAATGGGCTAACACGCACAATACCCTCAATGGTATTGAGAGGAATAGCGTAAAGATCATCGCCAATCTGCACCATAAGCGCACGGTTTACTGATACGGTAAACGGCAGGCGAATAATAAATTCAGTACCTTCACCCCAGCGCGAATCAATAAACATAGCGCCGCCAAGCTGTTTAATCTCGGAATGCACTACATCCATTCCGACACCACGGCCGGATATTTGCGTTACTTTATCAGCCGTACTGAAACCGGCATGCAAAATAAATTGCATTAAGTCCTGATCACTTAAATAAGCATCTTCCGTCATCAAGCCACGCTCGATAGCTTTTTCACGAACACGCTGTAAGTTAATACCACGACCATCATCCGAAAGCCGCAACATTACATCTCCGCCTTCACGGCTGAGCCTTAAGATAATGCGCCCCATGGCCGGCTTACCGGCTGCCGCGCGACCCTCAAGTGATTCTATACCGTGGTCAACAGCATTGCGCAACATGTGCTCGAGAGGCGCAACCATACGCTCTAACACGGTACGATCTAATTCACCTTCAACGTTATCCAATTCAAAATCGACTTCTTTACCAAGCTCGGTCGCTGCCTGACGTACGATCCGGCGCAAACGCGGCACCAAGCGCGAGAATGGCACCATTCGCGAACGCATTAAACCTTCTTGTAGATCGGTGTTAATGCGTGACTGTTGTAATAAAAGCGTTTCTGTATCGCGGGTTTTATCCGCAAGCGTAAACTTCAAATCCATCAAGTCTGATGCAGACTCTATCAACGAGCGCGAGAGTTGTTGTAACTGTGAATAGCGATCCATTTCCAGAGGATCAAAATCTTCATGCTGCGCCATTTTTTCCTGGCGGAACACAACCTGTGCTTCAGTTTCAATATCCAAACGGCGCAACTGTTCTTGTAACCGCTGAATCGTTGAATCCATTTCACCAATAGCACCACCCAAATCGATGACTTGCTGTTCCATACGACCACGCGAAATGGAAGTTTCACCCGCAAGGTTTACCAATTCCTCAAGCAACTCAGCAGAAACTTTAACAACTTCCTGCGGACCGGCACGCCGTGTTGCCAAATGTTGTACTTGCGCAGGGCCAGTACCTTGACGCATCCCACCAAATTCACTACCAGGTATTTTAGGGAGTGGTGCTGCTACAGTTTTAGGTTTAGGTGCAAAGGTCAGCACATTCGGTTTTTGGCTAATGCTATTAAAGTCAATTTCTGGGCGAGGAATAACCTCGTTTGCCGCCTCTATTTCATGGAATATCATCAGATCAGTTTTTGTATCTGAAACATATTCATATTTTTCAGCTGCGGTTGCAGCCGCTTCGGCCACCAACATATCGTTGGCCTGTTGATACTGTTCTTGAGCCGCATCATCGGCCGCTGTATAACCAACGGCTAATTGGCTTTGTGCCGCAGTCACGCCGCTATGCAAAAGATCCTGGTAATCATTGATCTGTTTGAAGAAGGCTTGATCCAAGGCCGAATTGCTCTTCAGCTCGATAATAACTGTTTCAAAATCATGCGACAAATTACCTAACTGGGTTAACCCGGCTAAACGTGCGCCACCTTTAAACGTATGCAAACAACGTTTTAATTCTTCAGCACACTCAGTATTAGTCCAATCCTCTTGCCATTCGTGCAGTGCGCGCTCCATGTCTTCAAGTAATTCAAGCGCTTCTTCGATAAAAATTTCGACAATTTCGGGATCAAAATCATCGGCGACTTTTGCAACTGGCGCCGCCTTAGGCACACTCGCCACTGTGACTGGACGACTTGCCTGCGCCACTTCTCTGATAGGCTCAATAATAATTTCTTCAGGGTCAAGATCATCATCAACATCGAAGTCAACGGTCATATCATCATCGGCAGCCGCTGCATAAGCTACAGATTTTTCTGCAGAGGTTAGTTCCGCCAGTGTTATTTCTTCGTCTAAGTCATCGTCATCTAATTCATTTTCTGCATCAACTTCAAAAGCATCCGGATCATGAATGGAAATTTCTTCTGCAGGCAATTCTGCAAAGGTTATTTCTTCATCATCTAATTCTTCAGCAAGATCGACAACTTCATCGTCATCCACAGTCTCTGCATAACTTATTATTTCTTCTGCAACAGGTAATGCGATGAGAGTTATTTCTTCATCATCTGTATTTACAATACTGTCATCATCAACATCAAAATGAATGTCTTCTGCAATTTGAGTCAACAATTTATTTAATGCTGCATCAACATCAGCTGGAGCTGACACTAAATTTTGCCCTGCAGCAATAGCATCCACCATATCAACTAAGGCGATGTGGGCACGGTTGAGCGTTTGGCATAAATTAGCAGAACAAAGTAGCTGTTGCGCAATGATGCGCACGTAAACCTGCTCAATTTTTTCTCCCAGGTTTGCCATTGGTGGCAAATAAGCATGATGTGCACCGCGCGTTAAATTACGCAGTTCATTTACAATAGGAGTCAAGATAGAAACGATGCTGGGATTAGCTTGCCACTGAGCAATAATTTTGTCCGCATCAAGCAATAAATTCATTTCCTCCGCCATGAAAATAGAGAGGAGCTCTGGATCAACTGGACGCTTGCCACCTGCATCCATTTCTTGTTGTTGCACTAATGGTGCAATATGCATTTCACGTAATTCAGTTACACGTGAAATAAATTGATGCAGCTTTGAAATACTAACATCTTCATTATTATCGATTTGTGCTAAGCCCGCGTGAGCGTAACTCACGCCATCACGCAATAATTGTAAAATATCCTCATTAATAACGAGATGATAACTACGCAACTCTTTCACAAACTTTTCTAATGGGCTGACTAACTCCGCAATAGGCGTAATTTCGGCCATGTGCGCACTACCCTTGAGCGTGTGAAGTGCGCGTTGAACACTATCGCTAGGCAATTCGTAACAAGGTGCTTCCATCTCCATATGTGCAATAAATTCTTCTATAACTTGCAAGTGTGTTAAAGCTTCGGCAGCAAAAATATCCCGCAGCTGCAGATCAGAATCGTCGCCACTGTCATCCAGTATTAACTCACTGATGGAGCTTTGTTTATTGGTCAGAGCAATA
>JAYTSJ010000325.1:0-12571 GCA_043745725.1 Gammaproteobacteria bacterium | reverse complement strand
TGGCAATGCCACACCACATGCGATAACTTACCAAATCTACTCATGTTAATTCCTTCGTTGATGTTGTGGGGACAACTCAACTTCGGTTTTAACATGGGTCTCTAACTATGACAGGCAGAGCCTATCATTGATGACCACGCCCAAAGGACGTGGTTTTCTACGCTATCAATAAAAGCCAACGTTCGCGCAAAGGTCGAGCACAGCATTATCGCGGGTTGGCGAAAAACACCAACCGATTTTATGTGTTAGCAGGCATGACAAACCCTGTGCGAATGAAACGTGTATTGACTGCCTGGTAGCAGTCCGCCCCGAATTTGCCGATCTGTCAGATTCGGGGTAAAAAAGTAAAAATGTGAAGGTGTTTGTTGAAAAAATCCGGCCTTTTTTGAGTGACCGGATTTTTTAGTGTTTTTATAGGCGCCTTAGATTCTAAAAAAATTCCTTAGCTTGCCAAACCAAGTACGCTAAAGCAAAACATTAGCGGCAAAAAAATGTAGTCTTTGGTTTAGATAGCCTGTGTGACGGATTGAAAAAGCAGAGTTGGATGACGAATGATAATTTCAGAAGCAAAAAGCCCCTGATGGGGCTTTTTTTATTGTAACTACCGCTTCCAGCATACTGCAGTGTTATCCCCACTAGGTGATTTTGTGGCAGCTTTTACTCCAATCTGATTAAGACTGAAACTGGCGCAATCCGTATCTTTAACTTGACGTTTGCCCGTGACAGGTGTTGCTGTAAGCACATAAGCAATGGCAGTATAAGAAGCATCGTTTACTAAGTTTATTTTATAAAGCCCATCCGCTGAAATGATACCCGCTGTAGCTACGGCAGAATCAGCTACCGTACAAATTCCTGTGGCGGCGGGCTTATAAGTACTCTGCGCGGTAAAGCAGCGCTGCATTCGCTGCGCAACATCACTTAAAGTAACCATGGCATCTGTTCGACCGGTAGTTAGCACAGTTTTCTGGTAACTATTAAATGCTAATGCAGCCAAAGTGCCTACAATTGCCACAGAAACCATCAACTCAATAAGACTGAAACCTAAGTTCTTTTTGCGCATACAAGCCCCGTTATTTAAGTTGACGCCATGACATCCGGCCATAAGCACTAGCCGGCTTATCTTTTAAAAATCCTTCTATTGAACCATTAATTCCTGGCTTAAGTCCGCTCCCTATAATATCGACCTTTTTGCTACCAAAAATTGCAATCAGATTACCCAAAATAACATTATCGAGCATTGTATTAGCATGTGTCGACAATAAGTCATAACCTATAAATTTATCACCTACAGCAGTTAGCTCCATCAACCATCCTGAGCCGCCATAATCACATTGATATGCAGAAGGAATAAATGTATTAATAAGTACACGATCGTAAAGAAGTAATGGTTTAGCAATTATTCGCTCACCACTTGGAGTAGTACCAAACTTCAAGTCAAGAAACCACCCTTTCTTCGTTGACCAGTCAACAACAGGAACTCCTGTAGCTGGCGTTTTGTCATCACTAATCGTCCGATTGGTAGCTGTTTGTGTTGCTATAGTTTTTTGGTGCAATACTGTTGCGCGATTTGTGGCAGTTAATGTAGCAATGGCACTACCCGAATCCAAAATAGCGTACAAACTTTGAATTTGAGTAGTGGTTTTATCGCCCGATTCAGTAAGCTTACCTGTTCCGAAATAGACCATAGTTGAAGGAACAGGTACGGTATCAGAAGTTAACTTCAACGCATTTTTACCTAGGGTCGGCGCTGTAGTAATGGGCTGAGCTATGCCAGAAGGATCAATTACAGTAATTAGTGGTGCAGGTATGCTAGCAGTACCATAAGCTACCTTCCAACTAGCCCTAGATGTAGCACTGAGATCAAACTTCCACATATTGCCCATAATATCACCAGCATAAGCATAGGTGAAAACTCCATTACCATCTGGCAACAAGGACACACCCGAGAGTCCGTTTGCAAATAGATCACCAGTCGCCATTTTAGCTTTTGTATCAATGACGGTAGCGGTAGCATCCTCAGGATTTATAACTATCATTTTTGCATAGCCATTCGTACTGTTATTACCATTACCAAAAACAATACTCCAACTGTTTCCCCCAGCTGCCGCAGCTGTAGGCACAACGAATATTTTACTGCCGGAATAACCTAAATCAACGTTATATGTGGGAATATTAGCATCAACATCACTTATATCGAAAATAACTTTAGGTGGACTTGGAGAGGTGATATCACCCACTTTAGTTACATCCAATGCAAATGCACCCCTACCGCCAGCACCCAGAGCACCGGCAACAATGGTGTGCCAAGATTTTACTGTTTCACCCGCCAATTGCACGAAGGCATCACCCACCGTTACTGATCCATCCACTATAAATTGATGGGTATATGTTGCTGAACTTAGAGCTGCTAATCTGCTGTAGGCACCGCGGGGAATATAAGCAAAAATCTCATTGCCCAACTTTGCATTAAAGGCATGCAGCATGCCATCATTAGCTCCCACATAAAGAACTGGATTTCTAGCCTTTTTGTCAATAACATACGCAAGATAAGCATCTGCCCCAAAACTAGAAGGCAACTCTTCATAATGCTGAGTGTCGCCACCCGCTAATGCAGGCGTTGAATTTACAACATCACCCAGTAAGAGAGTGCGCGCCCTAAGCGTACCAGAAACAGCTCCGTTAGAATCTCTAGCGATTTCATCAGCAGCACTTCCCAGCAACCAGTTATACCGTTTTGTTGCGTTAACCTCATTACCTTCAGCAGTCAATTTAAGCGCTGCCCTTAACGCCGATGTGTTTGTACTTAAAGCCGTAAACGTTGTACCACTCAAATTAACGAGGGTGCGACTTGTACCACCATCGTAGGTATAAATGGACCGACCCGTTCTTAGCAAGGTTGTATCCGTAGACCATGTAGGAGTAGTACTTGTAGAACCATCGGATTGAATTTGATAGGCCTTAATTTGGCCAGACCAATCAGAGCTATTAAATATAGCTTGGTAAACTAATGTTGCTGAGTCTAATCGCGTGGAACTGGAGGCTGCTGTTGCTGATGCTGCAAGAGATTTGCTGACTTTATCAAGCGCCGTTCTCAAGCTTGACTGCAATTTCCGCGGATCGGTTGCAAAGAAGTAATTGGCAGGCTCTGATGCGGCTATAGAGCTAACCGTAGCAGCATCATCATCGTAACCTCCCCATTTGGCTGCGTACCACAGTGGGTCTTTTAAGGTTTTATCTGTTGATGTACCTAGACTGTATGTCACGGCTGCGCTCACGGTGGCTACGTTACAAGGTGAAGTTGATAAGCAACCGGTACCCGCCTTATTGAATCCATTGATACCCGAATTCACTTTGAAACCATCCGAGGTTGTACCACTGATCACATAACCGAAACCCATAACATTACCTGATGACTGTGCTGCAACATAGGTAGTTAGAGCCACAGTATTGGCTGTAGGATCAATGACATACTTTATCGTGCCCCACATATCTTGATCGAAGTCACTGCCTTGCTCCATGTCTTCCCAATCCACGTATAAAGTCCCCGTAGTATTTGTCTGTTGGACTATTTTGAAATCTACTATTGCGCAACTACTGTCGAGCTTAGCCGTTCTAGACTCGTAAGATGACGTGTTGCGGCACGCAGGAATTATGGTAAACGTGTTTAAGTTTGTAGTTGATGTGGGATCAACTCTAACGGTAACTTTAGGCGTTGCAGGAGCCATTGCGACCGCAAAAGTTTTTACTTTTCTTATTTCTGTATTGCCATTGATAACAGCCGAATGTATACCCACCGAGCGAGCATGGTAGGCAAGGCCAGCCATTTGATAGCTCCCCTCTAAACGCGGTGCTTCCGGGCAAATACCTGATATAGCAGAAAAATTCGCTACATTTTTTGCAGTGCAAAGCTGATCGCTATTAGAAGGCGTTTTGCCTATAAAAAAGCTATTTCCTGTTAAACCTTCCGCAGCTCCTACCTCATCGGTTTTTATACTGACATTTGTTAAACCTATATCACTCGACGTCCCTAACTCGTCACCGTCATAAGAGGTAACCGATGCGTTAAACATTAGCACATTCAGCGGTGCACAATAGTTGCCACTGGCCGTCGTGGTTAGCGGGTCACCCCAAGAGGCAGAGGCTACTGAGTTTAAATTGGCAACAAATGATGTGTCATTAGCAGCAAACGCTGGAGTAGACGCAGCAGCACCTGCCAGGTAACGCAATGATTCCAAATAGATTTCGGCTTGAGGATTACCCCAGTTACTGCATCTGGTATTGTCAAACCCAGCGCGAGGATAATTATTATTATCCGCAACTAATGAACCTATCCACCCACAATTGTCACTACCTGCTGGAGTTAATGGCTGCGCATACCATGGAGATCCGGCTACAACCGCACTTGGTCCTCCCATATATAAACCCGAAGTAGTATCGTAGCCATAGATTCTCAGCAGATTAAGAGTATTAATAATATTATTGGTTGGCGGTGTTGTAAATTGGCCCGTCGTTGCATCAATTTCATTATCAATTGTACCTATAGCTTTTCGTAAAACACCGCCTGACTTACTGGTATCATAAGAGCCCGTCATTAAACCAAATTTAACGGCAGCAACTTGCCTTACCGTTACATGATCGGATTCATATTCAGTAGCACCATACTCTTGCAATAAACCAGTTGGTTTTTGTGCTGCGCCTGTGGTGGTACTATAAACTGTACAACCTTCATCATCACCTATTCTACCAGTAACACAGGTTTGCACGCGCGCAACATAAGTGCTGCTGCCAGCTGCAGCAGCAGAAGGATTGCTGGATGCAGCATTCAACCCACTTTTAGCAAACACATTACCATTAGAAGCAGCCTTCTGTTCAGACCATTTGCACTGCCAACGCTCATTATTAGCCCACAACGAATTATCTCCCTTCGCAACTTTTATGAGTGGAGCTTCAGTTGCGTCCTGTGAGTATGTCGCAGCGGTATCTGTGGTATTGCATAAGGTAATGCCACTACTATCGTATACCGCTGTAGGCACTAAACTGGCCAAATCGGTTCCATTATAAAACTTTGCAAATGAGTGGGTATCACTCGGCAAATATGAACGCTCAAGCACTGTATCAGTAGTAGAGTCAACCTTACGGTAGCCACCGTAAAGAATTTTGCGAATTGCATCGATACGAGTCATGGTTGCCCAATTTAAAAAATTACCGCTCCACATATTAGTACATGTTTTACTTGCTGTGGCTGAAGGCTCAAAGCGAGTATTAGTTGAACTATAGGTGTAGCACCTATGACTATCAAAATAACCGTAATAATCAAAGTTATTATTGAATGTTGTATCTGCTATTTTGTCTGGATCGCCGCCTGCAGGGTTTGTTATATCTGCATAGTCATCATAAAGCCTAAAATACAGCTGGTGATCTTTCGACATATTCAGCATCAATAACGGCTGTACTTGCGCGGATAGAAATACCGGCTTTTGCGCTGGCACTCCCGCACATACCGAATTCGCAACTACCAGCAAGAGCATCACCGAGACGGTCGCAGCCAAGGTTTTGATAATGGTATTTACACTGTTAATTGTGTATTTCATGTTGGTCTCCATTAAACAGTATCAGTAAGCAATAAAAGTAGATTGTAAAACCACTTCAGAGTCTGCAGTTCCACCCAACCCACGGCTAGTTATTCGGTAATATAACTTATCATCTTGTGGGCTACCGCTATCTAGCCCTCCGCCTTGGTTTGCGCTATCAAAAGAGACAATAATTTTTTCGATTACGTAGCGTGGTTGTTCTGCCACATTAGTAAGCGTCCCATCGTCCAACTTTATGCTGTATGCACTTGTTTCCCAGTCAGCTTTGATCCATAACGCTGGCCGAATAGGCCTGCCTGCCACCGTAATATTTAAATTATCAAAATATCCATTTGTATTAATTGCGCGGGGCGTAGTTAAAGCACTTATTCCACCACCAACCGTTTCACCCGTCCTAAGCGCAGCCTCAGCTGCCTGAAAGCCAAGATTGCGATCACGCATATTACCCGCCATACGCTCTTGCATATCGCTACCACGAATGGAGGCAAGACCAATGACGGTAAGCAACAAAAGCATAATGAGGCCAACAACAAGCACAGCTCCGCTCTCTTTCATTGGCATTTTAATTTCTACACTCATAAAAACCCCGTATATTTCAATATCTACACCATCAAACGTCAGACTGAAAAACTATTCCAAACGGCTACGAATACCTACAGTGGTAGTAAATACTTGACGTAATCGACGATCGCCAGGATCTATAGGTGAAGTGTTGACCGCAACATTAAAACTATACTTTTGTGTCTCAGGAATCACATTATTCTCAATACTCGCAACCAATAATTCTATCCGCACAGAAACCACTTTGCTCCAATTAGCCGCTGTCATTGCACCTGCACTTACGTACATGTTAGGAATTAAATCAGCACTAGCATCAGTATCAACCCCATAAGTGATACTCATATTTTCAACGCCCTCTAATAATTCCATAGGTGTATTATTATTATTTTTTTGCCATAAACTAGATCGTTGTGAGGTGCCTGGGGCAATAAAATATACATTACTAGATACTAACAATAATTCCGCACCAGATTTATATATTGCTGATTTCTCGGTGCCCCAATTAGCTATTGCATTCCCGGGAGTTCCAACTGCAACGTGCGCGACAATACCACCAGCTGAAATATCAGTTATTTGAAACACTGTAGACTTTACACAATCCGTCACTACTGCCAAATCATTTACACAAAAACCACTTATTCGATTTGTTGTACCACAAGCACCAGCTGTATTACTTGTAACTTTAATTGTCATATTAACAGCATCACTAGTGGACGTCAGATTGGCTCCATCTCCTGTAGCACTCCGAACTACAATAATGTCAGTAAGCGCCGTAGGCGTAGGTACCAGGCCAGCAGGCACAGTTTCTGCTGTATAGCCATATATAGATTGCACAAAGTTATACTTTAAATCTGTCGACGCATTTAGAGTATTCGTAATATTGGGAGGCGTATTCTGCAAAACAGTAGCACCGAGCCTTTTTGTCTGATTTGATTCACAACCCATGAACCCTGCCATACGTATATCGCGCGACATAAAATCAATCGCTAAACGGCCAGTTTCCTGTACTCGCGACAGTGCTTGCTGAGTTGAATAAACTGCTTTGCTAGATAGAAAAACTTTCATCACACCCGTCAACAAAATCAACCCGAGCGTAATAGATATCATTAATTCTACGAGCGAAAGCCCTTTTTGTTTTAGCATCATTTTTATGCACTCATATCGAGGTTGAGTAAATCAATTCTGTAGTCGCCTCAGCGTTTAGACTTGCCGCACCAAATAGCTGCTCATCGTCCCACTTAATAGAAAGCACACAAATGCGAGTAGTAAGTGTGCACACAATTTTGCCTTTTCCACCCGGCAAGTTACGCACTATATTTGCTCGCCACGCAGTAACATCTGCGCTAGCCAAGGTATTACCGCTTGGAGCTGAGTCATAATCAGTCGTACTATAAGTATCTATATTAGCAGCGTCCTTACCTCGGTTGATACGTATCCGATCAGCGATATCATAAGCATGTATATTAGCTTGAGAGCGCATAAATGCTGCTTGATTAAATTGCAAAGAACGTGTTTGTAAAGTAGCCATAGCCAATAAAGAGGTCGCCAACAACAGCACCGTAATGGCGACCTCTATAAGCGTCGAGCCTTTTTGAGCTTTTAACAATCTCATCAGTAATTACCTCTAAATCTAAGGACATGCACTTTTAGTTGAACTATTCATTCCCGCCAAACCTACTGTAATTGTGCTTTTGGAATTGCCCGTACAACCGGTTGCAGAGACTACGAATACTCGTGGAGAAACATCAGCGTTACTTAAACGTGCAAGCATGCCAATACCGGTAAAACGGGCATACGCTATAGCCGCCGAACCTGATGCTGTGATAACCGCTTTTGTATTAAGATCACTCCACTGACGCAAAGGCATTCGGACGATGAGAGTGTCACCATCGAACGCAGCTCCATCCTCAAAAACTAACCACCCTTTAGCCCAATCTCCACTGGTTAAACACGTAGCGCCATCAGTGGAGGGACAAATTGAAACTCGTTTGCCACGCTTTACTGCTTCCTGACGTGCAAAATTGAGTGCGGTAACCAAGTCATTGCCTACTGTAAGCGAACGGCTATTAGTAATTTGTTTGGTAAAACTTGGTATAGCAACACCAATAACTATCGCAAGTACAGCAAGAGTCACCATTAACTCAATCAGCGTAAATGCATTTTGTTTTTTAAACATATCTGTACCAGCTATGGGTTTACAAATGTGGTTTAACTTAAGGCTAGACGAAACTTTATCCAGCAGTTATATTGCTTCACCCTATCACAGTCGGCTTGAACAGTTTCAACCGGTGAGATATGTGGTCAACAAGGATGAATGAACGGCTTAAACGGCGCAAAAAATTGCGCTCATAATAGCCAACTTACACTTTCCATGGAGGGATACTTATGTACCATCGCGGTTTTACACTTCTCGAACAATTAATCACCCTGGTTGTCATTGCTTTGCTAATGACTATTGGCGTGCCTGGTTTTTCTGCACAACTTCACAACACTCGCCTTAAAACCACCACACAAAGCTTACTTGAGGCCGTAGTATTCACGCGCACCCAGGCAGTATCCACTAACAAGCGCGCCACACTAAAACCACAAAATAAATGGGAAGACGGTTGGGAAGTTTTTATTGATAGCAATAATAATGGCGTTAGAGACAAAGACGAAAAACTTTTGGTGTCGCAGGCAAAAACTCAGGATGTTCGCATTACACCCAACCAGCCGCTAAAAAATTATATTTCTTTTATAGGTACCGGTGAAAGTCGCTTTGCCACCAAAAATAATGGCGGTGCATTTCAGGCAGGAACATTTAAAGTGTGTCCAGCCACTCAAGGTGCTGGTTTTGAATTAACTCTGGCACGCAGCGGGCGAATGCGAATGAATGATATTAGCGCTGCCGAATGCGCCGCAAAATAACAAATACCGGCAGCACAATCAATAATGCTGCCGATATTTTACAGAGAGTAAAAATATTTTATTTAGGCATTAGATCGCAATGCTTTGGGAAGAGAAAAACTCATAGTTTCAGGCGTGCCCGCTAATTCTTTCGGCGCGGTTGCGCCCCAAGTTTGCAATTTTTCAATCACTTGCTTAACCAACACTTCTGGCGCTGATGCGCCAGCAGTAATGCCAATGCAATTTTTATTGTCGATCCATTCCTTGTGAATATCGTCCGGCCCATCAATCAAATAAGCCTGAGTTCCGCAGCGCTCTGCTAACTCACGCAAGCGATTTGAATTGGATGAATTAGGTGAGCCAACAACCAACACCAAATCACACTCCAGCGCTAATTGGCGCACGGCATCCTGGCGATTAGTGGTGGCGTAACAAATGTCATCTTTACGCGGGCCACTAATGCTGGGGAATTTTTTGCGTAAAGCATCAATAACTTTTGCAGTATCATCCATCGACAAAGTGGTTTGTGTAACGTAAGCCAATGCATTAGGATTTTTAACAATCAAAGCTGCAACATCAGCCTCATCTTCCACTAAATAAATCTCACCACCATTGCGATTGTTGTACTGCCCCATAGTGCCTTCCACTTCTGGGTGGCCAGCATGACCAATTAAAACGCACTCGCAGCCTTCTCGACTATAACGCGTAACTTCGATATGAACCTTTGTGACCAGCGGACAAGTTGCATCAAATATTTGCAACCCACGATCTTGTGCTTGCGTGCGTACCGCTTGCGACACACCATGCGCACTGAAGATTAAAATAACATCATCTGGCACTTGATCAATTTCTTCGACAAAAATTGCACCGCGCTCGCGTAAACTATCCACTACAAATTTGTTGTGTACAACTTCATGACGCACATAGATAGGTGCACCGAACACATCCAGTGCGCGGTTGACTATATCAATGGCACGATCTACGCCAGCACAAAACCCGCGCGGATTGGCAAGTTTAATTTGTGTCATAATTAATCTACCTATTTATTTAAAGCCACTTTGTTATTTAAAGCCACTCTAAAACTGACATTACAATTTAATATTGCAACTTAGATTGCAACTACAATTAATGAACTTGAGCCGGTTCAATTTTTAAAATAGCGACTTCAAAGAAAATATCTTGCCCGGCAAGGGGATGATTAAAATCTATTGTGACCACATCATCGTTAAAGCGTTTCACTACCCCTGGCAGCTCAGCTTTTTGTGCATCCGCAAACGACAGCATTAAACCTTCTTCTAATTGGATATCCGCACCAAATTGATTGCGCGCGATCTCTTGCACATTATTTGGGTTGCGCTGACCAAAACCATCTTCTGGTTTAATTGTTAAAGTTTTACGATCGCCCTCTTGCAAACCAAAAATTGCTTTTTCAAAACCTTGCAACAAATTACCATCACCCACTGTGAAGGTAGCAGGTTCGCGCTCGAAATTTGAATCAATAATTTCACCGTCCGGTAAACGTAAGGCAAAATGTAAAGTTACACGGGTACCAGGACCGAGAGCTAAATTACGCATTAGATTTCATCTCTTTCTTCAAAAACATATCTGCTATTAAGATTAACGCACCGAGTGTGATGGCAGAGTCTGCCAGGTTAAATGCAGGGAAAAAATTATCGTTGTAATGCATTACAATAAAATCGACTACGTGGCCAAGTACAACGCGGTCAACTAAATTCCCCAATGCACCACCCAAAATAAAGGAAAGCGCGAATGCTTCACGCTGGCTGCTCACAACCACACGGGCAATCCACATCACCAATACGGCACTTACAGTAATGGCGATGACCGCAAAAAACCAGCGCTGCCAACCACCCGCATCACTTAAAAAACTAAATGCAGCGCCATGATTGTGCAACAATGTAAAATTAAAAAAATTTGTAAAATTTACTGGCTCAGCATAAACGAGATGATGTGAAATCCACATTTTACTGAGCTGATCAAGTGCCACAACAATCAATGCAGCGAGATACCACAACCACGCCTGGCGAGGAATTTTAAAAAACATTATAGCTTCCGAAAAAATAAATTTATGCAAACTTACGCAATTCGCCTTTACCATCCACATTTTCTACGCAACGCTCGCATAGTTCTGGATGCGCGACAAAACGACCTACGTCAGCACGATGATGCCAACAGCGGGCGCACTTTATGTGCACTGATTTTTTCACACACACTTGCAACCCATTAATGTCTGTTGCAACGGCATCTTCTGCATCCGCAAGCGCGCGAACTTCAGCGGTTGAAGTAATCAACACAAAGCGCAATTCGTTGCCAAGTTTTTGTAATTGCTGCTGTAACTTTCCATCACAATACAATACGACTTCCGTACCTAAGGAGCCGCCCACTTCGCCCGCGCCACGCTTTGCTTCAAGTACTTTGTTAACCGCATCTTTTACTTGCGCAACCAATTCCCAATACTCATTACCAAACGCATCCGCCGATGCTGCAGGCAAACCATACCACTCAGCAACAAACACTGATTGACTACGATCACCCGCTATCACTGGCCACATTTCATCCGCAGTGAAACTTAAAATGGGCGCAATCCAGCGCACCATAGCTTCAATAATATGTTGCATTGCAGTTTGTGCCGAACGACGCGCAAGACTGTTTGCTTGAGTGGTGTATTGACGATCTTTAATAATATCGAGATAAAAACCACCCAACTCCACAACACAAAAGTTGTGTAATTTTTGATAAATTAAATGCAACTGATAATTGTCGTAAGCAGCAATAATATCTTGTTGCAATTCCGCGGTGCGACCAAGAATCCAACGATCCAGTTGCAGCATCTCATCCACAGCAACAGAATCTGTAACAGGATTAAAACCCGTCAAATTCGATAAAATAAAACGCGCAGTATTGCGAATACGGCGATACGAATCGGCCGTGCGTTTTAAAATTTCATCAGACACACTCATCTCGGTACTAAAATCTGTTGCCGCCACCCACAAACGCAAAACATCTGCGCCCAAGTCGTTCATCACTTTTTGTGGCGGTACAACATTGCCAACCGATTTCGACATTTTGCGACCTTGCGCATCTACCACAAAACCATGCGTCAATACCGTTTTGTACGGCGGTACGCCATTCATCGCCATCGAAGTTTTAAGTGAGGATTGAAACCAACCGCGATGTTGATCTGAACCTTCTAAATATAAATCTGCTGGAAAACGCAAACCTTTACGCTGCTCTAATACCGCATAATGGGTTACGCCAGAATCAAACCATACATCCAAAGTATCCGTTACTTTGGTATAGCTTTCAGCATCGGCACCTAACAATTCTTTTGCATCCAAATCAAACCAAGCATCCATTCCACCTTGTTCAACTTTTAGCGCAACAGCTTCAATTAAGCGCGCGGTTTCTGGATGCAACTCTTGCGTTTCTTTATGTACAAACAACGCAATGGGTACACCCCAGGTGCGCTGCCGCGAAATACACCAGTCCGGCGATCTCGCGAGCATGGCATC
>JAYTSJ010000324.1:0-20012 GCA_043745725.1 Gammaproteobacteria bacterium | reverse complement strand
CACCACCCTCGAGTTTTACCATCTGCGCACCTGCTTGCATGATGCGCGCAGCATTGCGTAGTGCATCGGTGGGGGTTGCGTAGGTCATAAAGGGGAGGTCGCCAATAATCAATGATTTTTTGTTGCCGCGCGCCACTGCCTCTACGTGATAAATCATGTGTTCCATCGTGACTGGAATAGTGCTGTCGTAACCTAATACTGTCATCCCTAGTGAATCACCTACTAATACTACTTCTACACCGCAACGCTGCGCCATGGCCGCCATGTGCGCATCGTAGAGGGCAATTACGACAAATTTTTCACCATTACTTTTTAATTTGTGCAGCGTTTTGACGGTGACTTGTTTGGTGAGGGCACTGTCGGTTGTTGATGTGCTATTGAGTGTGTTGTAGGGCATTGGATACTCACAATGATTGCTGAAAGTAACGAGATGTTGAGTTGATGTTTAGAGCATAGGTATGGGGTTGTAATAATGTCTGCCACTTTTAATCGTCAAAATATATTCTACTAATTGTTTAAAATGATCGCGGTTATTGGCGAGGTTTAAATCTTTAGCGTTAACGATCAGTAGCGGTGCTCCATCGTAGTAATGAAAAAATTCGGTGTAAGCATCATTCAATGCTTTTAAATAATCAATACTGATATTTTGCTCGCTACTTATCCCTCGTTGACGAATACGGTCGGCAAGTACATTTAACGGGGCTTGCAAATAAATTACTAAATCAGGGCGTGGGGCGTCAATTAATAATTTAGTGTATACCTGACGATAAATATTCAACTCATCGTCATCAAGTGTGACACGCGCAAATAACTGATCTTTTTCGATAAGAAAATCTGCAACGCGCACAGGTTCAAAAATATCTGCTTGCCTTAGGCTTTGTAGTTGATTGGCGCGTTGAAACAAAAAGAACAATTGAGTCGGCAATGCGGTGGACTTTGGGTCTTGATAAAAACGTGCAAGAAAGGGATTTTCTTGCGGCTGTTCAAGGAGAACATCGTAATTGAACAGGCTGGCGATATTGCGTGCGAGGGTGGTTTTCCCAACGCCAATACAACCTTCTACAGCAATATAACGTGGTAATTTTACATTCTGTAGGTCGAGTGACAAATCTTCAAACATTGCGCTCACACGAGGCTCCTTCATTTTTTAAACGCTCCAACCCATCGTGGGAGCTGTTAGCGAGTAATTCAGACAATGGTGTTCCGCAGGGCAATATCAGATTGGGCGCGATATCGGCCAAAGGGTAGAGCACAAAATTTCGTTGAGCCAGGTAAGGGTGCGGAACCTGTAAACGCTTGCTGCTAATGATTTGATTATCGAGTAGCAGTATATCCAAATCCAGCGTACGTGGCCCCCAGTGCTCGATTCGTACTCGCTGATGTATTTGTTCTATTGCTTGTAACTCATCCAGCAACTTAAGTGGCGTTAGCTCAGTGTTTATTAATGCCACAGCATTAATATAGTCGGGTTGCTCACCTGGGCCTATCGCACGGCTGCTATATCGTGCGGAACAAGTGGTCAACTGGCTAAGTGGGAGCTTTGCAAGTTCATCGAAGGCCCGTGTGATATGAGCGCCTGGATTGTCGAGGTTGCTGCCAAGGCCAATGTAGGCATGAGTCATACTATTCAGTTTTACTAATGCTATCGGATTTAGGTTTGCGTGGACCCCGGCGGCGAGGCTTGCTGCTAGAGTTTTGCTTGCCCAGGTTTTCTACCATTTTTTCACGTTCGTCATCGTTAGCTTTTTGGAAGGCTGTCCACCAGCTACCCAAGCCGTGTAAGTCCTCGCCAGAGTCTTCACGCATCAATAGAAAATCATAAGCGGCGCGGAAGCGTGCGTGGTCGAGTAAGCGCAATGCGCGCAAACCCTGGCGGCTGGGTAGGCGATGTTGTAAATCCCAAATTTCACGCATAGGTATTAGAAAGCGTGTGGGTATAGATGTGCGGGTTAATTGTTGGCTAATAACATTCTGCGCGGCCTGTAGATAAGCCGCTTGGGGTGGCATTTTTGCACTGAGTAGTTGTTGCTCTTTTTGCAGTGCGGGCCAGAGGATAGCGGCATAGATAAAAGCGGGCGTTACTGTTTTTTCGGCGCGTAAACGTTTGTCCGTATTAATCATGGACTGTTCAATGAGTGCGGCGCCAAGGCTATCACCCGCCTTGAGGGCAGCGTCAGAACCTGGAAATAATTGTTTGAATAAATCGTATTCACGCATTAAATGAAAAGTAGCTGTCGCTGACCCGCTAAGAAACAGCTTAAGTACTTCTTCAAACAAACGAGCTTCAGATATATTTGCGAGCAAACTACTCATTTCGCTGATCGGCTTAGCAGTATTAACTTCGATTTTAAAGCCAAGCTTGGCCGCAAAACGCACTGCGCGAAGCATGCGGACAGGGTCTTCTTTGTAGCGTGTTGCAGGGTCACCAATCATGCGCAGTGTGCGCTGCTTGAGATCTTCCAATCCGTTGCAGTAGTCCAATACGCTAAAGTCTTTAAGTGTGTAATAAAGTGCGTTAACTGAGAAGTCGCGGCGTACTGCATCGGTTTCGATGCTGCCATATACGTTGTCGCGTAGTAGCATACCTTCATCGGAGCGAGTGGTTGTCGGGCCCTCATCATGGTGTCCGCGGAAAGTAGTAACTTCGATGATTTCTCGGCCAATGCGTACGTGCACAATTTGAAAGCGACGACCAATAATGCGCGCGCCACGAAAAATACGTTTTACCTCTTCAGGGGTGGCGTTCGTGGCTACATCAAAATCTTTTGGGTGATTACCGAGCAATAAATCGCGAACGCCACCACCGACAAGATAGGCTTTAAACCCGGCATCATCTAATTGTTTGATGATTTTAATTGCTGCAGGGCTGATGTTTTTGCGTGAGATATTGTGCTGATCGCGTGGTATAACCAACGGCAAATTTGACTGCTTGCTCGGTTGGTGTGAGGAGATAAAATTGAAGAAACGTTTTAGCATAAGGTTTTTAACGCAGAGTAAAAGGGGTGAGAAAATAGGCGATAATAGTTATGGATGAGGAGTGTAGCAGATGCACTCTGGCAGAGGAAACATGAGTAGATAATGAGCTATTAAAGTGGGGTTCCTATAGTTTAAACGCGTAAACAATTTTAAACGTGTAAACAGCGAAAACTAAAACGGGAAAGCTTTTGGCTTTCCCGTTCGGAGGTGTCAGCACAACTAAGGTGCTCATAGGGCAACAATTAATGGGTGCTTCCGTGCCCATATCCAATCTCGTGTGCTTTCCCATCCTCTGTTTACCTGGTGTGGCATCCGCTTTATTTTAAGTTCTCATTACTTTTGTCTTCTAGCGCTTTTTCTATTTTAATTATTATTGTCGTTATTATTTTTATATTTCAGTTTCTTATTATTTCTAGTTGTTATTGTTATCAGTAATTTTATTATTGTTTGTTGTTTTTATGGCTCCATAAAAGCAGTTTACATGCCAACAAAATAAACTTTATATAAAACAATGATTTGGTGTTTTTTTCTATTTTTTTATAACTTTTTGTTATTTCTGATGGTTACAAATTCCTAGAAGTTTGTTACTTTTTTTGATGGGTAACACTTTTGACGCGGTAACAACGTCAATATTGCTGGTAACAAGGCTGGCATATAAATCTGCAGGAAAGGTTTTTTGTTGAGAAAATGTCACTAAATAGCACTTCATATCATCTTGACAATGATCGTGAAGTACTAACTGAGAAAAGTAGTAATACTTATTTGGCGAGAGTGCTTGCAGAGCTATTTTTGGTGCGAGGAATACCTAAACGCTGGCGTCTTTCCCAGAGACATTTACGGCTTACTCCAAGTTTACGTGCGAGTTCTGTTTCACTCATGGAGTCTTGGTGCTCAAGCACAAAACGTTGAAAATAATCTTCGAGTGATAAATCTTGATTGGTGCCGTTCGTGTGTGGCTGTGTATTGCCAACAAGGGTGCGCGCCTGTCCAAACAACGTGTTATTCACATTGCCTATTTCTATCGTGGGGGCATCTGAATCAATAGATAAGAGTTGCGAGCTTATTTCGTTGCTGTCTTCACAGAGGATGACAGCACGTTGAATCGCATTTTCGAGCTCGCGCACGTTACCTGGCCACTGGTAGCTCATAATGGCTTCCACAGCGTCTGCAGAGAGGCGTAACTGTGCTTTGCCAAATTGGCTGCAATAACGTTGTAAGAGTGATTCGGCAATGTTGATAATGTCTTTGCCGCGTTCACGCAGCGGCGGTAACGAGAGTTGAACTACGTTAATTCGGAAGTAAAGGTCTTCGCGGAATTTCCCTTCTTTGGCGAGTTTGCGCAGGTCGCGGTGGGTTGCTACTACTAAACGCACATCAACTTTGCGTGACTCAACTGAACCTAGTGGACGCACTTCCCCTTCCTGCAATACACGCAGTAGGCGCGCTTGAGCTTCTAGAGGTAACTCACCGATCTCATCAAGGAACAAAGTACCACCGTCAGCTGCTGCGACTAAGCCTTCGCGATTAGTGGCAGCGCCGGTGAACGCGCCTTTTTCGTGACCAAACAATTCCGATTCAATCAATGTTTCGGGGATCGCAGCGCAGTTAACAGAGATCATTAAATGATTATTGCGTTGACTTTCTTCGTGCAGTGCGCGCGCTACTAGTTCTTTGCCGGTACCCGTTTCGCCATGAATAAGTACAGTGGCAGCGGTTGGCGCAACTTTGTGAATACGGTTGTAAAGATCTTGCATTACATCGCTAGTGCCAATCATGCCGGCGATGGCTTTACTTGCGGTGCTACCATTTAGCCCTTGGGCTTGGATGGCATTTTTATCGATAATCTTGGCTTTGCCGATAACGCGTTTGACGGCGTTAACCATTTCATCGTGATCAAATGGCTTGGCAACATAATCAACTGCACCCATACGCATAGAGTCAACTGCTGAGCGCAAACTGGCATAACTGGTCATGATGAGTACAGGGGTTTCGCCAGCGAGTTTAATGAGGTCTGTGCCTGGTGCTCCAGGCAAGCGTAAATCGCTGACAATCAAATCGAAATCCTTGAGATTAAACTTTGTAGTTGCCTCCTTAACTGAGGGTGCCTCACAAACTTCGTAAAGATTGCGTTCTAATAGCTTACGCAAAGCTGTGCGAATAATGGTTTCATCTTCAACAATTAGAATCTTGCTCATAGCAGTTTATCGACTTGTTTGGTTTATTACAGTTGGTAACACTTGGGTTGTTTGAAGTATACCGAACTTCCCAAAAAGTGAGTCGACTATCGTACCTTAAATATCCCCTAAAGACTCAACATGACGCGGTAATTTAACAATGAATTGGGCTCCACAATTTCGTTCAATATCCGCTGGGCTAATAATATCCAAGAGCCCGCCGTGATCTTCCACAATACTATGCACCATTGCTAGTCCAAGGCCAGTGCCTTCTCCCGGTTCTTTGGTGGTGAAAAAAGGTTCCAAAATACGCTCGATAATCTCGGGTGCTATACCGCTTCCTTCATCGGTAACAGTGATGTTGACGGAGTATTCATCTTCACTGCTCGCGAGCACAACCAAGCCGTCCTTAGGGCTGGCATCACGCGCATTGGATAGTAGATTAATCAATACTTGAATCATACGCTGAGTATCACCAGCCACAATTGCGTTTTTAGCAATTTCGTTAATAAACTGCACCTGTTGATTGTCTTTTTGTAGCGATAACAAATGAATCGCTTCATTGGCGCAATCGTGTAAAACCACGGCTTTAAATTCGTTAGTCGCTGTGTGTCCTGTATGTGAGAAACCCACCAGTGATTGCACAATGCGAGTTACTCGATCAGTTTGGCTGAGAATTTGTTCAGCAGTTTCCAGTACATCGGGGTTGTCCGAGTCATAACGTAGGTTTTGTGCGAGGCAGGCAATCCCAGTAATGGGGTTGCCAATTTCATGGGCAACACCGGCCGCCAAGCGCCCAACTGATGCCAGTCGTTCACTATGAACTAACTCTTGTTCGAGCAATTGAGTCTCAGTTACGTCTTCAAGCATCATTACTTTGTCGAACACTCCTTCGGTAATGGGGCCTTCAATGGTGGCTTTGTGCAAACTAATCCAGCGCGGATGGCCATGCAATTCAATTTTATGGCGATAGTAATGCACATCGGAACTGTTGCTGAAATCAATCAGTAGGCTGCGCCAGGGTTCGGTAATGTCGCTTAGGTACGAGCCCGTAACCTCTTCTGCCGGGGTGGCAGTTAAGTGTGCCATGGCATGGTTCCACATCAGAATCTCAGTATCTGGTCCGAGGGAACAAACTGCCATGGGCAACTCTTGTAATGTTTTACGGTGGTAAAGACGTAGGTTGTTGAGCTCGGCTGCCATACCTGTAAGGTGGTTTCGATACTGCGCCAAACGATTTTCTATAAGATTAATATCGAGGGTTTCGCGTACTTCAGCCACTTTAAAGGGGAGGTGTTTGTCCATAATTTCACTGGCTACGTGAATGCCCATTAAGGCTGATAAGTTGCCTTCAATTTGGTCTCGCAGGCGACGCAGTGCGTAGGGGCGGCGCTCTGTGATACCAAAGCTTAGCTGTTTCAGCGCATTGTCAACCTCACGGCTGGCGGTGGTTTTGCCTAGTGGTTTGGCGAGGCGATCTTTGAATTCGGCTGCCGAATGTACATCCAGTGCCTGGCGAACGGGGTGGCTAAGTTCATCAGCGGCACAGAGGTCGGCACTGTATTGTTCATCTTCGGTTTGTTGGGTTACAAGCGATATACCGATAAAAAAGGCGGTATTTAAACCTAACGAAAGCAGTGTAATGCTGTTCCAATAATCAATTCCGATCGGAATATCAAGGTCAAAATACGGAATAGGTAATGCTTTGATGCCCGTGAGTACAGGTAGTAATAAACCTAAAAACCAAATGGCGGTACCCACTGACAAACCAGTAAGCATGCCACGGCGATTGCCAGGATTCCAAAATACAATGCCAAATGTGCAAGGTAAAAATTGCAGGGTTTCGATAAAAGTAGTGAAGGCCAAATCGGTCAAACTAAAGCGGTTATTGAGCCCCCAGTAAAACAGGTAACCGCCGAGGAAAATGGCGGCGATTAGGCTGCGTCTGATCCAGAGCAGTTGACGATATAAGTCATGGCGTGCAGTTAGCCGTAAACTTGGTAACAGCCAATGATTCATAACCATGGTGGCAAGCGCTAATGTGATAATAATCATTGCGCCTGTTGCAGCAGAAAGCCCGCCAAGAAATGCCAGAATCGTTAATGCCGGCGAATTAAAGGCAATGGGTACGCCGAGGGTGAAATACTGTGCTGGTAGCGGCACCTGTAATTCTGAGCCGGCCCAGAGAATCGGAAATATGGGTAGTGACATGAGCAACAAAAATAGGGGAAAAGCCCACGTTAAAGTACGCGAGTTGCGCATTAGTGGGTTTTCAGCAAGGCCCAAATGGAAAATGTGCGGCATGGTTATGGCTGTCGCAAGAAACATCAGTAACAACGTATGCGCCGAGCTATCTTGAATAGGAGTGTGGAGTAAGGCCAGGTTTTCCGGGTGGTCGGCCAGCCATTCATCTAACCCGTCTAGTCCATGGAAAACACCGAAAACAGCAGTTAAACCCACCGCGCAGAGTGCGCAAACCTTCAATAGTGATTCAAATGCCATGGCGGTAATCAGGCCGCGATGTTGGTCGCGGCTGGAGCCGAACAGAATGGTAAATAGCGCCAGTATCGCGCAGTAACACAACGCCATTACGTCTTTAAAAGATAAACCGTTATCTGTAAATGAGGTGGCGTTGCCAGCATTGATGCCATCGCTACTGCTAATGGTGAGAATATGCATGGTGTCGGCAATCGCCTGAATTTGCAGTGCCATTAGCGGCATTATGCCAAGCAGCATACACAGCGTGGTTAGAGCGCCCACGGAATGGCTGTGATAGCGAAATACCAGCAAATCTGCGAGGGAATGCACTTGATGGCGCCGCGCCAACTCAGCAAGTGGCGCGAGAACAAGCGGCGCAAATAAAAACAGTGCCCCAGTCCCTAAATAATAAGCTAGGGCTCCGTAACCAAACTGAAATGCTAAATCTACCACGCCATAAAACGCCCAGGCGCTCGCAAAAATACCTAGTGAGAGAATATAAGTCACCGGGTGGTTAGTGATGCGCTCGGGAATCCAGCCGCGTTCAGTAATGTAAGCAATCCCAAACAGCAAGAGCAGGTAGCTGATTCCGATCAGGGCGACTTGGCTTAAATCAAATGTCATAAGTGGCGTTCTATGTTGTTATTGTCAGTGATGCGAAGATAATTTAGTCTAAATTGTGTGGTTTTTTGCGAAACATTTGAAAGGTAAACGTCACCAGAATCACCGCCATCCAAAACAAATAAGGGCGATACCAGGCGCCATTTGGGCTGATAATCCAGGTAAATAATGATGGCGTAAAAAGATAAACAATCAGTAACAATAAAATGATTAGGCGTTGATGGTTCATAAAATATTGTGACCGTTAGTGAATAGGGTTTTGTTGGTTACTTTATTCTTTTTAAATACTAGCACTCAATCCCTTAATTTTTGTCAATTGCCAGTGCTGTTTGCCCCATTCCAGTAATTCATTTGGCGTTGCACCGTATAACCCTTGTGGTGGATTCTGCCCTAAAAATTCCAGGGCCTGCCAGAGATTTGTTCCAGCATCCGCTGATTGTAAGGGGGGTGCAAGGTTTTGTTTACTAAGCTTTTGGCCGTTGTTGTGGGTCGCAAGAGTAACGTGACCAAATTGCGGCACAGATGCGTGTAACAAGCGGTGTAAAAAAATCTGCCGTGCGGTAACGTCAAGTAAGTCACTACCGCGAATAATATGAGTAATGTGTTGCGCAATATCGTCCACTACTACTGCAAGTTGATAGGCAAACAAACCATCTTTGCGCTTAACAATTTGGTCGCCAGCTTCAAGGCGTAGATTCTGCTGCTGTATACCCTGCACCAGATCGGTAAATGTTAAAAGTTCATCGCCTACCAAGCTGGTGATGTTGGCCAAGCTGGTAATGTGGGTAGGCAGATCATAGAGCTTTAGGCGCAGTGCGTGGGCACGGTTAATATCAACGGATCTTGCGCGGCAACGACCATTATAAATCCCCTCCATTGCAGTTAAATCTTGTCGCGTGCAATTGCACGGATAAATAACCTCATGCGCTTGAAGCTGCGTTAAATAGCTTGCATAAATATCAAGCCGTTGGCTTTGGTAAGTCACTGCACCGTCCCAATGCAAACCATGATCTTCAAGGCTGCGCAAGATTGCAGCAGCAGCACCTGCTTGTTCGCGGGGTGGGTCTATATCCTCCATGCGTACTAACCATCGGCCGCGATGATGGCGAGCATCTAGATAGCTGGCTAAAGCACTAACTAAAGAGCCGAAATGCAATAAGCCCGTAGGTGATGGCGCAAAGCGGCCAATGTAAATGGATTCGTTAGGGGAAATATTGGTGCTAGAAGGATTCGGCATGGGATGGGATATACGGCGGGATTACTCCCACCGTATAAGTCGACGTTAGCCGCCGATTTGTTTTTCTTTGATTTCTGCGAGAGTTTTGCAGTCAACGCACAAGGTTGCGGTTGGGCGTGCTTCAAGGCGACGAATACCAATTTCTACACCGCAAGCGTTGCAGTAGCCGTAGTCATCGTTTTCTATCAGTTCAAGTGTGCTGTCGATTTTTTTGATGAGCTTGCGCTCGCGATCGCGGGTGCGCAACTCCAGGCTGAATTCTTCTTCTTGGCTGGCACGGTCAGCAGGATCCGGGAAGTTGGCTGCTTCGTCTTTCATGTGGCTAACAGTGCGATCAACCTCTTCCATCAACTCCGAACGCCAGTTCAGCAATAACTTTCTGAAATGCAGTTTGTGGTTGTCATTCATATATTCCTCGCCTTTTTTCTCCTCATAAGGAGTGAAAGGACGGAGTGCAAAGGTTTCGGTGGAAGGATTTTTTTTCGCCATGTGTAGCGCCTCGTAGAGCTCTAAGTATTGTGCCGGTTGGCTGTGCCAACGTCGGTTATGTGGTCGCTCTAAAGCAATCACAGGAGAATCTGCTAAAGAATTTTAAGGGGAGGCAAGCTAACAGATAATAAAAGTCTGTGCCAGCATTTTTTGCTTGGTGCGCAGCGGTAAGGTTTGAGTGTAAACCGCAGTCTTAGCGGTAAGCTGCAAATACTTGGAGTTAATTTTAGGAGCGGTGCAGGTTTCTTGCAAGAATTGCTACGGAAGCAACAGCTTTCATGATGTTGATTCTATAAGGTGTCGCGAATTTAACTGGACTTGAGGAAATTTACCAATGAATCGCTTTTTTATCCTGACCATTAAGGCTGTACCCATATTGCTAGTGTCGCTATTTTCGGCCTGCGGTGGCGGTGGTAATGGTGGCAACCACACAAGCGCCAGCAGTTTAGCTGCCGTGGCAAGCTCGAGTGTTATGCATAGCTCATCTATCGCCCCCACTAAAGCGCCTGTTACGCACGTCACTAATATCGGCGGCACTTTTGTCGCTGAGGGTGTTGCGAATGTGTTGTTGAATACGGCTGGTACGCTATCTGTTGCACAGCAAAGTAAAACTGGCATGACTCTTTATCTATTTGATAACGATGTGGCTGGGCAATCGACCTGTGTATCTGAAGTCTGCATTACTGATTGGCCGCCATTGCTAGCGGATGCTAATGCTGTTGCAGTAGCTCCTCTAACTATTATTCAACGCATCGATGGTCACGCACAGTGGGCGTTACGCGATAAACCGCTGTATTTTTTTGACGGCGATGTTAAAGCGGGTGATCTCATCGGCGAGGGAGTCGGGGGAGTTTGGCATGTTGCTTTATATGAACCGATAGCTCTGAGTAAAGCCACTCTAAATGCTACTGATGGCGACTATTTTACCGCTTCTGGCAAAGTAGTGGTGGGGGCTGAGCACCTAGATCGTACCGGTTTTAGCCTCTATACCTTTGATGATGACACGGCAGGCATATCAAATTGTAACGGCAATTGTTTGGCAAATTGGCCTGCGCTGGTTGCCGATGAAAATGATATAGCTGAAGTGCCCTATAGCATTATTACTCGTACACCGGTTGGGACAAATGCTGCTGTTAAACAATGGGCTTATCAGGGTAAACCCTTGTACTTTTTTATAAGTGATACAACTGCAGGTCAAACTAATGGTAAGGCAGTCGTTAAATGGCATTTGGCTCGTCCTCAGCCGATGCAAATTAAAAACAATACGATCCTGGGTTCATTATTGTCGGGGGTTGGGTTAACAAAAACAGCTATAACGGAAAATGCGGTTGAGAAAATGAGTAACCAGCCCAAGCATGGGTTCACTCTGTATACGTTTGATAGTGACACTGTTGGCGTCAGTAATTGTGTTGATGCCTGTCTTACTAATTGGCCTGCGCTCATTGCTACAGCTGGCGCCGTCGCACAAGCTCCCTACAGTTTAATTGCGCGTACTAGCGGTGAGTATCAATGGGCCTTAAATGGTAAGCCTTTGTATTTTTTTGCTGCAGATACTATGCCCGGGAACATTAATGGCGAAGATGTGAATGGTGTTTGGCATGTCGCACGAATTTCTCCAGTGGCAACTGATAGCAATGGTAATAATGGTTTGATATTTACCGCTCATGGCAACATCGTTAATGCGAGCGGTGTAAGCGATAAATCGCGTGATGGGTTTAGTCTTTATACAGTGACTACCGACCCTGTTGGTCAATCAGCCTGTAATGACGGTTGTTTGGTTACCTGGCCCGCGCTCTATGCCCCGGCAGAGGCAACATCATTTGGCGATTTCACGGTAGTGACCCGCACGGAAGGCGCTAAACAGTGGGCCTATAAAGGTAAGCCGCTCTATTTTTATAGTGGTGATACTGTTGCAGGGGATGCTAAAGGCGTTTATGGCGTATGGTTTCTTGCTAAACCTTAACCTCTAGCTTGATTCAAAAATGGGTAGTCATGGATGGCTACCCAAGTGAAGTGCTGCACAAATAGGCTATTGTCCAAACCATCTCGTTAAAGAATTTTTATTCTACTGCAACTTTAATCCGATCTGTTTCGTAAATCTCCCCGAACCCTCAACAAAGGAGATTTTTCCATGAAAACTTATCTAACGAAAACGACAAAATTTTTACCCTTGGCTGTATTCGCCGCGCTACTCGCTGCTTGTGGTGGCGGAGGTGGTGGAGGTAGTGTCGCCGTGTCTAGCTATGCCAACAATATAGTGCCGAGCTCCAGCGCAATGGCTAGTTCTTTAGCTGTTAGCTCCCCAAGTGCTAGCTCAATAGCGGCTGCTTCATCCAGTTCATTTGCTCCAACACCCATTGCTAAACAAGTAACGGCTATGGGAGGCACTTTTGTTGGCGAAGGTAATGCTACTGTCTTACTTAATGTCGGTGGCACTTTATCCACTCAGGTAGTAAGCAAAACGGGTATGACATTATATGTGTTTGACAGCGATGTAATTGGTCAGTCGTCCTGCGTATCTGCTGGGTGTGTTACTGCTTGGCCTCCATTGTTAGCGGATATGGGTGCTGTTGCTACACCTCCGCTGTCTATTATTCAGCGCGCCGATGGTAATAGTCAGTGGGCATTGCGCAACAAGCCACTGTATTTCTTTGTGAGTGATACTCAGGTTGGCGATGTAAAAGGTGAAGGTGCGAGTAGCAACACTTGGCATGTCGCTTTATATCAACCTGTCTTGCCTGTTAAAACCGCGATTAACGCGGCCGATGGCGGCTACCTGACAGCATCTGGCAATGTGTTGGTAGGAGTTGAAGCCAGTGGAAATGCTAGCGCAACAGCTGCACGTCAGGATCGCGATTATTTCAGCTTGTACACTTTTGATAACGACACTACCGGAGTCTCGAATTGCAATGGCGTTTGTTTGGCAAATTGGCCGGCATTATTGGCAGATGATAACGATACCGCTGAGGCGCCTTACAGCATTATTAGCCGCTCAATGGGTACCGCGCCTAATGCAAGGCAATGGGCGTATCAAGGTAAGCCTCTATACTTCTTCGTGGGTGATACTGCTGCCGGTCAAACTAACGGCAAAGCCATTACCAACTGGCACTTAGCGCGCCCAATGCCCATACAAGCAAAAAGCAATTCGACATTGGGTACCTTATTAGCAGCGGCGGGTTGGGTAAAAAGTGCTGTACCGGTTAGTAGTGTGGAGACAACCAGCAGTTCGGCAAAACACGGATTTACACTTTATACCTTTGATAGTGACACCGCGGGTACGAGTAATTGTACGGCTGGTTGCCTCACCAATTGGCCGGCATTAATAGCTGATGTGGGTGCAGTTCCTCAGGCTCCCTATAGTTTGGTTGCCCGTAGTAGTGGTGAATCACAATGGGCGTTAAATGGTATGCCGTTGTACTTCTACGTTGGTGATACTCATCCTGGTGATGCTACGGGGGATTATTTTGGTGATGTGTGGCACGTCGCGCGTATCCCATCGATTGCGGCAGATGAAGGCCGATTTATAGCTCACAGTAATATTGTAAACGCCCTAGGTGCCGCTGATAACTCACGTCTTAATTTCACTCTCTATACGTTTGATAATGACACTATGGGAGTTTCTAATTGCACGGGTGGTTGCCTAACTACTTGGCCCGCGCTCTATGCTCCAGCTGACGCTACAACCTTTGGCGACTTTACCGTTATTGTCCGTACTGGTGGTGATAAACAGTGGGCTTATAAGGGCAAAGCGTTGTATTTCTATGTCGGTGACACTGCGCCAGATCAAACCAACGGAGATTATACGGGCTGGTCTATTGCTAGACCTTAAAAGGTGAATAACGCGGCGGTTGTATTAAGCAATCTCTGCGGTGTTGTTAGTCATTCTGCGATTTGGGTCGGCTGTTGTTTATGTCTGCCTGAATCGCAATTCAACAGCGATTCATCGGGAAGGCGAAGCAGTATGGGTAAATTTATCTTAAATCTAGTCGTTATTTCGCTACTAGCTTCTTGTGGTGCTGGTTCAGGCAAGGGGCTCAATAGCCAAGGTTTACCAATAACAAGCAGCAGCGCCAGTAACAGTAGTGTTGCAACGACAGTTTCACTGGCACAACTACAGCAAAATATTTTTGGCGCAATTTGTATTCGTTGTCATATCGGCAGTACTGCACCCCACGGGCTGCGTTTTGATAGCGAAGACAATAGTTATGCGTTTCTCGTTAATCATCCGTCCGAAGAAATTCCCACGCTTATGCGGGTAAATCCCGGTCATCCCGACGATAGTTATATCGTACAAAAGTTAGAAGGTAGCCCAACCATTGTGGGCAGCCAAATGCCTTTAGATGGCCCCCCATATCTTAGTGAAGAGCAAATTAATAGGGTGCGTGATTGGATTGCCAATGGTGCGCCGCGTGCAGGCACAGGCACCAGTAATACAAAAATAACTCGAGTTACCGCTGAGAAAAGTGGCGATGAATTTAATGCGTCGATTCATTTTAGTCGTGCTATTCAAATTGACACGTTCACGGATACTGCGGTGAAAGTTTTTTATAGCACAACCGATTCCAGGCTTATCAACATCGACACAATGGGGGTGTTATTGAATGATCAAAATTTGCATATAAAACTCCATGATCTTGCCGCCGATACACAAAAAATTAGCATCGATATTAATCCATTGGGGTCGCAAGCAGTGCTGGATAATGAGGGCCGAGAAATTGACGGTGATAATAATGATGTAGAAGGTGGAGGTTATCATTATGAATATAAAAATTAATTCACTCTTAGTGCGATTTTTTTTGTTATTTGCTTTGTTTATTTGTGCGCAAGTATTTGCAGAACCCTATTTGGCATTCAAAAATAATCTTCAGTGCGTTGCCTGCCATGTGAATCCCATTGGTGGGGGTGAGCGCAATACTTTTGGTACTTATTATGGTTCACAAGTGCTGCCGGAAAAAGCGGGTAGTTTAGCGATACTCGATGCCGGAAATGTAAGTGAAACTTTTCGTATAGGTGCAGACTTTCGTGCAAATTACTTTCAACGAAATACTGACAGTCAAGCAGAAACCGATAGCGAGTTGAATAGTAAAACATTTGCAGCACAATCTGGTCAGCTATATATGGTTTTGCAGCCGAAAGATTCGGCGATTTCATTGTATATAGATGAGCAAATTGCTCCAGGTAGTGCCCTCAATCGTGAAGCGTTTATTCTTACCAAGTTGGGCGAGAGTAATTATGTGAAAGCGGGAAGAATTATGCTGCCCTATGGCATAAGGTTAGAAGATGATACTGCATTTGTACGCCAGGCATCGGGTGTCAATTTTGACAATAGTGATAGCGGCGTTGAGTTAGGCTTACGCAGCGAAAAAACTTTTTATAATTTTTCTGTTACAAATGGTACAAGTGCGCAATCGAACGATGATAACCATTTTCAATTTCTGGCTCGTGGTGAATATATGGGGGATAACTGGCGCGTAGGCGCTAGCACTATTTATAATGATGCAGTTGCTGGTTCACGTAGTATGGTCAATATTTTTGGTGGCATAAATTGGCAGGGCTATATATTTCTTGCGCAAGTAGATCGTATCCGCGATAAATCCATTGTCAATGTTCCAGAAACCTTTGCAACACAAACGGTCAGTTTGCTGGAAGTTAATAAAGAAATAATGAAAGGCTACAATGTAAAATTAACGACAGAGTACTGGGATCCAGACAATAACATTCAGGAAAATCAACGAACGCGACATTCTATATTGTTGGAGTATACACCTTTCGCTAATTTGCAATTTCGCGTGGGTTTGAGAAAGGGCGATGATATTCCCCAAAACAACAACGGCAATTACATCGATTTTTTTACGCAACTACATTTCTACTACTAGGGTTTTTACTATTAGAGTTTTTATTGTTGCGTGTGCTATTTATTTAAAAGGATAAGGGGGTTTGTATTGTCAGGGACGATATATCTTAAGGAGAGTGTTGAGGGCTACATATTGTAGGAATAATCCAAAAATATTTTTCTGGTATTTTTCCCGTTTGTTTGTGTTGTTGATTCTGGTATGAAATGTGCGAATCTCAGAGAGATAGTATGTTTGCGTGCAGGTTTGTAAACAAAATCTACATCTACTTCTTTACCCAGTTTGTTGCCATCGGTGTAGCCCATAAAAGTGTGGTAGCGAGCGTCAATTTTAAATGGCGCGGCGCGCCATAAAAAACCTAAGGACGCATCTTTAATTCCTTGTGTGGGTATCGGTGAAAGTTCGTTAGCCCAGCCTTGGAAATCATTTAGGGAGCCTAAAGGAGTAATAAAAGTCGTGTTATTTTTTGCAGAAAGTATTTCGTAGCGAATACTTATTTCATAAGCGTTAATGCCGACCCCCATATCGGCAAGATAATAGGGGAGTGTTTGTTCATCGGCAATTTCTGTGCGTCTCTGCGCGGCAGCTTCAATTTGTAAGCGGTATTTCAGTGCATCCACTTTATAGTTAAAGCTGTAGCTTGTACCTAATGTATTGTTGGATGCGCTGGGCAAATCTTTATTGTTGATGAGATAAAGATAAGATACCCACCTTGAATAATCCCATTCATTCCATTCGATACGCGCCAAATGGCTATCGAGTTTGTAATCACCTAACAGGCTTGTCGGGCGCTCATTCTTGGGATAGTTTGGGTTGCTATCCTCCAGATACTTTCCTGCCTTATTGCCAAAAATACGATTGACATTATATAAATAGGCATAGGTAAATGATGAGTTTGTTAGCAGCTTTGCTTTTGTTGATAGCGCATCAAAAGTTTGCTCATTCTGCCAAAAAGCATTACCGCCGATAAAGCGTTGATCATCAAAATTAATGCGTTGACGGCCCAGCTTTGCATTGAGATCGTCATTGCTGAATGAAAAAAAAGCTTGATTAATTTCTGTGCCAGCCACATCTGGAATAATAGGCTTACCGTTTAAAATAACACCATCGCTATGATCATTATTAAAAAAGCTCTTAATGCTATCTATTTCAACCGTGGAACCTAGATGCTCGCTCCACTCAGTTTTAAGTGTCAGTCTGAGTAAAATAGATGCGGCTTTTCCTGAGTCTGTATCCTTGTCAACGTGGGCATAACGGCTGCGTTGTGCAAAGTTAAGATCGTTTTTTATATCTGTATCCGCGTGAGCGTATTCAATATGAGTTAACACTAGCAGGCCTAACCCGCAGCAATAACATAGGGGTTTCGTGAAGGTGTACTTTTTATTCCGTATGAACTGAAACGGTGAAAGAGCTTTACAGCTATATAACATAATTATTGCCAGTCTTTTGCATTGCCATCATGTAGGAATGTAATGCCTTTTAATTTATCCATTTCTTCGTAGAGTTTGTCTGGCATGGGATTCTGGCGAACATCTATGTAGTGTGCAAGGGGTAAGTGATAAATATCCATATCGACCATCTTATTGTTAAATAAATAAATTTTTTCTAAAACGGGTAAACCTTGGTAGTGGAAGTCGACGATAATATTGTCATTAGCTTTTAGCTGCTTTAATTTGGGTAATGCAGATAGCTGCAAGTGCTTTAATTTATTGCCGAACACATACATATCTTCTAAAGCTGGTAAGCCGCTGACATCTAAATCATCCATTTTATTTTTTGCTAAATTCAAATGCTGTAAGTTGGGCAGGCTGGGTAACTTTGCTTCGGTGATATCGTTATTATAAAGCGATAACTTTTGCAGTTGCGTGAATACTTCTATGCCAGATAATGAGTGAATGTTTTTGTTATGACATTCTATTTCGGTAACTGCCTGGACACTTGACCACTGTTTTTGTTGAGCTAATTGCAAAATGCAGTTCTGTAAATTTTCATCTTTTAGTGCAAGATCAAATCCATGAGCTGCGCTGTTAATAATAAACATAGATAGTAAACAAAAAAAATATCCGATAACACGCATAAGTGATATTTCCTATCTATGTCTATATTGTTTTGGATGCAGGTGTATTTGTTGCGGCCTCAGGTGTCACTAAAACACAAGCCCCTTTTGCTAAAATGATATCGCTTGGTTCATCTAATGCTGAGCCGCCAATATCTTCTTCTGTGAGAATAAGTGACGCTGCTTCTTTCACCAAATGCAAGCTGCCTTTGGGTAAGGCTAATTGCCCTGTATCAGTTTGTTCAAATACTTTTATAGGGCGAGTTTGGCCGTCGCGTTTTGAGATGGCCCATAGTTGCAGATTTTTATTCGCTGTAATAGTTATTTTTTCCCATTTCAACCACATAACGTTATTGCTGCTTTCTGTTAGTGCTGTTAATAGTGGTTCGCCTTTAATATTGATTAATACCGCAACATAATCTGAGTTAGGTATTGATTGTTTGTGTTGCGGTAAAAATAAAAATAAGCAGCTCACTAAAACAGCGGTAAGTAAGCTGGGTACTCCGAGGCCCATCCATGTAATCCAGCGCGACGGACGTGTTGTCGATGTTAAGGATTGTTGAATCCGTTGCTCTATTCCTGTCCAGGTTTTCGGATGCGGATTGCGTGCGGATGCAGTATCGCTCAAATTAATGAGCTGTTCTTCCCAGAATTGAACCTGTGCCTGAAGTGAGGCATTTTGTTGCAATGCGGCTTCGAAACTTTTACGTTCTGTGCCACGCATTACCCCTATGACATATTCAAATGCCATACCTTCCTGGGTCAGGAGTTCAGTGTCGCTTCGAGACATAATCTCAGCCTTTCTGCACCGCGGTGCAGCCATGATTTTACAGTGTTGGTATTGGTATTAAATTTTTCCGCTATTTCTTCACGGGAATAACCCTGGAGATAGGCAAGTTCAATACTGTGTTTAATGTTATCGCCCAGAGTCACCAAACATTTATGTAAATAAAACTTTAGCTGTTGCGATGCCATCTGTTGTTCTGGTTCATTATTGCTTAACTCCCACTCTAGTTCGTGTTCTTCACCGTCTGATACAAACCTTTCCTGTCGGCGTTTTTCGTGATCAAGGCGATCGAGCGCCCGATAGCGCGCAATGCTGGCCATCCAGGTAAGTGGTTTTGCGAGGTGTGGTCGATAGGATGCTGCGTTAGTCCATATTTGGAAAAAAGCTTCCTGCAATACATCACTGCTAGCATCGTTGCAGCGTAAGATGCGGTAGGCCACGCTATTCAAGTAAGGGCTAACAAGCTCAAATAGTGTTTTTATTGCTTGTTGATCGCGAATCGCGCAGCGGGCAATTAAGGTAATGAGTTCATCATCGTTAGCAGCCATGTATCAATCAACTAGTCCAGGTTAAATTGCCAGTGTAATGTATTTCGGAATATCGCATTAACTTGCGTTAGAGTTATGCCTTACATTGATTTACGCTTAAATTGTGATTAAGTTGCAGTGCAGAGAAAATAAATTATAAAAGGCTCTGGGCAGATAACTCGGTTTCCTTTTTTCGTAGGCATCGCGAGTGGAGCTGTATGCTTAATCATCCCCCCATTAACAAAAGCTTACCCTGCAAAATAAATGATTAATTTCTGATTCCGCTACACGCGTAGCTTAAACCCCTACTAGCCCAACCATGATGCACCATTTTGGGTTCTCGTTATTTCAACCCAACTTATTTCCTCGAAGCATCTCATCTTGACGCAATAGCCACCGTTGATGTCAAAAAAAGCTCGGTATTGCTATCACTATGACTGCGCTGGATAAGTTGGTTTGGCCTGTAGGTCGATATGTATGCTTGAGTTGGGATAACACGCGTAAGTGGGATTGAAATGTGAGCCAATTCACGTAATTGCCTAGGTTTTAATAGGCTTTGAAAATAGTGCGTTGAGTTCCGTGCCACCTTGATGATGTAAATATGAGCCATCCCATGTTTGAAATTGTTGTAAAAATGGGACGAAATGCTACGGCCAATAATGCGAATGTGCGCGGGCTTCAAGGTACTGGCTCTAAATCAATAACTAACTTTACAGGTCTTGATGCATATAAAAATAAGCCATGGGGTCACTTGTGGCTGTTGCTTTATCCTTTCTACATAAAAATATTAACTTCCAGGGTATTAAAGAGATGAG
>JAYTSJ010000323.1:0-3554 GCA_043745725.1 Gammaproteobacteria bacterium | reverse complement strand
CGTGGGTTTGTTTTCATAACATCCACATAATCTGAAAAACTCTGCAAGTAATTATCGTATTGGCGAAACTCGGACTGCTCTTTTTGTGCAATGCCTTGTTTATATTCCAGGGATTGCACCGCTACGCTTTTTCCGTCCCAGGAATTACTTTTCTTAATATTAAAAATATTAAACGTATTATTACCCTGGGGATCGTGAATGACATGCTTTCCCCAACCTGTTTCAAGTGCAGCTTGTGCCAAAAGTACATCGCTATTGACATTTAATTCTGCAGCTGCTTTTTCAGCGAAGGGTTTTAGTGCGGCAATAAAATCTTCTGGCGTTTGCGCAACGGATGTTTTCACACCTGCAGTTTTAATGCTTGCCCGAGAAATCAATGCCGGTGGTTCTGTAGTATTGAGATTATTTGCCATGGGTTTGATGCCTGGCACAATAGTTGGCGCAATGGTTTTATGATCATTTAATTCTATCGGAGATTTTTTCCCGTACATCGCCTGCATTTGTTGATACATGCTTGTCGCCAAGCCTATACCTTTACCACTGGTTAAATTAATAACCATTTGTTGATCTAGCATTTCCTGATGAAATTTAACTTCATCACTGGAAAACATATCGCCTTCGGCAAAAACTTCATTGGCATCGCGCATAGCTTTCAACATTTGTTGTACGAACATACCTTCAAACTTTTTTGCAATTTCTTTTAATGCCTGAGGGTCATTCTTGCGCCCCATGCTTTTCACTACATTCAGGGAGTTTTGGTCAAGATAATTGTCTTTTACAACAGCATCTTTTACGACGGCATCTTTTAATGTTGATGTCATTGACGAAACTGAAGGCATCGTCGATGTGAGTGAATTGCCATCAATAGGTAACATCAGATCACCACCAATTCTGCTTTGAGTGCACCGGATTGTTTTAAAGCTTCCAATATCGCCATTAAATCACTGGGTGATGCACCAACATTATTAACTGCGCGCACTATGTCATCGAGTGTTGCACCAGGTGCAAACTTAAACATAGGGTTTACTTTTTCTGCAGCCTGTACATTACTGCTAGGGACAACCACAGTTTCACCTTTGCCAAAAGCATTGGGCTGGCTTACGGTTAAACTTTCTGCAACCGTAACAGTTAAACTACCGTGAGTAATCGCAACAGGAGAAACGCGAACATTTTTACCCACTACGATGGTACCTGTTCGTGAATTAATAATAACTTTCGCGGCTTCTTCACCGGGAACCACTTCAAGATTTTCAAGCATCGCAATAAAGTCAACCCGCTGAGCGGGATTTTGTGGTGAATCAACCACAATTGAAACTGCATCCAATGGCCGCGCAACATCGGGCCCCAACAATGCATTAATACTTTTTGCCAATTGATTTGCAGTCGTGAAGTCCGCACGATTTAAATTAAACACAATAGGTTGACCACCGGCAAAATTATTTTCTACCATGCGTTCAATAATGGCGCCGCTTGGAATTCTACCCGCGCTGGGAATATTCACTTTAATGCTCGAGCCATCTGCACCTTGTGCGCCAAAGCCTCCAACAATTAAATTACCCTGCGCAACTGCATAAACTTTTCCATCCAGCCCTTTTAACGGGGCAACTAATAAACTCCCGCCGCGTAAACTTTTTGCATTGCTAATGGAGGATACGGTTACATCTAAAGTTTGGCCAGGTTTTGCAAACGCGGGAAGCTCTGCCTGAATCATCACGGCTGCTACATTTTTCATTTGCATACGCGCACCCTCGGGTACCGCAATGCCAAATTGTTTTAACATGGAATTAAAAGATTGCGTGGTAAAAGGTGATTGTGTGGTTTGGTCACCAGTGCCATCCAAACCCACCACTAAACCATAACCCACTAACTGATTAGCGCGCACACCAGCAACACTGGTTAAATCTTTAATGCGTTCTGCTTGTACATTGAATGACAAATGCAACAACAAAAAGATCATTAAACCACGTGTAATTTTCATAATGTATTACTCATTAAGTGAGCTCACATAAACGCCGATGCATTAAAATGGCCACAAATCACTGCTAAAAAATCGCGACAACCAACCCATCGATTGAGAATCAGCCAAAGCACCTTTACCGCTGTAAGAAATTTTTGCATTGGCTAAACGTGTTGACACTACAGTGTTGTCAGTAGCTATATCGTCAGGGCGCACTATGCCGCTGATGCGAATAAATTCATCCCCACTATTTAAGGTCATCCATTTTTCACCGCGTACCACTAAATTACCATTCGGTAAAATTTCAGCCACAGTGACAGTAATATTGCCGCTTAAACTATTACTTTGATCCGCACCACCGGCACCGGCAAATTTTCTTTTCTGAGCAATACTCGTTGCCAGAGTTAAACCTTTCAGCGAAGGATTAGTGCCTAATAATGTATTTGCACCACTGTTGAAGTTAACGGCATCATCTTTACTCACATCAACTTTGGATGACTTTGTAGATACTGTTTTTTCGCTTAAGGTAATGGTAATAATGTCACCCACAAAATGTGCTTTGCGATCACCAAATAAAGTTAAACCATATGAATCTTGATAGAGCGAGCCGTCGGTACGTTGTGGCATGGCTTGCGCTGTAGAAATGGTGGGCGCGTAATAGGGATCACCCGCTTGTGGTTTATCATTTAGCATGCAGCCAGCCAACAACGCGTTCAGCGCAAACACAAATAGGTTGCGACTGATGCGGTTACAGGCTTGACGATCAAATAGCAGGCGCATAATTTTTTTACTCAGCCGTTAAAGATTTTGCGAAATGTATTGCAACATTTGGTCAGCCGTTGAAACGACTTTTGAATTCATTTCATAGGCGCGCTGTGTAGTAATCATATTCACCATTTCTTCTACAATATCCACGTTGGAACTTTCCAAATTACCTTGCAACAATGCGCCCATACCATTTTCGCCCGGAGCACCTTGTTGCGCGTTGCCGCTCGCGACGCTTTCGACAAATAAATTTCCGCCGATGGCTTGCAAGCCTGCCGGGTTTACAAAATCCGCCAGAGTGATATTGCCTAATTGTTGTGGAGTGACTTGACCCACGGTGTAAGCGTTTACGGTTCCATCTTTACCTATCGTAATTTTGCTGGCGCCCTGCGGAACTGTGATTGCGGGCTCTAACACTAAGCCATCGTTATTCACCACTTGACCTTCGCTGTTTAATTGCAATTGCCCATTGCGGGTGTAAGCGATGGTGCCATCCGCTTGTAATACTTGCAGAAATCCCCGGCCGTTAATGGCTACATCAAGGGGCTGTTCAGTCACTTGTAAATTACCCTGACTAAATTGTTTTTGCGTAGCTACTACGCGAGTACCTGTTCCCAATTGCAAACCTGAAGGCAATTGCGAATCTTGTGTTTCTTTAGCGCCTGGCTGACGTTGCACTTGATAGAGTAAATCTTCAAACATGGCGCGATCACGTTTAAAACCTACGGTGCCGGTGTTCGCCAAGTTGTTTGAAATGGTCGATAACTGTTTGTCTTGCGCCGCTAATCCGGTTTTACTGACATAGAGTGCAGAAATCATTTTGCTTTCCTCG
>JAYTSJ010000322.1:0-20499 GCA_043745725.1 Gammaproteobacteria bacterium | reverse complement strand
TGAGACTTACTTGATAAGTGCCAGAGTTAATATATTAAGTGGGATTAGATATTGGCTAGGGCCTTGAGAGGTAATAGTACGCTGTATTTTTCTTTCATTGCGCTTGTATGGATTGGCAAAATTGAGTTGGTGTTAGGTTGAGTTGTTTTTTAAATGCCCGGTAAAAAGTTGACTTACTGTTAAAGCCAGCATCTGCCATAACCTCTAACATCGATGCATTTTGGCCTGCTTTAATGAGGATTGTCTTTGCCTCTTCAATTCGATAATAATTAATATAATCAAAAAAGTTCTGGTTAAAGTGGCGATTAATGGTGTTGGAAATTTTGCGTGTGGATAACAGGGTATATTCCGAGAGCTGCTCAATAGTGAGTTCAGGATCAAGGAATAATTTTTTCTCAAGCATGGCTTTATTTAATTTTTCTATTGCCATTTGGTCGGGTGTATCCTGCTCTTTATTCTCGGCAGCTTGTTGTATAGAGGGTGATATTACCTTTTGCACAATGCCAGATTTAGCCAGGTTATAAACTACCAGAGTGTTAACAAAAATAAATAGGAAAAAATTGCCCGTAATGCCTAGTTTATCGCCTAGCCAATCGGGTGCATGTAATAAATTTAATACATATCCCATAAAATCCCATATCCATATTCCCAGAAATCCTCCTACCAAAATTTTTAGCCATGTGTGATCTATTAGATCGATATTAGAATAATTTTCTTTTAATCGCTCTTTATAGTTATGTAAAAGAACGTAGGAAAAAACACTGTAGGATACGTACAAAATATCTTTTGCCCAAAGATGCACTTGAAAAATAGGATTGTTGAACAAAACTGCGTAGTCTTTAGTGCTAAGTAATAATTGTTCATCTGTATAGCTGGAATAAAGCACTGTCAGATAAAGTGGGAATAGAGCAAGTGGGATTAAATGCAATGCATCCTTCCTGGTGAAGGTGTAATCTGAATAAATAATAGATTTAACATAGAGATAGAGCATGGGGGCAATTAAATAAACGCTAAACCTTAAAAAGAAAAAGATATTCACTGCGCCACTTAAAAATTGAACTTTAATGGTTGGGCTCCAATAAATTAAAGTATTGAGCGCGTCGAGACTTAAGCCTATTAAAAATAGCGACAAGAATAAATTAGATGTTCGTTTGCCATTATTAACAATTAATAACAGTACCGAGAACAAAAGGCATTGAAAAATTACCAGTATTATTGGAATGTCTTCAAGACTTAAAAGAATAACTTTCACAGTAAATAGCTCATTTTTTAGAAAATAAAGCCTATTCTGGCTCTACATACAAGTTCAATCATTATACTTACTAATCTGGTTTAAAAGATTTTTTATACTTCTTCATTGTTTTTAATTGCTCTAAAGCGCTATAACAAGTATTACACAGCAATTTAGTTTTCACAGCAATTTAGTTTATATATGAAAAACCCCGTTTGAGATTAATGTATAAAATGAAATATTTTTTTGGTGGGTTTCAGTAGTATTTCAATTTCAGAATTTAACATTTAGAACATAAGTATAATGTAGTGATTATATAAAACGATAATCATACATTGAAAAAAACCACCCGAAGGTGGTTTTTTTCAAATACTTTTAAATAACAATTGGTTTGTTATGTGGTTGCTGAGTTAGCCTTCCATATTTTCCAACTCAATACCTTTTGTTTCTTTTACCCACCAGATTACAAAAAATACTGAGAACAATGAACAAGCCGCGTAAATGCTGTAAGCACCGACTAAGCCTAATGTTGAAGCCAGAAGTATTGGGAAGGTTAGGGTAATGATGAAGTTGGCCAGCCATTGTGCCAAGCCGGCAATTGCCAAGCCAGTGCCGCGAATTTGGTTGGGAAACATTTCGCCCAACATGATCCACACCACGGGACCCCACGACATATTGAAGAAGATCACGTAGAGATTGGCAGCGATGAGTGCCAGCATACCCATAGAGCCGCTCAATATTAAACTGCCCTTGGCATCCAATGGTGCGCCGGCAAAGGCAAATGCTACCAGCGCGAGAGTGATGGTCATGCCTACAGAGCCTACTAACAACAATGGTTTGCGGCCAATTTTATCCACCAAAAAGAATGTGATTAAACATGCGCCTATAGAGACAACACCCGATACCACGCTAATAAACAAAGAGTCGCTCTCAGAAAACCCTGCTGCTTGCCAAAGTACCGCACCGTAGTAGAAAACTACATTGATGCCGACAAATTGTTGCAACACTGCCAAGCCAATACCTACCCAAACAATCGGGCGAATACGTTTCTTGTTTTTGTCGATCAAGTCAGAAAAGCTGGGCTGATGATCGTGAGCAATTGAAGCGTAGATATCATCAACTGTTTTAGTCGCAGCTTTTACGCCGTAAAGTTTTGTTAAGACTGCAAGAGCTTTATCTTTTTTACCGCTAGTGACTAAATAGCGCGGGCTTTCGGGAATGGTCAGCAGTGTAAAAAGGAATATGGCAGCAGGAATAATCCCGACCCAGAACATCCAGCGCCACGCAGTGAAGCCAAACCACAATTCACTGACCGATGAGCCAGCTGCTGTGGCTAAAAAATAATTACTGAGCGCAGCTGCGGTTAAACCAGAAATAATCGCAATTTGCTGAATGGAGCTAAGTTTGCCACGAAATTCAGCAGGTACTAATTCGCTGATATACGCTGGGCAAATAATACTTGCCGCACCAATTGCTAAGCCGCCAATTAAACGATAAATAACGAATTGCAGCGATGAGCTAGAAATGCCAGCACCCCACGCGGACAAGATGAACAGTATTGCCGAGAGAATTAAAATACCGCGACGGCCATAAGTGTCTGCCCATGTACCGGCAAAAAAAGCACCCACAGCACAACCTAAAAGAATAGACGCGACATTAAAACCAGCACCTGCAGACTCTGAATGAAAAGCCTGCTTCAGGCCATCAACCGTTCCGTTGATAACACCGCTGTCGAAACCAAACAAAAAGCCACCGAGGGTGGCGATAATACTAATTAAAACAATAGAGGACATATTCCTCTCATTGGATGACTCGTTCATGGTAGTTCCTGAATTATAAAAATTATTGTTTGAGTAAGTTGTTGAATTGGCTCTGCTAGTGAGTTAGGTCGCCAGCAGGCAGGACATTAGCATATAGTGCTTTAACATTGAATCAGTTTAATGTATCGGTTTTAGGCGCAACATAAGTACACTGTGTGGTGCTATTTCAGTTTTGAGTATTTGTCGTGTATTGCCAATGGCTTTAGTCCAAAGATCAGTCCATTGGTAAGTTGTTTTATCAAAATCAAGCGAGCGGTTACTAAGATTGTCGTGCAAAGGTAACCACGGATAAGTGTAAGTCAGTGATTGTTCTCCACGATTTAAAAATAGTATTGCCCACTCATTTTTCTCAAGGGGCTTCACCCAAATTTCGAAGTCTTTCTCGCGAAATATTTTTAACGCTTGTACACCTAATTTATCCTGGTTAATTGCAATGACATCTTTATTGGTAAGAACGCTGCGCGTAGTTTCCGACATGTTGCGCAAATCATTACCGGAAATTAAGGGGGAATCCAGCATCGCCCACAGCGAAAAATGTGCACGGTCTTCGTTTATGCTCATGCCGTTACCCACCTCAAGCATATCCATATCATTCCAGTGGCCGGGACCTGCGTATTGACGCAATTCAATTTGTTCATCAAGAATACGTAAAATGTTTTGTTTTGATAATGCGTAATTTCTAAATTCACAATTCCAGCAGGGATAAATATCGCCGGTGGTGCGCCATGAATGGCCAACGTCTTTAGCCCATTTCCAGGGTTCATTTTCGCCCCATTCGCAGATGCTAAACAGCATGGGGCGACCCGCTTTTTTTATCGCGTCGCGCATAATGGTATAAGCTACTTGAGGATTTAAACCTTTGGTATCACACCAATCATATTTGACGTAATCGATACCCCAGCTTGCGTAGGTCAGGGCATCTTGATATTCGTGGTTAAGACTTCCCGGGTGACCCGCACAAGTGGTTTCCCCTGCATCGGAATAAATTCCTAATTTTAAACCTTGCGCGTGAACATAATCTGCCAGCGCTTTTATACCGGAAGGGAAGCGTTTTTTATTGGGGTGAATGAAGCCTAAGGCATCGCGTTCACCGTGCCAGCAATCATCGATATTAACGTATTCATAACCGACATCCTTCATGCCGAGTTTTACCATGGCATCAGCAGTTTCACGTATTAACTGTTCATTGATATTGCAAGCAAATTTGTTCCAGCTATTCCAACCCATTTGTGGAGTTTTACCTAACTCATCAAATTTTTGGGCCTGAGCATTAGTGACAAATAATTCGCCGATACACACTACTAACAAAAATAATAATTTTTTATTCATATTTTATGCTTCGTGTTGGAGAGAAAAAACAAGCTGCAAGATATGGCGGTAAAATAAAAATAATTAAAGAAAAGTAAAGCACGTAAAAGACAAACAAGTAAACGGTTACTTTAAAATTGACACGCTTAAATTTAAAACAGCGCACAAGGCGCTGTTTAATTTCTATATTTTTTCAGATTTCATTAAGGCGCTGCATCTGCTTCACTGCCTTCTTTTGCTTGCGGCATTAAATCTTCTTTGCTGATACCAATAGCAATGGTGGTGTTAGCAGCAATATAGATGGAAGAGTAAGTGCCGAAAACCACACCAATCATCATAGCGATGGAAAAACCATGCAACAATTCACCACCGAATTCATATAACACAGCCATTACCAAAAATACGGTTACGTGAGTCATGATGGAGCGGCCCAGGGTTTGGGTCATGGAGATATTCACAATTTCAAGTGCATCCATTTTACGCAATTTACGAAAGTTTTCACGAACCCGGTCAAATACTACGATGGTATCGTTAATGGAGTAACCGATAAGTGCAAGTACTGCCGCTAATACCGTTAAATCAAAATCCCATTGGAAGAAGGAAAAAAAGCCAAGCGTTACAATCGTATCGTGAATTAAGGACACAATTGCCCCCGCCGAAAATTTCCATTGAAATTGAATCGCGACATAAATAAATACCATGAAGAAAGCGCAAAATATTCCCACGCCACCTTGGTTGAATAGTTCTTCACCGACTTGTGAACCTACCGATTCACTACTGAGTATTTTAATTTTGGCGCCGGTCACTGTTTGTAATTTGGTGATGAGATGATTGCTATAAACAGTGTCGAGTGATTTTTCAATGGCGACGCTACTACCATTTTCTTTTGCGGTGATAAGTGTTTTACCAAAACGTTCACTGGTAAAAATATTGGCTTGGGTAATTTGTTCTGGTGTCGCATTACTAATAATGAGAATATCGGTATAGCCTTCTTGCTCGCGGCTAGGGCGATCAATAGTAGTTAGAGCGGCACCATTACCTAATTTTGCTACTTCATTAGCGATTTGCTCGCGGCCCTTATCTTTCATTATATCCTGGGTGCGAATCATCACATCACTGTCTGAGCCAAATGTTACGGCTACTGGGGTACGCAAATGCTCTTCTTCTAACAGCGTGCGAATTTCAGCAAGGTTGGCGGGTCTATCTAACTGTATTTCAAGTTGGGTGCCGCCGGTAAAATCTAACCCCAATTTAAAGCCGTAAACTGCAATGGAAATTAACGACAAAATGGTGAGTACGATTGAAAACCCCGAGGCGTAATGGCGGAGCGCCATAAAATCAATAATTTTCATTTCTTTGGATATATCTTGCGACGTATCTTTTAACTTTTCTTTTGACATAGCCGTGCTCTCTTAAAAGCGAATTTTTTATGGTAGCTTTTTACAGCGCTATTATTTCAGCACCATTTTTATTGTGCTTCGATTACAGCGAAAGTTTCTGTAGGTTTTGTTTGCCACCATAAACCAGATTAGACAATGCGCGGCTAATCATAATGGAGGTAAACATTGAAGTAACGATACCAATACAAAGCGTAACCGCAAAACCTTTTACTGGGCCCGTACCTATTGCAAACAAAATAATACCAACAATAAAGGTAGTGACGTTCGCATCCAAAATAGTAATGAAGGCGCGTTCATAACCGGCGTAAATCGCTTGCTGTGCCGTAGCACCGTTGCGAAACTCCTCGCGAATGCGCGAATAAATTAATACGTTAGCATCTACCGCTATACCCATAGTTAATACGATACCGGCGATGCCGGGCAGAGTTAGGGTGGCACCAAACATGGAGAGTACAGTGAGTAGTAAGAGAACGTTTACCGCCAAAGCAACGTTGGCAAACACGCCAAACATGCGATAGAAGATCACCATAAAAACAGACACCAACAACAAGGCCCAAATACAGGAGGTCACACCTTTTTTGATGTTTTCAGCACCGAGTGATGGGCCGATAGTACGCTCTGAAACAAATTGCATTGGCGCTGCCAGCGCACCGGCGCGCAATAACAACGCAAGCTCGGAAGCTTCGCCGGGCTTATTCAAGCCGGTGATGCGGAATTGCACACCCAAAGCAGATTGAATAGTCGCAAGGCTAATTATTTTGCGTTCAATGTATTGGGTGTGTTTTTCAACTTGCTCACCCGCTGCATTAGTTAAAAATTCGGTATGAGTTTTATATTCGATAAACACAATACCCATTTTGCGACCTACTGCATTGCGGGTCACATGATTCATCTTGGTGCCGCCCAAGCTGTTCAGAACGATACTTACTTGCGGCTGGTTGCTCTCATTATCAAAGCTGCTTTTAGCATCAGCTACTTGCTCGCCAGTGACTATCAATGATTTTTCTAGATAAGCATCCTGATAATAGCGATTCTCAGTGTTTGGAAATTGTTCTTTGTTAGATACCAGTGTGTCAGGCGTAGCTTCTAATCTGAATTCGAGGTTGGCCGTTTTACCTATAACACGTTTCGCTTCAGCGGGATCTTGAACTCCTGGCAATTGCACGATAATACGGTTGCGGCCTTCGCGCTGCACAATCGATTCAGAAACGCCTAATTCATTGACGCGATTGCGCAATGTCACCAGGTTTTGATTGATTGCATAGTCTTCGATTTCTTTAACTGCTTTTACACTCAATTTTCCACTAAAGGTGAAATCTTCAGCACCTTCGGTGATGTTGGCGTCGGCAGATGTAAACAACAGTTGGGGATTGTTGTTGCGTAGTTCGGCGATTGCCTGATCGCGCACATCAGCTGCACGGAAGTGAGCAATAATCACGTTGTCGCTATTGGTAATGATCGAGCTGTAGCGAATTTTGGCTTTACGCAACTTGTCTTTAAATTCGTCGGCAGTAATAGCCTGACGTTTTTCTACAGTAGATGCAGTATCCACCTCCAGCAAAAAGTGAACTCCGCCTGCCAGGTCCAAACCGAGCTTCATGGGTGTAGCACCAATCTTATGCAGCCATTGCGGGGTAGTTGATGCACCCTGAAGGGCAACGACATAGTCATCACCCAAACTTTGTTGTACACGTTTACGTGCGGGCATTTGCTGATCAAGGCTATGAAAGCGAATCAGTGCAGTTCTACCAGTCACTTCTGCGCCAAAGTAGTCGATATTGGCCTCTTTTAACGCAGCTTCAACTTTAATGAGCACAGCGGCATCAATAGTTATACCTCCAGATTGACCAGAAATTTGAATTGCTGGATCAGGGGCGTAATAATTCGGTATTGCATAAATTAACGAGACTACAGTGGTAGCCAATAACAATAAGTATTTCCAGAGCGGGTAGCGGTTTAACATAAAGATTCCCGTGGCGAAGGTAAGTTTTTATCTTGATTTTTCATCATTCTCTCCTGCGCGAAAAAAATGATTCTCTACTTAAAAATGCTGACTTATTGTAATTTTTTAATAAGAGAGCTGTAGTGCATGAAAGCGCCGGATTATACCGATTTAATGGGTTGTAACAATGACTTACAACCCTGTTTGGCACTATGGCCTTCTATTGTGGGGGCGCTTTTGGCACTTCCAACCCTTGCAGACCGTAAAACTCAGCCAAAAAGGTGTCAAATGAACCTTCACTCAGCGCTTTGCGCATCGCTGACATCAAATTTTGATAGTAACGCAGGTTGTGAATAGTATTGAGTTGCGCGCCGAGCATTTCATTGCATTTATCCAAATGATGAAGGTAACTGCGACTGAAATTCTGGCAAGTATGGCAATCGCAACGACTATCTAATGGGCTGGTATCGCTGCGGTATTTGGCGTTGCGTAGCTTGATAACGCCTTCGCTGGTAAAGAGATGACCATTGCGTGCATTGCGCGTGGGCATTACGCAGTCGAACATATCAATACCACGGCGCACAGCTTCTACTATGTCTGCTGGTTTGCCCACGCCCATCAAATAACGCGGTTTATCTTGCGGCATCTCAGGTGTGAGATGTTCGAGTACGCGCAGCATATCTTCTTTAGGTTCGCCGACCGATAAACCGCCAATAGCGTAGCCATCAAAACCAATATTTGTAAGGCCATTCAAGGATTCACTGCGTAAGTGTTCATACATGCCGCCTTGAACAATACCAAACAACGCCGAAGGGCTATCGCCATGAGCCGTTTTTGAGCGTGCTGCCCAGCGCATGGAAAGCTCCATGGAATCGCGCGCTTGTTTTTCAGTAGCCGGGTAGGGTGTACATTCGTCGAAGATCATAACTATGTCTGATCCCAAATCGCGCTGCATTTGCATCGACGTTTCAGGGTCCAGAAACACTTTGCTGCCATTAATCGGAGATTTAAAGGCAACACCGGCTTCAGTAATTTTGCGCATTTTGCCCAAGCTGAAAACTTGGAAGCCGCCCGAGTCAGTAAGGATAGGGCCTTGCCATTGCATAAAATTGTGCAATGTCCCTGAATTTGCGGGGCCATGGGCTTTCACTACTTCAGCGCCTGGGCGGAGCATCAGGTGAAAGGTGTTGCCGAGGATAATCTGCGCACCTATTTCTTTAATATCGCGAGGCAGCATACCTTTCACGGTGCCATAAGTTCCTACCGGCATAAACGCTGGAGTTTCTACCACTCCGCGCGGAAAGGTCATCCGCCCACGGCGTGCACGACCGTTTTGGTTATTCACAGGGGTGTCTAGTTCAAACTGCATAAAAGAATGGGTCACAACATTTTCTCTAGAAAAAAGTTAATAAATTTAATGAGTTACAGAAATAACTTCATGTTCTGCAAGAGAGTTTTTGGTAATGAACATAGCATCGCCATAACTGAAAAAACGGTATTCATGGGCGATGGCTTCGGCGTAGGCGTGCATGGTATTGCAATAACCCGCAAATGCCGACACCAACATCAACAAGGTGGATTCCGGTAAGTGGAAGTTGGTTAATAGTGCATCCACAATATTAAAGTGATAACCGGGGTAAATGAAAATCGCCGTTTCACCTTGATAGGGATGAATTTCACCCTTTTGGCTGGGGTCAGTAAAGCCCTGTGCTGCACTTTCAAGGCAGCGTACGCTCGTGGTGCCTACCGCGATAACGCGTTTACCAGCAGCTTTGGTTTGGCGCACTAACTCACACACTTGAGCCGACAAATCCATCACCTCCGAATGCATATGGTGCTCGGTGATATTGTCGGCACGCACTGGCTGAAAAGTGCCGGCACCAACATGTAGCGTTACAAATGCTGTCTTCACGCCTTTTGCTTGCAGTTGTTTTAACATCAAGTCATCAAAATGCAAACCAGCCGTTGGTGCTGCCACCGCACCTTGTTTTTGGCTATACACAGTTTGGTAGCGTTCGCGGTCGCTAACAGCATCTTCACGATCAATATATGGCGGTAAAGGCATATGGCCGATGCGATCCAACAGTTGTAGTACGGTTTCGTCGCTTAACAATTCCAGTTCAAACAACGCATCATGGCGTTTTAACATTTTTAAGCGAGTGCTGTCTTCCAACAGAATAATGGAATTCACTTTAGGGGATTTGCTCGCGCGAACGTGAGCAAGTACGTGATGTGTATCGAGTACGCGCTCTACTAAAATTTCTATTTGCCCGCCGCTTTCTTTTTGGCCGAATAGCCGCGCCGGAATCACGCGGGTATCGTTAAACACCAGCAAATCACCAACGTTTATTAAATCCAACAAAGCAGGGAATTGACGATGATTTAGTTCACCGCTTACACCTTCCAAATACAACAGGCGGCTACCACGACGCTCCGCGGTGGGTGCACGTGCAATCAATGAGTCTGGTAGGTGGTAAAAAAAGTCTTGGCGACGCATAAAATTGGGCTTTCAGGCAGATAAATAAAGGGCGGCAAGGTTATACCAAAATGCAGAAAGATGAAAATTTTAGCGAGCTTAAGTATTTATTATTTCGTGAATTATAAGTTTTTGATTGTCGCCATTCAAAAAATTTATTGTATTGCGCTCCAGAAAAAATCAAAAAAAAAGCCCCTAAAAAGGGGCTAAAACTTGCTTTAAACCGTTACTGCTGAGTAGTAAGGGTTTGTTCTACATATTAAATTGTGCCCAAGCTGTATCTATCGCACCTACAGTCTGACCGATAGTGTAGGAGTAAGTAACCACAGCTCCGACTGGAACACCCGTTATTGTATAGGTGTTGGTGTTATCCGCATTATGAGTCATGCGGACATTGATTTGAGCTCCACCACTTACGGTGTAGTGAATATCAACCCAGGGTGAGTTGTTGGCAAAAAACTTAACACTGGTTGTGGTTAACTTGGTATACCCATAAGCTGCTGCAGTACTGGAAGCACTGCTTGCAGCAACTGAACTCGCAGGTTTACTGCTTGCGGCAACACTACTGGCTGCAACACTTGACGGTGCTACTGAACTTGCAGGTTTGCTGCTGGCTGGAACACTACTTGGAGCTACCGAACTCGCGGCAACACTACTTGGCGCTGCAGAGCTTGCTCCACCTGTGCAGCAAGTAACACTTGCCCAAGCAGTATCAGTTGCCCCACCAGCTGCAATACCTACTGTGAAGTTGTAGTTCACCACCGCGCCGCTTGTTAAGCCCGTTATATCATAGGTGTTATTAGCACCACTCACAGTCATTCTGACATTTTGTTGTGGACCACCATTAACGGTGAAGTGAATATCAGCCCAAGGCGCATTGTTGGCATAGAATCTAATGCTAGTCGCCGAAAGTACTGTGTAACCATTACCAGAAGCAACAGATGAGCTAGCGGCTACCGATGATGCAGTTACAGAGGATGCTGGTTTAGATGAAGCTGGAACAGAAGATGCGGGAACAGAAGATGCGGGAACAGAAGATGCCGCAACAGATGATGCTGGTTTAGAGGACGCTGGAACCGATGATGCCGGCACAGACGATGCAGCTATTGATGAAGCTGGAACAGATGATGCAGCCACTGACGACGCTGAACTTGTCGCTTGGCAAGCTGCACCAGTACCGCACTCCCAAACAATGTCATCAATCGCCATCTCGAAGTTAGCAGTTGGCTGTGGATCAATGCTCACAATGTTGAACAAGGAAGATAATGACTGCAATGCCACCAAACTACCGCGCAATACAGAGATAGGTACAGTAGCCTGCGCCCAATTACCATCACGCACTAAACCATAAGTAGTTGTGTTCGCTGGGAAGTTTATGTAATTTTCATTGGTATAGGTGTCTGAAATTCCAATTTTAAAGCCCACATTCGCCGGGATTTTAATTCTGAATTTGAGGTTACCGTTGATAAAATTACCCATATCACGAGCTTGTCGTGATGCAATGCCACCACCAAACCATTGTGGAGCAGCATATTTCCACGCAATCACATTACTGCCTTCATAAGCGGGTGTAGTACCTGCTGATGTTGAAGTAGTATTCCAAATCCAAATATCGTCACTCACACCGGCTTCTTGCTTATTGGTAGTCGGGGTATTATCCGTAAATACACCAAAAGTACCTGTTTCCGGTTTTACCTGGCTTCCCAGTTTTACTTCACCAAGACCATTCAATTGATAAACGCGAATATAGTCGATGTACATTCTGCCGGCTAAAGGTGCTGTAACCTGAGCATCATTTGCCGCATCAGTAAAATTACCGCCTACCGCTAAGTTGAATAAAAAGTAGAAGGGTGCTTGAAACTCTGAAGATTCACTCGTAATTGGAATAGGTGCAGCATACATATCATGTTCAACACCAGCATCAACAACGGTGAAACGGATTTGGCTATCTGTCCAATACATACGGTAAGTAACAAAACGATTGGTTAAAGGCAAGCTGGCCACATAGGCATTTTTAGTTTGCCATGCCGTGGACGCCGCACAAGAAGCATTTCCCGTGGTGCATGCTGAAGTTGCATAAAAAATCGCATTAGAAGCGGTGTAACTATTAATGTCTGAACCTGCAAGTCCGGCGCCAGCCATTCCTGCCGCACTGTGGCCCATTTCCATGATGTCAAGTTCGCCTTTTGATGGCCAGGAAGCAAGGCTAGTGCCTAACATCCAACCGGCTGGCCATAAACCAACACCAACTTGAGGTGTGCTCATACGAAACTCAATCAAGCCATATTTGACCTGAAGCTTGTTTGAAGATGTAATTTTGCCCGATGTGAACGCGTGAGTGCCGTGAGCCTCTCTACGAGCTTCTATCGCCAACGCTTTGGTCGCAGGCTCGAAAGGAACATTCACTATGCTAAGGTTAGCTGGGCTGTAATATTCCAGTTCTTGGTTACCCCAACCACATAAACCTATTTCACAGCCGTCACCATCGACGCTTGTCCAAATAGTTGAATCAAGGGTATTAAAATTTTCTTCGTACAGGAGACTGCCGATAACAGGGTTTAGTACATCAGCCATTGCCTGAGCACCGAAGAGCGCTATTGCTCCTGCAAAAACTGCTAATTTTGCCTTACTGCAGACATCATTATTTTTGGGGTTGCGCATAATTTTTTATTCTCTTAAAGGTTAGTATTGGATTTGAGTAACGACCAAACTACATGGCAGCTAACTTTGATCAACCTAAAGCGTGATAGGCATCACAAAGTAGTTAGGTAAATGTTAGTCGCTTATAGTGGATTTTGTTAGGCGCAATAATCATCATTTTGGCGCATTAACTAACTCAATTCTTCTATCGTTTTACATAAGAAGAAAAAGAAGTAATAAGCGCATTGTTTAGGGCATAAAAATTGTGAATCACCAAATAAAGGGGAAAATACGGGGGGTAAAAAGCGAAAAGCTTACAACATGTCATCAATCTGAAAGCTGGGTGGACAATATGTTAGTGCAGCGATGAGTTACGCGGTTCAGTGGGGAGCTAGTGTGATTAAGACCGGCGAAAACAAGAGCCCGACTTACTGGCGGAGGTGCTGGGGATGATCCACAAGGTGACAAGGGGCGTCCGTTAACTACAAACGAAATCGATGCAGCTAAAAAGCTGCTCTGACTATACAACATGCCAGAGATTTGAAACTTCAGGTAAAAAAGAACAGCTTGATGTTTACGGGACATTTATGCATGAAATGGGGCATGTCGCACAATACCAAGCCGGAATTAATGTTGAATGGGAAGGTTTTAAGCAACAATTTCTTATGATTGTCACCTTAGGTATTTATAACCCATATCCATATAATGTCACTCCGAATAGTAATCCGCCCATTACAAACATAGAGGGTTATGCGCAATATAATAGGCTCAATTCTCAATTATTGTTCTCAAGCCGGGGTATGCAATGGGTGGTAATAATTTGGTAAAGTTATCTTTGTACTTTTTGATTAGTATTTATTCTCTTTCTTGCAGTGCATTTGGAGATTGGAAAAAATATTCTTTTAATCCACGTTGGGCCATATTTGCCAACTACGGTAGTGTCAGCATAAAGAATACCAATGAAGTTACTCCTTTGCGTAGTGGGTTGTTTGGGAATCCCATTGAGTCTATAAAAATTAAATTGCCTTTAGATGATATCGATAAAGTATTTCCAGCCTCTGTAACAATTTTTGCTAAAAATGGTTGGAACGATAAAAGCAGGCTGGAATTTGATCTGAAGGGTATTTATCGTTACGCAAAAGAAAATCCTAAAAATGTTTTCTGTCAGAATGATCTATTGTGCAAGGTAGAATATTCTTTGATACCTCTAATAAATCAACACGGCGCAGTTTCATATTTTGATTATATGCTGACGGACGCACCTGACACATTTGCTTATCTAAATTCAAAATTTTTAAAAAGTAATTCGTGGGATTCTTTGCCTATTTCTGAAGTATTTTTTGTTGAGTGTCGAAGTTCCGGCAGATGTATCCGCATGAATATGCTAGGTGACTACATGTATATATATGATTTGTATTTGCCTGCCGATCAATGGGTATTAATTGATCAGAGGGTTAATGATTTTCTAGCTCAAAATGTGCGAGTGCAATAGCCTTGAACCCGCACGGACAATGCTCGGTAATGTGGATTGTTTTATCGTTTAATTTTTGTAAGAGCTAATGGTAAAGGGGTCGTAGTGAACCTACCCCAGTTTAACTAGCAGTTTTAGTGGGAGGCATATTGAGCCTTCCTTTCTTAAACTCTTAAAACTGCAAAGAACATTAGTACGCCATTGCCCAAGACCCATTAGAAAAGTACTTAAACTTGTTTGAATAGTGTCAGTACTTTTTGGAATTTTAGTGCAATTTGGTCTAGTGGCTCTCGCTGACGAAAATAGCATCTTCTATTATGGTGTTTATTTGCTTAGACGCACATTAATAACTTCTACTTTAAGCATCCATTTGGGCTTAACACCTGAGTGTTTGTTCTTACTTCTATCGTCAGTGTGTTTTCAATATCCATAAACTGAACTCAAAATCTGCTTTGTACCTCGGGGGAAATCTAATGCTAATAAGAAAAATTCTATTATCCGTATCGACTTGTGCGCTCTTTGCATCAGCTGCTTGCAATGCGTATGACTGTAGTAATTTACCTACTTATGCTGTGGGTAATATTAGTACTGGCGCTAAAGTTAAAAATAATAATACTGCCTTTGAATGCACAGTCGGTGGTTGGTGTTCACAGGGCGGGGCATATGAGCCAGGTGTAGGTTGGGCTCAGCAATATGCCTGGAACAATTTAGGTGCGTGTGATGGCGGCAATCCTAGTAGCTCGTCAGCGTCAGTTGTATCTGTTAAAAGTTCTTCTTCAAAAATGCCGAGCAGTAGTAGCTCGTCATTACAAGTCCCAAGCTCATCCAGTGTTAGTGGCTGCAGCGGTTATGTAACCTATACCGGCGGAAATGTTTATGTTAAAGACGATACCATTATTTACAATGGGCAAATCTTTCGTGCTCGTTGGTGGACACAAAATGAAATTCCATCTACTGGCGGTTCAGGCGTATGGGAGCTCATTGGCCCCTGTGGATCAAGCACTTCATCCAGCATTCGTTCAAGCTCCAGTTCATATCAATCGACTAGTAAACCTACTTTCTCCTCATCCAGTAGCTCGAGCAGTAAGTCCAGTGTTGCACCTGGTGGTTTGAAAATTGTGGGTTACACGCCTTCATGGTCTACCGTTGAAAGCACAATCCAGTACAGCAAATTAACGCATATTAACTATGCCTTCGTGTTGCCAAACGCTGACGGTAGCTTGGGTGGAGTTGAAAACTCTGGAATGTTGCAAACTATAGTCACTCACGCTCATGCAAACGGTGTGAAAGTTGTAGTGTCTGTCGGTGGCTGGAATGATGGCAACGATAGTAACTTTGTTACTTTGGCATCTACCAGTGCTGGTCGTACCAAGTTCACCAATGCTGTTATCAGTTTGACTGACCAATACAACCTTGACGGTATCGATATCGACTGGGAATATCCGGATCCAAACAGTGCAGAATCAGATAACTATTCTATGTTGATGAACTCACTTTCAAGCGCTATGCACACACGTGGCAAAATCTTGACTGCTGCTGTGGTGGGTGAAGGTTCTACCGGTGGTGGTATTAAAAATGAAGTGTTTGGTTATGTCGATTTCCTTAACCTGATGGCTTATGACGCAAATAATGGCGATCATTCTCCCTACTCATACGCTGTTACCTCCATCAACTATTGGGCTAACCGTGGTTTAGTGGCTTCCAAAATAGTATTGGGCGTGCCTTACTACGCACATCCAAGCTGGGCAGCATACAACACCAAAGTAGGTCAAAACTCTGCTAACGCTTGTCGCGATACTGATGGTAGCGACTACTGGAATGGTATCCCCACCATTCGCCAAAAAGCACAATTGGCGCGCAGTTACGGTGGAATAATGACTTGGGAGCTGTCGCAAGATACCAGCGGTTCCAATTCATTGTTAAATGCTATGTGGGAAATCATTACCGGTAGAACAGGCAGCTTCGGCTGTTAATATTTGCCAATATTTGGTAGGTGTTACACGTACCAGTTCCTTGTTAAAAGAACCAAAGCGCCAGGTTGATTAAGCCTGGCGTTTTAGTTTTACATCCAGCAATTCTTCCCTCCACAAAATATCCCCCTTAATCTCCACATCGGCACGGCTCTTGCGCTAGTATTTCTTAAAGCTATTTAGACGGTACCTCCAGAAGTCGCCAAAATCTGCTAAAATTAGATATCAAGCATGGTTGAGCAAATAAAATGATTCAGCCTAGTTTTTTTGACAAAGCAAACTGCTTAAAGAAACTGAGCCAAAAAGAAATGATGTTAAATATTCTAGGCTATAAAAGCGAAGTGTATAAAAAAACACTGGTGCAAAATCTTTAGCTGAAAAACAAAAATGATCAAGCACAAAAAATTAACGATTCGTGCTCGTATCGAACATATAGTTGATATTTTCAGGCCTCCGAAGAAATCCCATGAAACTTTTAGCGAATAATAAATTTTGAGAATTCGCTTTTTAAAATTTTTCATTTTCGGAGATGCTCTGAATAAATTCACAGGCGAAAGTAAAACATTGCTGGGCTGCCATCGCAGTATTTATGTTCAGTCAACTCACTTGAAACTTTTACATTGGCTATCTAAAGTGTGAACGTAAAAGTGAAGACTTTAACTTATGTGAAATCTGAGCTATTTTATTATGCAGCAAGACGAAATGCGTGTTTATGCAGGTCAACGGTTATCAAATCGTCAATCTCATGAGATGTACAAGCTGGAAGATATAGTACTAAATATCCTGAACTCAAAGAGTGTTCAGGATATACATTCACAATGCGTTGTTATTTGCGAGCATTATGGGTTCGATTTTTTTACAATCATTGAACGAGTTTGTCGATTTAATAATTCACCATTATTGTTTCGAATGATTGATCACGTCGACAATTTTGCTATTCATTATGAAAAAGAATCTTTGTTTTTTATTGATCCGGGAGTTCGTCTCACAGTACAGCGGGTTACCCCATTTATAATGGCAGGCGATGTAAGTGAGTATAAGTTAACATCTAAGGAGCTTCGCGTAATCCACGACGCTCAGGATTTTGGTTTACGAGAAGTATTTTATGCACCGTTTTGCGATCACGCAGGGGGCTATGGTTTAGTAAGATTTATCCATAATGCTGGAGGACGAGCTTCTATTAAGGAGAGGAAAAATGACTTGCGCATTCAGGGAGAGCTTTTTTTATTGGCAAGTTACCTTCATAGCTCACTAATGCAAATCCTAAAAGTTGGCGGGAGCAATCAAGTATTAACTGAGCGTGAAAAAGAAATCCTTAGATGGACGGCAGTAGGAAAAAGCACAGCTAGAATTGGTGATTTACTATTAATTGCTGAAAATACGGTATGTAATCACCTCAAGAATGTAAGGGTAAAAATGGGAGTTAGAACTACAACACACGCTGTAGCAAAAGCGTTAACTGAGCGAATAATTTTTCTCTAAAAAAGTATATGCGCTGGTTAGTATAAAAGCAGTTTTGTTGGTTTTGGCACTAAACTTCCTAAAAGTCAATAGCTAAATTCCACCATATACGTTTTCTCCAAACACCCCTATGATTTGCTACGCATTGCCTTCATATTTCCTGGTCTTTGCCGCGATCCATACAATGAATTTTTAATTTACAAAATAAGCTCTGCATTTGACTACTAAATCCTACAAGGGAAATTTTTATGTTCATACAGTTTTTTAATCGCCACAAAATTCGTGGCTCGTTAGTGTTACTCACTTTGTTAAGTTTATCGGCATGTGGGGGAGGAGGAGGCTCTTCAACTGTATTAACCCCGGTCAGTGTGGCAGCTAGCAGTACCCCTGTCATAAGCAGTAGCCCGTTGAGCTCATCTTCTTCTAGTGTTGTAGAAATTATTAGCAGCTCATCAACTCTCAGTAGCTCAGTTGATTCTTCATCGGTACCATTATCAAGTAGCTCGCTTAGCAGCTCGTCCTCAGTGTCGTCTTCTAGCAGCTCTGTAATAGCATCATTTTTGATGGGCGGTGCTATTCAAGGTAATCCGCTCAATATTGCTACTGTTGTAAGCACATTGGCTGGCACAGCGCCTGGAGCCGATGGCATAGGTGGGGCTGTTAGATTTAATGGTCCAGCATCGGTTGTTCGTGTTGGTATGGATCTTTACGTGGCAGATGCTCGAGGCACTATTCGTAAAATCGCTACAGACACGGGCAACGTCAGTACTATTGCGGGTGCGACAGGGATTTGGGGGAGTGCTGACGGTGCAGGATCGTTAGCACGTTTTAGCAATCCTACGGGAATTACCACGGATGGCAGTAACCTCTATGTAGTAGATGGTGGCGCTCAAACTATCCGTAAAATCGTTATAGCTACAAATACAGTTACAACGCTTGCCGGTACTGCATACATTACCGGTAGCGTAGATGGTACAGGAGCGGCAGCAAGTTTTCTCAGCCCTACATCCATCACCATAGGCGGTAGCAACCTTTATGTGGCAGATACCTATAATTCAACTATCCGCAAAATCGTTATAGCTACAGGTGTTGTTACCACTATTGCGGGTACTGCGAATGCTAAGGGTAATGTGGATGGCATTGGAGCAGCCGCACGCTTTTTCTTTCCTAAAGCAATTACTAATGATGGCACTAACCTCTATGTGGCAGATAGTGAGAACAATACAATCCGCAAAATCGTCATAGCCACAGGTATGGTGACCACGTTTGCTACTTCCCGGAGTTCTTTTGCTCCGAATAGTATAACCACAGACGGCACCAATCTTTATGTTGCAGATGCCAATGCTATCTATAAAGTCGTTATCGCTACAGGTACTGCTACCGCCCTTGCTGGTGCAGCAGGTGTTGCTGGCAGCGCTGATGGCACGGGCACAGCAGCGCATTTTAACAACCCTTCTGGTATGGACACAGATGGCGCTAATCTCTATGTGGCGGATACTATCAACCGTACCATCCGCAAAATCGTCATAGCTACGAACGCAGTCACTACAATTGCCGGTACTGCAAGTGATACGGATGGTACAGGGGCAACAGCGGGCTTCTACGATCCAGTATCAGTTACCACTGACGGCACTAACCTCTACGTGGTGGATCCTTATAGCAACACTATTCGCAAAATTGTTATAGGCACGAGAGTAGTCACCACGCTTGCGGGTACCGCATATGCTAGCGGTAGTGCTGATGGTGTAGGAGCTGTGGCGCGCTTTAGCAGCCCTTACAGCATTACCACCGACGGGACTAACCTTTATCTGGCAGATTCTTATAACAATAGAATTCGCAAAATCCTTATGGCAACGGGTGCTGTCACCACAGTTGCCGTTACTACAGGTGATACATCGGCGACAGCGAATTTTAGTTTTCTCTGTGGCATCACAACGGACGGTACTAATCTCTACCTTGCAGATTGTGGCAATAACACCATCCGTAAGGTTGTTATAACAACGGGTGCGACTACCACTCTGGCCGGTTCAGGTATAAGTGGTAGTAGTGACGGCATTGGGGCTGCAGCAAGTTTCAATGCCCCTCAGTGCATCACCACTGATGGCACTAACCTCTATGCGACGGATGCTAATCACACTATTCGCCAAATTGTCATTGCCACGGGCGTTGTCACAACCCTTGCGGGCACATCAGGTCTTGGTGGCAGTATGGATGGCACTGGAGCAGCAGCCCGTTTTCATTTCCCAAATAGTCTCACTACAGACGGTACCAGCCTCTACGTTGCAGATATGAGCAATAACGCCATCCGTAAAATCGTTATAGCCACAGGTGTGGTCACCACACTTGCTGGTTCTGCGTCAGTTAGTGGCAGCGCTGATAGTGTAGGGGCGGCAGCGAGTTTTAATTCTCCTACAGGCATCACCACTGATGGATTTGATTTATTCGTAACTGATATGAATAACGGTACCATTCGCAAAATACACTAGGTGAATTTAGTGGATTAAAACTTAACTGCCCGCCTTGCGCGGGCAGTTAAGTTTCGCTCGTTAATGTTTTCTAAAATAAACACCTCTTTAAAGCTCTATTGTTTGACTGCGATGGAAAACAGATTAAATTGATTAAGCAGAGAATAACCAAGAAGATTAGGTAAGCGAAGCAGCAAGCACACCCTACCAGACTTTCTCCTATTGATTTAGTGTACAGCCTCCAACAAACGGAGGCCTTATGATTAAACACACGTCAGAGCAATGGCGCCAATTATTTGCACAGCAAATGGCAAG
>JAYTSJ010000321.1:0-8015 GCA_043745725.1 Gammaproteobacteria bacterium | reverse complement strand
GCTTTCTCATCGTCAGATTTTTTATCACCTAAGTAAACATCTACCAGAGCGCTGTCAGTTTGTTCAACAACATCTTTGAACATGATATTTTTATCAATTTTTGGGGTTATAAATTTTGCGATGACGCGCTGAGCGGGTAAGCGCTTACCCGGCAATTGTTTATGTGCTACAGCGGCTATGCGCTTCACCTTGGCCTCATCGTAATTGCCAAACGCAAATAACCGGATGAAGACATCCGCTTTGACTGCACGATGATATTCAATAATGTCGCTCAAACTGACCTTTTTAGCTGCCGCCAACAGTTCTGGATCCGTCCAGGGCGCGTCACCTAACAAGCGCATGGTATGACCAAAAGCTTGCTTAAAGGGCGGTGCTTTTTGGGTGTTTTGCTTGGCCTGTTTATATCGATCTAAAGCTTCAGCAAAATCTTTATTCGTAATGTTTAAATACACAAAACTACTCAACAACTGATCCAGTAATTCTTCATGCTTGGTGGTATAGCCGGTGATAGTTATTGCCTGCGAATTAGTTGCACTTGGGGTAATTGCTATGCCGAGAGATGCACGCTCCGCGCGATCAATAATGGTGGTGTTTTTAGTTTTGTAGATATCACTCAACACATTCGAGAGCACAACATTTTTCGCGGATTTTTTGGCAAAGTTAACGTTCAATTCTACTGCTAATACGCCTTTATCTTCCCGATAAAATTCCGGCTGGGCCAAAAATGCTTCAATACCTTTTTCGCTGACGACTTGTTGCGGCTTCAGATATTGATTGTCGACAATCTCTGCAGGCTTATCGGTAAAGAGTGTATTTTGTGGCGGCAAATTAAACGTTAATTTTTTGGCCATAGTTGACCAACGCGCCTGCTCTTCTGCATTGATATCGCGAATTGCATACTTTCCTTCGAAATAAGGGATGGCTTTATCGGCGGCTTGATCTTTACTGATATACCAAATGCGGGCGTTCGCGGGCTGTAATTGTAGCAACACATTATTAACAGCTTGCGCATCAAAACTCTCATACACAAAATCTGCATTCAATAAATTTTCGACCGGCAAATCAAATTGGTCCATGGTTATGCTAATAGCCTGCTTAAAGGGATCAGGCTTTGAAGCATTTTCAAAATCTTTCGCTTTCATCGCCTTTAGTTCACGAAAATAGAGTTCGTTAACACCTTCTTTTTTAATTAACTCAATATAGGCAAACACGGAAGCGATAACACGATCTGGATTTTTTAAACCGAGATCAGTTAAATCAGCTTCAATCCGTAAATAGCCATCGGCGCCATACTCATCGGGGTTCACATAAGCCGTAACATTGTTGGCCAAACCTTGATCACGCAATTGCTCGCATAAAGTTCCCTCTTCTTCAGAGGTAATGAGATTGTTAACAAATTCATTGGGTTTAAGCCGCCATTCATTTTTATTATTTTTAATCGGGAAATCGACGTATATTTTTTTAATATCTTTCTGCGATTTATAATAAATATTTTTTCCCATTTCGGCCTGCGTTAGGCCAGGCGCAGTAACTTTTGGCGGCACAATATTTTTATTGGCAATGCCGGAAAAATATTTTTCTGCCAGCGCCTTTAATGCAACAATCGGTTGATTTCCCACCAAGGTCAAACGCATATTATTCGCAGAGTAGTAACGGTTATAAAACGCTTTTACTTCATCTTGCAAGATCGAGTTCTTTTTGTCCGCCAGGGTTTCTAAATTGCCAATGCTAAAGCGTGCGTGCGGACTTGCAGGATTAGCAGTTTCGCCATCCAAAACGTGCAAAATCCAGTTGTCCTGGCTGCGGTCCATCGACCATTCGCTGCTGACTGCATTGCGCTCTTTGTCTGCGTAATGTGCGTCAAGGGTGGGCGCTTTAAAATAATCACTGAAACGATCAAGCGCTTCATCGAACTTTGCCGCATTAACTTGAAAATGAAAATTGGTTTTATCAAATGCGGTAAAGGCATTGCTCATGCCGGCATTGGCTTGAACAAACTCAAAAAAACTATCGGGGATAGGATATTTTTGTGTACCCAAAAACAACATATGCTCTAGGTAATGTGCCAGACCAGGTTGCGAATCCGGGTCAAAGGCACTACCCACACCCACCGCCAAAGAGGCCGCCGCGTTTTCCAAACTCGGGTCAGATACCAACACCACCTGTAATTGGTTGGGCAACGTTATAGCCGCATAAATGCGATCATCATTGGGGCTTTTATGGATAACCACGTTGACTGGAACTGCTGAATTCGCAACAACAGGTTTGGCAATATGGTGCTGGCAGGAGGATATTAATAAGCCGGAAAGTGCCAGCGCAATTAACGCAACAGATTTACTTAGTTTCATCAAACTTTCCTTTAGTGCGGCGAAGAGAACGAAATGTGCGGATGAATTTATAGTGTCATCGTCAGACATGCAACAAATATTAAATACTGCACCCGACTGAAAATATATTGCCGCACATGCTTTCAATATACCCCTAGTTAATCGCTAGTCCCCGTCTGCGCAGGCCAATTCCATGCAAACCAGACAATTAAACCAGAAATTACTATTTCTACAACCGAATAAAATTTATAAAACACCCAAGAACCCTGCATTGTAAGGGCTGGACCAAGAATAAATACAGTGCCTAATATAATATTTACCCAGCGATTAACTTTTGGTGTAAGTATAAGAGATAGAAATACCATAAGGCTGGGAATCGCTAATGCAACAGAAGTTCCCAATAAGACACCTTGCGTAATAGCTCCGAGCCCCATTATTCCTGCTTGAATATCGTTAATTCTACCTGGCACAAAAAAACCAAAAATGTCTCCATAAACGTAACAAAACATTAATGAAATCCATAAAGCGGATATTTTTATCTTTACATTTATCTTGAAATCTTCATAGTTAGCGTTGTTCGTGCTTTTCATATTCATTCCTACTCTATTTTTAACTTACAGGATTTAACCTAATGAATAATATTAACTTTTAGTTGTCGCTTCAAATTCTTTGGCAAAATATTTATCACCCTTATAATTCATAGTATTAATTTTTGCGACAAGGATTTTATATTGTTCCATATTGCCATTTGCTTTTTGTAGTTTTGCCAGGCTCAAAAAAGACCAAAAATAATGTATATGCCTGGGATCCAGATTTTTACGCTGAAAATCTTCAACCAGGGAAACACCGCGATCCAGGTGTTGATTGGCTGATAAAAAAACTTCACCCAACTGCAAATAAGAATCCGTAATAAGCCAGCGCTCATCGCGTACCATGCCTGGCAAGATGGGAACGGCAATAAGCTGCTCATATAAATCTTCGGCTTCTGCATATAGTTTGTTTTCTTTGAAATAAAGCCCAAGGAAAAACCTTACCTTAAGATCCAAAGGTTTTTTTGCATACAAGTCCTTGGCTAGGCGCAAGGCCTCTTCTTGTTCTTTTTGGTGAGAAAAAATTGTAATTTCTTTTACTGTAGCTAAGTCAGGTGATATTTTTTTAAGTTCCGCTAAATATTTATCGCGCTGGGCTTGCGATCCTCCGACAATCGAAGGCGCCTCACTGTGATAAGCAATCAAGGCGTCTAATATATTGATATTATTAGGATCAACTTTATAACCATTTTCGAAACTGCTTAAGCATTGTTTTGCAAAGCCTAATGCTGAAAACATTGAGGCAGATTGCGCTTTGGCACCATAAATCTTACCTAGCAACAAGTATTCGTCTGCCAGCTTGGGCTCTATTGCCAATGCCTCGTTCGTTAACGCCAACGCCTTATCAAACTCGCCTAAACTTAGTTCAATAGCGGCCAAGTAATATAACGCCGTTTTCTTATTTTCGGGCTGCTGTAATTGTAGTAAAAATAAGTTTTTAGCTTCAACAAAATGATCGCTGTTAAACGCTTCCAGTGCTGGAGTTGCCGATACCATTGACGCACAAACCGCCAGCTCAACGCCAATACAAATCAGCGCCACGCGCTTGATTAAAAATTTCATCATGTTATTTACTCTTGATATTAACTGTTTATTCCAAGTTCATTACGAATATTGCTATGCCAATGCTATGAGCGAAATTAAAGATCGCTAGCGCCAACACTCTCAACAACATCGTTGCGCATCACAACACGGGTTACCTGATGTGAAATTTCTTTTTCAGCATCGATATTAAATACGAATAGCAACGTTTTATTTGATTTCTCGGTGTGGTCGCTAATGTATTCAAACACTTCCAGACCATCTCTTTCGGTTTGGCTGCGATCTGGTATGCCCAGGTTTGTTAGCACCCACTGCTTAGTGGTTTTGCCAGATTGAATTAAGGCCACTTGTTGCTGACTTACGCTAGTGCCTTGGTGGTGCTGACTGGTCCCTTGCTGATACACACATGCAGTCAATGTAAGGCAGGGGATTAATATCAGGAAATTTTTCATGCAAGTATCCTTAGTTAAATGTTAATTTAACTTTCTCGTTAAAGTTTAATGTTAATTTTCTACGCGAAATCTAGGGCGAGAATACAATCTCTATTTTTGTGAGCTAACTAATATTTGTTTGTTTTTCCTTAACACCTACAAGCAGCAACCATAGGCAAATACCTATCTCTCCGATACTGGCGGGCCACATAATAAAATCTGGCAAATCGTTGATTGAAAACAAAAGTCTTGCAAAAAAATCCACCAAATAACTAAAGCAACCAAGCATCAGAAAAACACCTAGTAGCCTTGGCAAAAAGCCCGACTTGAAAACCAAATAGCCAAAAGGAAACAGCCAAAGCCCCCAAAATATCTCTTGAATAAGAAGCCCATTGTTATAGGAATTTATAAAAAACATCACCTCTCCTTGCAGCTGTACCGCCGAATTTGCGTGCAAATAATCTGCCCCGCTCAATAGTGACAGAACGTTTACCAGGTTAAGTATATTAATGAATCCAATTGGGACACTAATAACTGAAAATATCACCATCAATACTGCGTAATTTTTATTAACCAATTTAAGTAATTGGTACAAAACCAACGGCAATATCAGGAAAAAAATACCTTCAATTAAACCACTCACTATACCTAATCTAAACAGGAACTCAGACCCACGAATATTCGCAACTGTTGCAGCCGCATCACCCCCCACTATCAATTTGGAAGGGATATACATAAGCGTGAAAATACCAGTCACTACCACCATCAGATATACCAAGCCGGACAGCCTGGCTAGCTTATTGTAGGAAATCATTTTTTTATTTACCTCCAGCAAAGAATTGAATACAAATAAAATTTTATTCTTCTGTTTTATCCATGGATTCAGAATTTATCACCCGCTCCTGACGTATATTGGTATCAGGAGAAGGCATGCACATCCAAAGCACTATATAAGTGAGAATTCCGAAACCACACATGAATATTGACAGTACAAAAATGACACGCCACATCCACGATGGCAGTGGTGTGTATTCACCAAAGCCGCCACACACACCGGCAATTTTTGAATCTGTTGCTGATCTTTTTAAATCGCGAAATTTACGCTCTTCGTTCATAAGTAATACCCCGGATTGACTATTTAATTGAATGCTTAATTGAATGCTTAATTGAATATTTTCTAAATTTCGTAACGATTATTGCGCAGCCATATAGCACCAGCAACAAATAACGAGCCTATGGATATGCACACAACAAACGGTAACAACATGGAGCTATCCAACACCAGCGCATGCTGAAGTATGTAGGCATCTTTTACATTGATGAGCGCCTGTCCATACCAGCCAAGGATATGAATAATACCTAATTGCACTCCTAGAAATTTATTCAATATTGCATCCACAATAATCAAAATGACTGGAATCAATGCACTGGTTAAAAATGGTGATTTTTTTGCAAGTGCTGACGAAAACAGAAAATATCCTATCACTGGCATCAACATTAACAACCCAAAAATATTTTCATAAAATATCTGCAGAGGAATATAAATCACCTTGCCATTCGCAACAGATGCCAATAGATAGCTTAAGGGAACGCCATGAGAGGCAAAAACAATTAAACCAACCACAAAATAAGCCACAGTTACCAATTCATTTATGAGCAGGACAATGAAGGGCGCCACGAGCAATTGCATACCCAGCTTTACTAACACATTAGTGGTTTCGCTTACTGGCATGGAACGCCAAAATAATATCTCATTGTTTTTTCTGTCATCAAACAGACAACGAAGAATATAAGCGGTTAATGCAATCGAAAGCACCACAGAAAGCAGTGCACAATTAACATACATCCCTCCTAAAATAATCTCACCAAAAGAATCGGGATTAGTACCCACTGAAGTAACTGCATTGGCAAGTTCTGGCCCATGTCCATCGATGCAAGGCTTGCCATTACATTCAATTCGCAATGCGGAGCCCTCCAATCCATGATGCGCACCAATTGATTCGCTAAAATAGATAATAACTCCGAGCCCTATTAACAGGTATAACCCGGTTATTATTAACGGGGAATAAATAAAACCTCCTTTATTTTCCCAGAGCTCTCTCTTAATTTGAGTAATAATTTTTGTAGTATTCATTTTATTCCCCATTAAATACTGGTTGACGGTTGCATTTTTGCAACAAATAAATCCGCTACACTTGGTGTACTAACTTTACCCAGCACTTGCAGCTTTTCCAATTCAACATCTTCAAACACCATACTAAAACCACCGAGAGTCGTTCGAATATGGATAGGCTTTAATGCCAACGCCATTTCTTTGTTAGCCGCATCAACTTGCAGCTCAGCAAATTTATTAGGTAGATCTTCCATGGATATCTCCAAAAGAATTCTTCCATTGTTGATAAAAATTAAATCGGTAAGAATCCCTTCTATTTCTTCAACCTGGTGCGTGGTGATAAAAATAGTTTTTTTCGCATCGTAATAATCGTTCAATAAGGATTCATAAAACCTTTTACGAAAAATAATATCCAAACCTAACGTAGGCTCATCCAGCACCAATAACTTACTATCAATTGCCATAATAAGCGCAAGATGTAATTGGGTGACCATGCCTTTGGATAAATCTTTTACTTTGTTATTTAATGCAATGTTGGTTTTAGCAAGAAAACCCATGGCTTTTTCACGACTGAACTTCGGGTGAACGCCTTCAACATAATCAAGTGCTTCACTCACTTTTATCCAACGCGGCAAAATAGCGGTATCTGCAATAAACGAAACATCTTCCAACAACTTGACGCGCTCAGTAAATGGGTTTAAACCGAGCACATGCAAGCTACCATCTACTTGCGCCAAACCTAAAATACCTTTTAGTAACGTAGTCTTACCTGCGCCATTAGGACCAATTAGCCCGACGATGCGGCCAGCAGGAATTGTTAAATCAATATTGTCGAGCGCGATTTTTTTTCCGTAGGTTTTACGGATTCCTTGTGCATGAATAATGGCGTCCATTTATTGTTCCTCGTTGGTATTTTTAATAGCAATGCAGAGTTCGTCTACACTCAGGCCCAAATGTTTAATGCGCGTCAGTAGCGCAGGCAGCTCAATCGTTAAAAATTTTTCTTTTTCGATGCCGTGCAATTTTTCTTGTGCTCCAACGGTTACATACATCCCCATGCCGCGCCGCGCTTCTACTAATTGCATATCTACCAACTCCTGATAAGCCTTGCTCACAGTTAAATGATTGATTTGATAATCGCTGGCAACTTGCCGCACCGATGGCAGCGCATCACCCTCTCTAAATATTCCGGTTAACATCAAACCGACAATTCGCTCACGTAATTGTCGATAGATGGGTTGCCCGTCGTTCCAAGATGTTGTCATAGAACCTTCTTTTGATTAATGTCATTTATCGTTAATAACGTCATTACGCAGCCTCGCGCCAAGCGCTCAAATAATTTTTCAGCTGGACTTTACCGCGTAAAATATTGGTTTTTACAGTACCCAGCGGCATGCCCGTTACATGCGCTACATGCTCATGGGAATAGCCATTTATAACGCACAATGAAATAACTTTTTGTTGTGCGCCACTGATGCTAGTCATTGCTGCTGCCAAATCGCGCTCAACCTCC
>JAYTSJ010000320.1:0-3657 GCA_043745725.1 Gammaproteobacteria bacterium | reverse complement strand
ATGGTAATATTCACCCTGAATATTCGCGCTTTTTAGAAGAGATTTTTGAAACCAAAGAAATCGCTGGCCATAATGCTATGGCCTTATTGTTCGCCAGGGCCAAACTCGGCAGCAACACCTTTGATCAAAATAAGGAAGCCATTAATTCCATCATTGGCGAAGGTGAGATGAACTACGAATTCAATTCACATTTATTAACGGAAGAGTACGCAGCAGATTTTGAGGGGAAAATAAAATATTTATCGCTCGATTGGAACCCCGTTATTGGCGATGATGTGGTGATAAAATTGATGGTGTCGGTAAGAGATGTCACGCTGTTGAAAAAAATGGAGAAAGAAGCGCTTAGCAAAAAACGCGAGCTGGATATTATCAGTCAACTGCTAAATGTACCGGCGAAAAAATATGTAGCATTTGCAATGTCAGTTAAACGTTTTATTGCTGAAAACCAAACTCAAATTGAACGCAACGAGCAACGCAGTGATGTAGTAATTGCTTTGCTGTTCCGCAATATGCACACAATCAAAGGTAATTGCCGCACATTTAACCTCAGTTACTTTAGCGATGTCGTGCATGACGTCGAATCCGTTTACAGTGCGCTCAAAAATAATCCCGAAAAAAACTGGGATCGCGACAAATTGATGAGTGATTTGGCGCGGGTAGAAGAGATTATGCAGGAGTACGAGCGTGTTTATTACACGGTATTGGGCCGTGGCGACAGTAGTGGTGTGGGTCGCGATCAAAATGGTTTTTGGGCAGACAGCAAAGCCATTGAAACTATTCAGCACTGCATTGATGCAGCAAACCAATTTCCAGCGCTCAATATCGCACAACCCTTGTTACCTATTCAAACATTGTTAAACCGTGCCTTATCCAATCCCATTAGTGAAGTGTTGGCCGATGTTGTTAATTCTTTATCTTCGATTGCAATACAACTTGATAAAGAGGTGCCTGAAGTTGTCATTGAAGATAATCAGGTGCGTATTAAATCCAGCGCAAATGAAATGATGACGAACATCTTTGCCCATATTTTACGTAACTGCGTTGATCATGGTATTGAGACGGTTGCAGTACGCACGCAGAAAGGCAAACCCACCGGCGGGACCATCGAAATACGAGCATTGGCGCAGCAACAAAGTGTGCATATTTATGTTAAAGATGATGGGCAAGGGATCAACATCGACAAGCTTTTCCAAAAAGGAATTGCATTAGGTAAATGGCAGGCTCAGGACCAGCCCAGCTATAGCGACATAGCAGAATTGATTTTTGCCTCTGGTGTTTCCACTAAAGATGAAGTGACAGATATCTCCGGGCGTGGAGTTGGTATGGATGCGGTGAAAGAATTTTTGCGTGCACAAAACGGCAGCATTTCCCTACTCTTATCCGGCCCCGATGCCGAAGGCGAGGGTCTCGGTAAAGGTGTGATGGTGCCGTTTGAGTTGCTTGTTGAGCTACCACAGAGCGCGTTCACCGTAATGGCTTAGGTTATTGCGGGTGCCGGTCAGTTTGAACACGTGTGCTGGTTTGGTCTGAGCAGTGATTTCGGGAAAGTGTTGGTCGAAGACGAGTGCGAAGAGCTGAAACGCGTGCGCAAAGAAAATAAAGAACTGCGGATTGAGAAAGAGATTTTAAAAAAGACCGGTGCCCTCAACCAAAATGAAATGCTACGTAAAACCCATGTAGTGTTTGAGCGACTTTCCAAATCAACTGATAATGACTCAACTTTTACAAAATGAAATCCACCATTACATTTATATTGAATTGGCTTAATTCCCCAGTTTTTTGTCGAGTACTTTTTAATGAATTTTTCGCCAATAGTGATTGTTCGATAAAAGGTTTGGTGTGATGGCGTCACCGCCAATCGGTATCCTGAGCAAAATGGAGCGAATTTTTGTATGTTTTCAGTTTTCAATATAGTAGTGCAGTCCACGCAGTATTCGAGGTAGTCTTTAATTTTGGCTTCAGGAATAAAGTTAAGCTCATTTTTTGTTCTGTTATCTGACTTGGACAGTAATGGCAATCTACTTTACTTTAATTTAAAATTATCGCGGCAAAGTTTTGATGTGGAGGCGAGGAGATCGCAACACTTCCTGGTCTAGGATAAGTCGATTGGGTGTTACCTGCAGAGTAAACTGAACAGATAGGCTAGTCACAAACCAATTAATATTTTTTTAAATAAGGATCCTTAATGGGATTACATACACCATTATCCCCAAAAACAACTTTGGTCTTGAAGTGCTGTGTAATTGCATTATACGTTGGTGTAATAGCGATGGGCCAGCAGGTAATGATTAGGCTCACAGAAAATGGGCTTTCGTTTGCTGACCCTTGGACCGAAAGCGATACGCTTCGTGCGGGAGAAGGTTATGCAACCTTAGGATTTACAAAACATAGTGGGCTCCCAGATCTCTGCTTTGGAAATCAATTTGCTAATAGAGGCACAAAGTATTTGTTGAAAACCAATTTGTATCACTCAGAAAGCTGGAAATTAGGAACCCTTTCGGAGCGAAATGGAAAATTCAAGGTCGACTCGGAATCATTTATCTATACACATTATCCTCCAGGACCACACTGGATTGCTGGAGTGGCAACCGTTTTATTTGGCGTGGGCTCGGTGGAAGAATTTCGAATTATACCTGTGACTATAGGTTTGCTTGGTCTAGCTTATCTTTCCTGGGAACTTTTTAGTTTTGTAGGTCTCATTTGCGGAATAATTGCACTCTCTTTTTTTTCCTCAATACCTATGTTTGTGAACATGATGCACGGGCTCTCTTATCAGGGATATTCCTTAGCACTTTTGCTGATGGAGCTAGGGTTGTCGCTTAATATTATTAGAAATGGAAAAATAAGTCCGCTAATTTTTTTGATGTTTTTTATCATTGGGCATATTCAGGGTTGGATGGGATTTGATTATATTTTCATTGTTACTTTTACGCCGTTTATAGTTACCTTTTTGTTGCCTCATACAGCTTTTGAATTTAAAAAAATATGTGCTGTTTGTATGATTAGTTTAATTGGTTTCATTTCGACCGAGTTACTGCATTTTTGGCAAGTGATATCTTACTTTGAGGATGCAGATAAAGCCTTTTCAGACCTATTTGGTGCTGCAACTTACAGGGTGACAGGAAACACCTACGACAATGGGGGTGTTGTGCCGCCATCAACAGAGATTTTGTGGGATTATTTAACAATCCACACTAAACTTTTTATGCATTTTGGATTTTCTGTTTTGTATTATTCATTGGCTGGAATATTAATAGTCTCTGTGTTGGGCATAGCTACTTCGTATCAATCAACGATAAGATTAGTGTTGGGCATTTTTTTGTCACTCGTAGTGTCATCGGGTTGGGTGATGGTGATGCCTCAATATGCAGCCCAACACTGGCATTTTATTCCGAGACACTATTTTCTTTCGGTTTTTTTTACAACTATAAGTATTTTGATTGTCGCTGGAAAGCTCAAAATACAAAAGAATCAACTTGCGTGATTTTATTAAATGTTCGGTTTATTGAGATCATAAGAGCTATTACTTGTGAATAAAATTCAGTTGTCATTACTAATGAGGCGCAATATAAGAATACCATCACATAAAGATATCCTGTAAAATGCATGGATGAAATATGACGCCAGATCACTTAGCACAGAAGAAAAACATTTACT
>JAYTSJ010000319.1:0-2945 GCA_043745725.1 Gammaproteobacteria bacterium | reverse complement strand
TATTTTCAAGACTTTGAAGAAAAACCATGAAATTTTCGAAAAATGGCAAATTCTTAAAATTTGTTTTTTTTAAATTTGATATTTTCGGAGGTGCCCTTTATCTGAAAGGCCTCATGACTTTGTAATATTTGAGCTAAACGAGATTTGTAGCCTGGCGTTAGTTCCATCTCCGCATCGCGCAAGGGCTTAAGGTAGGTGACCTGAAGCAATTCACGGGCATTACCATCCATTTGGGTTTCAGCATTTTCTGGTCCAGATTTTAAATCCCAAATAATACGGTTATTGTTTTTAAGGCCGGCCTTTAATAGCACACGCAATTCAAAAGTCTTGTCGCTATTAAAATAGCCCCACTCTAAAAAATTGGCTGCTTCTTGATCTTTAAAATCAGTGAAAACCCCTTGTATTTCGAAACTATTTTCTCTATCGCCATTTAATTTTTGATGAAAGTCTTTCACATCAAAGCGAAAACTTTCATTACTCTTCGTGTTTAATAAGTATCGAATTGAATCAATAATACTGGTTTTACCTTGATCGTTTTCTCCAATCAAGACATTAAGGCCAGCTTTAAATTCGACTTCTAGATTCGGGTATTTACGGAAATTTGTCAGAATTAGTTTCTTTAAATGCATAATTAGATGCTCTATCCTTTGGGTCTTATAGTTTTATTTAAAACCGATCATTAACGCCCGCTTTGGGTCGACAACAAACTATCAACATCAATAAACCTTTCCCCATTATTAAGACGCAACACGCCAAAATATTACCTTATCAATGTGTGAAAGATTTTCGTCATCACAACAATAATCACCCCACGCTTTAACAAACATCTTCATAAACTTTTCTTACAGTAAAACGCAATTCCTGACTCATTTTTATAGGCTTAAGCAACTAGATGCGTTGTTATCAATCTTGCAGCTTCGAACCCATAGCATATATCGAACGCGGAATTTTATTCGCAATGGGTCAAGTAAAGACTATTACCACTATGTACGCCAGTAACCATTACAGGATATTACGAATTTTGCTTTTTAAATTTCTGGCATTCGCTATTAATGGTTATTAATCACTCCCGCAGGGTGATAAGTGTGCAGAGGTCAGCGAATTAAAAAAAGCACTCCCAAGCTGGAGCTTGGGAGCGAGGGGTTGATTGGTGAAAGCTGGAGCTGGGGAGTGAGGATTAATAGGTACAGACTGGAGCTGCAAATTCAATCGCTGCACGCTCAGCAGAATCAGGAGTTTGCAAGCGAAAGCGAGGAATCTTGATGTGTGGCAAACGTAGCATATGCCACTCTGCTGAACTTTCTGGCAGAGCACTAGACAAGTCTTTCATTACTACACCCTTGGGAAAGGCAGTTCTCAGGATGCAGATTAAGAAAGTAAGCTTAAGGAGAAATTAAGATGAACAAAATAATTGTCGTTTGCGCCTTCCCTTTGAAATAACCTTAGTTGCAGCCTGTTGCGAGCAGTAAAACAACATGGCTTCTGGCTTTTTCCAGTAGTAGAATAGCCGTCACTCCATTTTTGCTGTTGATACCTGCCCATGATTCCTCGTATTGATCAAACATCCCCTGTGCAAGCTCTGTATTTGTCGTTTATTAATAAGTTGCGCGATGGCGGCTTTAGTGGCGACCTAAACCCTGACTACGCTAACCGCACCGTATTGGCTACCGACAATTCCATTTATCAGGTGTTGCCGCAAGGGGTGATTTACCCCAAACACGCGGCAGATTTACAGGCAGTTATAAAACTCAGCCAGCGCCCGAAATATAAAACGATTGTGCTCAGCCCGCGCGGTGGTGGTACTGGTACTAACGGCCAATCACTCACCGATGGTTTGATCGTAGACACCTCCAAATACATGAATAATATTTTGGAAATTAATGCAGAAGAGCGCTGGGTACGAGTGCAATGCGGCGTAGTAAAAGATCAACTTAATGCTGCGATTAAACCTTACGGTTTATTTTTTGCGCCGGAACTTTCGACGAGTAACCGCGCAACAATTGGCGGCATGATTAATACCGATGCTTCCGGCCAAGGCTCTTGCCGTTACGGCAAAACACGCGATCACGTGCTTGAACTACGTTCAGTATTGCTCGATGGCAGCGAGTGGGTTTCAGGCCCCATTAATGACCTTGCTTTAGCAACCAACAGCGCGCGCGATGATCGCATTGGCGAAGTACATCGTTTAGTGAACGAAATTCAACGCGAGCATGCGGATTTAATTGCTGAAAAATTTCCCAAGCTCAATCGCTGCCTAACAGGTTACGACCTTGCGCATATTCGCGATGAGCAACATCGTTTTAATCTCAATAATATTTTATGCGGCAGTGAAGGCACGCTAGCATTTATTGTTGAAGCTAAAATTAATTTATTACCAATCCCAAAATATTCCGCCATTATTAATGTTAATTATCGCGATTTTAATGCGGCGCTACGCGATGCAACTGAGCTGATGGCAGCCGAACCAACATCGATTGAAACTGTAGATTCAACCGTATTAAATTTAGCGATGAAAGATATTGTGTGGCATAGCGTGGCGGAATTTTTTCCACCATCACCCAACGGCGAAATAATTCAGGGTATCAATTTAGTAGAGTTCACTGCGGATGATGACGCTGAATTGCGCGCAGCGATTAAAAATCTTACGGATAAATTAGATGCCGCGGCACAGCAAGCAAACCATGGCCGTATAGGTTACAGCCTTGCCTGGGGCAATGAATCCGTCAATAAAATTTGGGGCATGCGCAAAAAAGCGGTGGGCTTGTTAGGTAATGCCGCAGGTGAAGCGCGCCCTATTCCATTTGTAGAAGACACCGCCGTGCCGCCAGAAAACTTGGCTGATTTTATTGTCGAGTTCCGTCAATTATTGGATGAGCATAATTTAGCGTACGGCATGTTTGGCCACGTTGATGCAGGTGTGTTACACGTTCGCCCCGCGATAGACA
>JAYTSJ010000318.1:0-16002 GCA_043745725.1 Gammaproteobacteria bacterium | reverse complement strand
CAAAAACTGACGCAACTAAAAGAATATGTACAAGAAATTAGCATGGCTCCGGATCCGGCAAAAAAATCTTTTGAAATTGCCAAGGCTCGTGCCGAGAGCGGTGCTGCTGATCCTATAACTGCTTTGCGCAGCTACGCCAAAACCACGCCCGAGCCAATTCAGCGCTGGTTGGTTTCCCTTGCAGATCAAGCATCTCAATCGTTGGGTCAATCAGGCCATCAATTTGTTAATGCTGCATGGCGCGCACAGGTTTGCACTCCGTTCAAGCAGGCGCTGGCGGGTCGTTATCCGCTTAATCGTGCATCAACTGATGAAGTGGCTTTATCTGACTTTACAACTTTCTTTAAACCTCAGGGGACAATGGATTTATTTGTTAAAGAATACTTGCAGTCATTTCTTGATGCCCGTGGAAATTTAAGTAGTAGTCAAAACACAGGGTTTTCTTCTGCCGCCATTAATGAAATTCAAAAAGCGATTAATATTCGCAATACTTATTTCCGTGAGAAATCCGAAATTCCAAGTATTAGTTTAGAACTTCGTCCCGTAAGCATGAGTGAAACGGATGCGCGTTTTACTCTGGATTTGGGCGATCAAAAAGTTACTTACAGTCACGGGCCGAAATTTTGGAATCCATTAACCTGGCAAGGCGATAAAGATTCAAAAAGAATTCGCATCATTTTCGAGGATTTGCATGATTCGTCATATGACAAAATTTATTCCGGTGCCTGGGCCTGGTTCCATTTAATGGATGACGCCGATATAAAAGCAACAGGTCAAACTAACAACTATTTGATCACTTTTAATGTGGGTGGCGAGAGCAAAACAGCACACAAAATAATTTACGAAGGGAAGGCGAGTAGTATCAACAATCCTTTCAAAAATGATTTATTAAGTTCTTTCAGATGCCCGGAGTCACTTTAAGTGAACATCTTAAAATCGGTAGGTCTATACGGCAAGCTGCCGGCACATGGCGATTTTATTTATCGCAATTTGCCGACTAGCTTTATTAATGCGTGGGACTCCTGGTTGCAGGGGTTTGTCAGTTGTTCACAAGAACAACTTGGCGAGGCCTGGCTGGATGTTTACTTAACCAGCCCGATATGGCGCTTTGCATTTTCTGAGGGTGTTATTGATCAGAATGTGTGGGCTGGCATTGTGTTGCCAAGTGTCGATAGGGTTGGCCGTTATTTTCCGTTCTCAATCGTAACCTGTTCTTCAGCAGCATTAAATCCATTAGAAGTTATTGCGCAAACACATTGGTTCGAAACATTAGAGTCGTTGGCGTTGAAGGCTTTAGAGGGGCAAATTGCAATCGATGAGTTAGCTGAAGAAATAAATCAACGCCCACTGACCCAAACATTAATTTATGCTTCAAGTGGATCGCTCAATAATAAGTCGGGTACGGTTATTAAATTTGATTTTGAAGAGCAATCACCGAACTCAGTATTCCCCTATTTACTGAATACATCATTAAAAGAAAGCTTGTCGAGTTACAGCGTTTGGAGCACTCAGGGTTCACAGCAAGTTGAACCCTGTTTATTTTATTGTCGTGGCTTGCCGCAGATGCAAGGCTTGGCCGCTATGTTGGACGGCCAGTGGGATCTTTGGGGTTGGAACGAGCCCTGTTATTTAAATGCGATGCAACAATAGCCATGCAATATATTGTGCCCATTAACGGAAATGTTGAATGATAGATAAAACCTTCAGGCGCCCCATTGAATGGAATAGTTTTGCTCGAACTGATGTGGGAGTTGTCAGGGAAGTTAACGAGGATGCTATTTTAGCAAAACCTAAAAATGGCTTATGGGCTGTTGCCGATGGCATGGGTGGCCACTTAGTGGGCGATATTGCTAGCAGCAAAATTATTACTGCCTTGGATGAAGTGATTCCGCAGCCGATGTTGAGTGATTATGTCGATGCAGTGGAAGATGCCTTGCTCGATATCAATGAAAAAATGCTCGAGTATGCGCAAGTTATGTTTGACGCAGGCACTATGGGTAGCACTTTGGTGGCATTGATTATTAAAGAGCGTATCGGTGTGTGTTTGTGGGTTGGTGATTCACGGCTCTATCGTTTTCGCAATCAACAGCTGGTGCAAATATCTCGCGATCATAGTCAGCTCGAAGAAATGATTGAACTGGGGCTGTTAAGCAAAGAAGCCGCCGAAAATTATCCACATAAAAATGTTATCACTCGTGCAGTAGGTGTTGAAGAATCCCTATACGTAGATATCAATATTTTCACTACACAAATTGGCGATATTTTTTTACTCTGTAGTGATGGTTTGTATAATTCGGTTAGTAATGAGGAGCTGCTAGAGGCTCTGGCAATTCGTGATCTGGAAGCTATGGTTACGCAGTTAGTGAATAAATCAATTGCAAATGGCGCACCGGATAATGTTTCTGTCATTATTGTTCAGGGTAGTGCTGGCAAAATAAATTCTACCAATGTGGTGCAGGGATAGATGAAAACAGTAGTGAACTATATATGAAAAGCTCGGATGACAATGATAAGACTCACATCAAAACGTCGACTGATAAGGCCAGTAGTGTTGATGATCGAACCCGCATTGCTCAGCCACTTAAAAAGGCAGGAGAAAATTCTGTAACTGCTAATCAGGCGGCAGTACCACCTACGGATAAAACCCGGGTCATCGTAAAAGACAGATCTTCCACCGCATCACCCGCAGCCGGCAGTGATAAAACACAATTTGCTGCGGCGAAAGTATCTGCGCGAACTACCCCTTCAGATACAACTAAAATATCCCGTGGCCAACGCGATAGTTCGGAAGAGATATACGCTCGCGATAGTCATTCTGCGCATGCTTATGTCGTTCTGAAAAAACGTTTTATCTGTGAAGAAATTCTAGGCACCGGCGGCATGGGGGTTGTATATAAAGCCAAAGATTTACTTAAAGTCGAGGCCCAGGATCGCGAACCCTATGTAGCGATTAAAGTACTTAGCGATGAATTTAAGTCACACCCTGAAGCATTTATTGCATTGCAGCGCGAGTCACGTAAAAGCCAAAAAATCGCCCATCCCAATATCGTAAACGTACATGATTTCGATCGTGATGGTGATACGGTTTTTATGACCATGGAATACATGGAAGGCAAACCACTTGATAAATTAATCAGTCAATATCGCAGTATAGGTTTACCGACGGATGACGTATTTAAAATTCTCGAAGGTATTTGTGCTGCCTTAACTTATGCTCACGGCCAAAACATTATCCACTCGGATTTTAAACCCGGTAATATTTTCGTAAACAATCGAGGCATTGCTAAAGTTTTTGATTTTGGTATTGCACGCGCGGTTGCCAAAGCAGATCATCGGGAAGAAAGTTTAGATGATAAAACAGTATTTGATGCGGGCAAACTAGGAGCATTAACGCCGGCTTATGCAAGCCTGGAAATGTTGGAAGGGTTAACTCCGGATGTCAGAGATGACATATATGCATTAGGCTGCATAGCCTATGAACTTTTTGCGGGTGCTCACCCATTCAATCGAGTTCATGCCGACGAAGCAAAACGGCAAAAACTTAAACCCAAAAAAATTCCTGGTTTGAAAAAAACACAATGGCTAGCTATTGAGCATGCACTCGCATTCAATCGAGTAAATCGTACCGAATCTGTCGAGGTTTTTTGGCGTGAATTTACCCAGAAAGTGACTCATACCGGCAAAATTTTTATCGTCGTTTTATTGATAGCTAGTTTAGCGGTTGGCGCCTACTTTAAATTCAAGCCGGCAGAGCAAGTGGTACTATCTGAAGATGAAGTAAGAAGTCAGATAGAGCAACAACTTCGTCTTGAACAGAAAATGAAAGCCTTAACCGATTTATTAGCAACCGCTGAATTTACTTCTACTATTGAAGATCAGTTGTGGGCTCAAGTACAAGAACTGCGGCAATTCAAAGGTGTAGATAAAGCGTGGTTAACTCAACAAGAAGCGGCTATTTACAATCGTTACATTAAAGAAATTGAGCGTGCATTAGCAGAAAAAGATTATAGTCGGGCGCAAGTCTTAACGAAAAATGCTTATCGTTATGCTACGCAAACAGATCAACTGAAGGCATTTGAAGTTTTAATTGCCAATGGTATAGAGGCACAAAAACGTTTAGAGTTGGAGCGACAAGAGCAATTGCAACTACAACAGCAACAACAAAAAGTAGTCGTGCAAGAACGTCAGCAAATAGAAAAAGAAACTGAAAGTGCAGCGCAAAAAAATTCGATCTTTCAAGTTGCGCTTGGTAATGTCGATAAACAATTGGAGTGTCAAAGCAATATTGACATGAAGGATTTCGATATCGCAATTACCAAATTAAAATCATTAAATGCTGCGCTCTATTTAAAAGAGGAGCCAAGAATTACAACATCGTTGGCAAAATGTATTGAGTATATTGGGGCGTCATTTCCTGAGCGAGCTCTGGCATCCAAAACCTATGCTTTGCGTTTATTTAATGGCAATGCTGTTATAGCGGCCATTAAAATTGTACAAAAAGATCCTTGTAGTTCGTCAATCGCAGGCTTGGGTGCTAGAGGGGCAGGGGCAAGTTGTAAAGATAAAATGAGCGGTGTTAGTAAAGTCCCCGCAATGGTAGTAGTACCGGCTAGCGGTGCTATAAAAGCTTTTGCCATCGGCAAATATGAAGTATCCATTGAAGAACTAAACGAATTTTGTCAACAGGCAAAAAGTTGTGATGCAAAAGTGAGTGATGATGGCAGTTTGCCTGCAACAAATATTTCTATTTCCGTCGCCAATGCTTATGTAAAATGGTTAAGTGAAAAATCCGGGCGAAGATATAAACTGCCAACATTACAAGAATGGCAATATGCGGCTAAAGCAACCAGTGGCCGTATCGATCAAAATCGTAATTGCACATTAAATTCGCGTGGCATTCAAAAAGGAAATTCATTAATTAAAGTATCCATCGGTCAGCAAAATGATTGGGGGCTTATTAATTATGTCGGAAATGCTCGTGAATGGGTGGCGGAGCGCGATGGCAGTACGTCAGCCGTAGGTGGATCCTATGAGACAACTTTTGAAGAATGTAATATTAATAATAAAGTGGCCCATGATGGGCGGCCGGATAATGTCACGGGTTTCCGAGTAGTGCGTGAAGTCACTGATTAGTAGTCAATTTCTGACTAGTATTAAAATTTGCTAGCTACGCTGGAGTGTAAGGTGGAAACAAAATATACATTATTGATAAAAAATCTATTTCAAGAATATTACAAACGGAATATATCTGTGGGAGAATATCGGTCACAAAGAACTAAAATTATCAATGACATGGATATGGAAATGAATGGATCGAAAAGCATTCAACAAGATAATACAAATCCACGTGTATAATGGCCTTCGATCGGGGGCGAGATGTGTTCGTGTATTAAAAATTAGCATTGCAACTAGGTATTAAAGGTAAAGATATGAACCTGATAATTTTTTTCAAGACTGGCGGTTTCTTCATGTATCCCATTATTATGGTGATAGCATTGGGCATAGCGATTTCATTAGAGCGTTTTTTTTATCTCGTTAAAACGACTAACATTACCCATAAGACATGGAAACAAATTAACCCCATGCTTAAGGCTAACGATTTTGCGCGTGCACAACAATCAATAGCCAATTCTGATACGCCTTTAGCGCGCGTATTAAATTACGGATTTGCACGCTATAAACCTAATGCAAAGCGCGAGCGAATCGAAGCTGCTATGGAAGAAGGTGTTATGGAAGTCACACCGGAAATTGAAGCGCGTACACATTATTTGGCAACCTTGGCTAACGTGGCAACATTGCTGGGATTATTTGGAACTGTATCCGGCCTTATTCAAGCATTTGGTGCAGTAGCGAATGCTGATCCATCAGAAAAAGCTGAACTGTTATCTGCCAGTATTTCAATAGCAATGAATGCGACGGCTTTAGGTTTGGGCGCTGCAATTCCATTGTTGTTAATACATTCATTTCTTGCGACCAAAACCAGTAAGCTTATAGATACCATTGAAATGGCTGCTGTTAAATGTTCCAACCTAATGGTTGACGAGTAAATAGATGAAATTAGGTCGCAAAAAACGCCTGCATGAGGTCGTTGAACTTAATATAACGGCGTTCATGGATTTGATGGTTTCACTGATATGTTTTCTTTTGATTACCGCTGTGTTTTCACAGATGACGGTAGTTGAACTTAACTTGCCTGCGCTTAATGCAAAAAAAGAACAACAAGAACAAATAAAGCTCGCTTTGCAATTGGTTGTGCGTGAAAAATCATTTGATATACAGGATGTAAATTTGGGTTTAATTCGCCAGATAGAACGTGATCCCAATAAACCTGACTGGAAAATATTTAATAAAGTATTGTTAGAAATTAAATACCGCTTTCCTGACGAACAAGATATTACGTTATTGCTAGAGCCCGGTATCAATTATAAAACTATGATTGATGTTATGGACCATGTGCGCTCTACAGACGTAGTCAATAATGCAACTGTTGAAACTGTTCAGTTGTTTCCTAACATTTCAATCGGTGATGCGGCTGAGCTACAGCCAGCTGCAGAAGTAAATACAGAGGCTGCTCCAGACCTGAATAGCTCCGAACAAAATGGTCAAGGGGTTCAACCATGATTCAGTCTCGTCGCGCGCGCCGAATGGAGCGCAATCACAGAAAAGCAAAAACACCGGGATTAAACCTGGTTGCTTTAATTGATATTCTTACCATTCTGGTATTCTTTTTGTTGGTGAATTCATCCAGCACTCAACATTTGCCGAGCCAAAAAAATCTAAAGCTTCCTACTTCAATTTCCAAGCTGACACCAGAAGATACTTTGCTTATTGAAATAACCCGTACGGATATTTTGATTCAGGGTGTGCACGTTGCAAGTGTGGATGAAGTATTAAACAGCGCGAATGAAATTATTCCAAAACTAAAAGATGAATTGGCGTATTTGGCTGCTAACAAAACGCAAATACAAACGCCTGAAATGCCTGCAGATAGAAAAATAACTATCATGGGCGATGAAAATATTTCCTATGTTTTAATTAGAAAAGTTCTGACTACTTGTCAGCAAGCAAAATTTACCAAAATCGCATTTTCAGCAAATCAAAAATCAAAAGCAAAAAGCTAGTGGGGCAGGGTCGATGTTTGTGTGTAATGCAATAATTATGGGTATGGAATGACAGCAATAACCTATAAAAGCCTCGCTTTAGGTTGGCAGCCTGCGCAAGAAAATTACCGTGACTTTCATAAGATAGTTACTGTCGTTTTTTTATTGGCCACTATCGCCTTGATTGCTATTTCGTTTACTGACATGCCTGCACAAAATAACCGTGCGCGTTCAGCCGTGCCAGATCGCATTGCTGAGTTTATTTCGCATAAAGAAAAACCCATCGTTCAGCCACCAAAGCTAGAAATAAAACCTTTACCTAAACCAAAAGAAGAACCTGCTCCAGTTGTGATACCAGAACCCGTTGTAGAGCATGTACATGTTAATGAAGCTGATCGTAAACCTTTAACAGATTCGCAAAAGCAAGCGCGTAAAGTGGCAGAAAAAAGTGGTTTGTTGGCACTGGCAAATGAGCTAAATGACTTAATCGATACCAACGATGCGCAAAATAAAGTCAATAAAAGATTATCCTCTGAGTTTTCAGGTACAAACGATTCGGCTGTAGCTGCTGGCCATGACCTTAATGCTGTTACTGCGGGCGTGGCGCAATCTGGTGGTAATGTTGATGCTAGTCAGTACACGACGGGCAGGGTGGGTGGAACTGCCCTTGAGTTGAGAAATTCTGAAAAAGTTGCTGGTGATCTGCTAGCCGATTCTAATAAAGACAAAGCGAGTAGTTCAAATACTGCTAAAAATCATGCGGGTGCCGGTAGTGCTGGGGAAGATGTCACAATTGTTTTTGATAAAAATAAAGGTGGCCTCTATTCGCTCTATGAAAGAGAAAGGCGTACTACTCCAGGGCTACAAGGGAAGATTGTATTGCAGCTAGTTATCTCTCCTGAAGGTGATGTTATTGAAGTGAAAATTATTTCCAGTGAGTTAAATAATCCTGCATTGGAAGCAAAATTGATCAGCCGTATTAAATTGTTTAAGTTTAAAGCGGGTGGTGCAAAACCAATAACGATCACTTATCCAATTGAGTTTTTACCATCGTAATTTGGTGTCTTCAGTAGTTTGGTTTATCGTTGTATTGGCTTAGATTGTTTTGGTTTTCTTGTTTGTTGCGCTTTCCTTTCGGTTCATTTTTGTGTAAAGTTTGAGCGCTATAGTAGATTTTGGTTTGCTTTGTAAGGCTTGGATTTATGTTTTCAGTTTTCCCTTCGAGTTCTATTCAAATCTTTCACAATTTAAAAATCAAGTAGCAAATCGTTACAGCATCGCTGGGCGTTAAAACTGTATAAAAAATATAATCCTTGGTCATTTTATTTTTAGTTCTAATCTGCTTCCATTTGAACAATAGTAATTTATTTGGTTAAGAGCGAAAAATAGTTGTAATTTGAATAATTAATTCCAAATACTATTGGCGGAAGGTTTTTCTACAGTCTGCTACATCTGTATATGAAATTATTTTCTGGAGTAAATATGAAAAAAAGAATATGTATATTGTCAGTATTAATATGCTTGAGTGGAGCAGCCAACGCATTACAGGTTATAACAGGCAAGGTGACTACTTTAGAGTCTACTTCTATGCCAACTAAGATTACATTTACGTTAGATACTGGGAATACAGCGTGTCCAGCTGGTATTTGGTTAACATGGCAAAAAAACGATCCTGAAAATAACAAGGCGACTTATTCTCTACTAATGGCTGCATTGATGTCAGGAAAAAAAGTAAACTTTTTCATTAACGATAACGACACAAGTTGTACCGGTCAATTTATGCACCTCACCAATAGTTAACTTTTATGTAAAGTGTATTTTTCATTTTGTCGTCGGAAGATCACAACTTTGGTGCTAGAAATTTTTTAAGTCGCAGCTTTGTGGTTTTTTTGCGAAATAGTGTTCCATAAAACTAAAACTTAAAAACTGTCAATTAGTTCGTTAAGTATCAAAATGAGAAGCTAGGGAGCCTTATGTCTCAGATTTTTAAAACATTAACTGATCTGAGAGAAATTATTAAAGATTTCGAAGGTTTTATTGCTCGGCCGACGCCAAAACTTCAGCATCCTACTCTGTATAGAAAAAGTGGTGTTGGAGCGGATGACGTCCTTATTAAAGGAATAAGAAAAAAGGATTTTCTATTTTCTTCTGATGAAAAGTGGATTTTACCACACAATCAAATGGGACTCTCATTTTCGGTTCATTGGCAGCATTTAAAAGCTGCACTTAAAATGAAAGAAAGTCGAAATCCGGGCAAGCCAATTGATGTATATTTTACGTTAGAAAAATCAGATATTCCTAATGGATTGACTTTCGTGCCTGACAGTAATAATGCTCGACATTATTTGCTCGTTGCAACAGAACAAATGACTGTTGAACAACTGGTTTCTAAATTAAAAATGTTAGCACATAGAATGTCGGTTATAAAAAATGGTGGAAAAACATTATGATTACTTATAGTTACGATGAAGAAAAATTGGTAGCGCTCCATTTTGCTAATAGGCTGAATGATAGCATCGTAATAAAAGTTATAGAAAAAGGGGTGGTGGAAAACGTTGATGAAGCAGTATCAATAAGTAATTTTTTCTGGAAAATGAATGCCAAAGCCGTCCTTGATGATGAACAAGGTATTAGAATACCTTGTGGCGGAAGCTCAGAATATTGGATTGAAAAAATCTATAATTCTTGGGAAGGTTATATGCTTAGAAATGGATTTATTATGCAATGGGATGAAGCTTCAGATAATGCGTAGAGAAAAATACATAACACTTTGATCCGTGTGACAATCCACTTTTAGCCGAAAGCCGCTTTTCCATTACCCTCAGCAATTTTTAATCCTAGTCACCATTAGAATACTTCACCCATTTACATATTCGAAAAAACATATATACTAAATTTCGAATATCTAATTTCCTAACTAAAGCACCGACAACACTTCTATTGCTAGCTCTATTGCACAATAAGAACTGGGTAGAATTACGCCTATACAAACCGAAAGGAACAATTAAAAAATGATTGACCCTATTGCGTTTTACAAATGCCTTGCCGATGAAACGCGATTGAAATCATTGATTATGATTCAGCTTGAGGGTGAGTTATGTGTGTGTGAATTAATGGCTGCGCTGGATGAAACCCAGCCTAAAGTGTCGCGTCATTTGGCGTTGTTACGCCAAGATCAAGTGTTGCTGGATCGCCGTCAAGGGCAATGGATTTATTATCGTCTCAATCCGGATTTGCCAGAATGGGTCAAAATAGTTTTGCTGAAAACAGCAGAAGCAAATAAAACGTTCGTCGCTAATAATCTCAGGAATTTATGTCGTATGGGTGATCGCCCGGAGCGAAAAAATACCTGTTGTTAATAATATATTATTGATTAAAAATTTTAGGAACAGGGCATGAAAAAAATTAAAATTGGGATTAACGGTTTTGGCCGTATAGGTCGTTTGGCGCTGCGCGCTGCGTGGCATTGGCCGGAATTTGAATTTGTACAGATTAATGATCCCGCTGCGGATGCGGTAACCAATGCGCATCTATTAAAATTTGATTCGGTACAAGGTATTTGGCCAGAAGATGTTAGCGCTGAAGGTGAGCAGCTAATTATTAATGGCAAGTCCATTCACGTGACGACTAATAAAGCAATTGCCGATACCGACTGGTCTGGTTGCGATGTTGTTATTGAAGCCAGCGGAAAAATGAACACGGTAGCGATTTTGCAGGCGTACCTGAATCAAGGTGTAAAACGTGTGGTTGTGAGCGCTCCGGTAAAAGAGGTGGGCGTATTGAATGTGGTGATGGGTGTAAACCAGCATTTATTTAATCCTGCACTGCATCGTATAGTGACAGCTGCATCTTGCACCACAAATTGTCTGGCGCCCGTGGTAAAAGTTATTCATGAAAAGCTTGGCATTCGTCACGGTTCTATTACTACTATTCATAATTTAACGAATACGCAAAGTATTCTTGACCAACCGCATAAAGATTTGCGACGGGCACGCGCGTCAGGAATGAATTTAATTCCGACGACGACTGGTTCTGCAACTGCGATTGCAGAAATTTTTCCGGAATTGCGTGGCCGTTTAAATGGTCATGCGGTACGTGTACCACTTGCGAATGCGTCACTCACGGATTGTGTATTTGAGGTGGAGCGCGCTACTACAGCTGAAGAAGTTAATTTATTTCTTAAGACTGCAAGTAAAAATGAATTGAAAAATATTTTGGGCTATGAGGAGCGGCCATTAGTGTCGACAGATTATTGTGGCGACCCACGCTCATCTATTATTGATGCACTTTCAACCATGGTCACCAACGGTACTCAAGTAAAAATCTACGCCTGGTACGACAACGAATGGGGCTATGCCAATCGCACAGTTGAACTAGCAAAATTAGTTGGCCTTGTAGAGTAATTGAGAAAAACTCAATGAGAAAAACCGTGGCAGGCTTATCAGCAGAAATAAAACAATATCTTATTGTCACGGGAAATTATTGGGCGTTTACCTTGACAGACGGTGCACTGCGAATGCTCGTGGTTTTGCATTTCCATCAATTGGGTTATAGCCCTCTGAGTATTGCTGCACTGTTTTTGTTTTATGAAATTTTTGGCGTTGTGACTAATTTGGTGGGCGGTTATCTCGGTGCGCGTATTGGGCTTAACCGGACTATGAATATTGGCTTGGCAATACAAGTTGGCGCATTGTTAATGCTGGCAGTGCCGACCGCTATGCTGACTATACCTTGGGTTATGAGCGCACAAGCTTTGTCTGGTATTGCGAAAGACCTCAATAAGATGAGCGCAAAAAGCGCGATTAAAATGTTGGTGCCTGGCAATCAACAAGGCCAGCTATTTAAATGGGTTGCAATACTAACGGGCTCTAAAAATGCGCTAAAAGGCGTGGGCTTTTTTCTCGGTGGCGCTTTGCTCGCGCTTTGGGGTTTTAAAGGTTCCGTTTTTATCATGGCCGCTTTGCTCAGTGTTATTTGGTTGGGCAGTATTATGTTATTGAAAAAAGATTTAGGTAAAGCCAAAAGCAAACCAAAATTTACTGAACTTTTTTCAAAAAATCGTGCCATTAATATTCTTTCTGCGGCACGCCTATTTTTATTTGGTGCGCGCGACCTGTGGTTTGTAGTGGCATTACCCGTTTATTTAAGCAGCCAGCTTGGTTGGAATTTTTTATGGGTAGGTAGTTTTTTAGCTAGCTGGGTTATCGGCTACGGTATTGTGCAGTCTTTAACGCCAGCCATTATTAATAATATAAAAAGCGTGGGTAAAGCGAGCGGGACTGTTACCGACGGTAGTGTACTAGCTGATAGCACAGCACTTTGGTTGGCAATATTACTAGCCATTATTACTGGTGCTATTGCTCTAGCACTACAAAGTGAATTGCCTGCAGCAGTAGTATTGATTACAGGGCTATTTATTTTTGGGGTCGTATTTGCAATTAACTCATCGCTTCACAGTTATTTAATTGTGAGTTATGCCAAAGAAGATGGCACATCGCTTGATGTTGGTTTTTATTACATGGCCAATGCGATGGGCAGGTTGATAGGTACTTTATTGTCAGGCTGGGTTTACCAAAGTTCAGGGCTTGTTGCATGCTTGTGGGTATCCGCAGTATTTATGGTTCTTGCCGCGCTTTTATCAAACGGCTTACCGCGCTCTACGCAGGTGAAAATATATGAATAATGATCATTGTGCAGCAACACAGGATTGCAACGTTTCTTGCGATAGTAATGTTTCTGGTGATAGCTCTGCCGATCGTTTAAATCGCGATTGTTTTTGCACAACATTAAATCGCGATCAGCTAAATAGAGTTTTACAAGCGGATGATATTAATCACACTTTTTTAGCAACTCATCCACAATTATTTTCCAACACTACTGTATTCATTTCGCCGGAACAATTTCAGAAAATGCGCGAAATTATTCAGGCTGTCACTCGTGTAGTAAATTTACCCGACTATGCGGAACAAATTTTGGCGCATTCCCCCAGTATCGCCGCGTACAGTCCTGGTACCGCAGGCGTATTTATGGGTTACGATTTTCATTTGAGTGCTCAGGGTCCAAAAATTATAGAAATTAATACCAATGCCGGAGGCGCATTTTTAAATTCAGTGTTGGTTAGTGCGCAAACTGAATGTTGCCGCGCAGCGGGTATATTGTTGCCACAACTTAAAGCGCATGTAGACGAACAATTTATAGCAATGTTTTTAAATGAATGGCGCTTACAGCGTGGTGAAAAATCGTTGGTAACTATTGCGATTATTGATGAAAATCCGCAGCAGCAATTTCTTTATTCTGAATTTAAAATAGCGCAGCGTCTGTTTGAAAGCCGAGGCATAACGGCGATTATTGCTGACCCATCTGAATTACAATTTATTAACAATCAGCTTTTATATAAAGGGCAGGTGATTGATCTTATTTATAATCGCCTTACGGATTTTTTACTTGATAAACCTCAGCATTCTGCCTTGCGCCAGGCCTATGAAATGGACGCCGTTGTGCTTACACCTAATCCACATCATTACGCATTCTATGCTGATAAACGTAATCTTGTTATCTTGAGTGATCCATCCAGTTTAAAAAATATAGCAGCGAACGATATTACCATTTTACAAGCAGGCATTCCGCAAACACAAAATGTTACGGCAGAAAATGCCAGCGATTTATGGCAGTCACGTAAACATTTATTTTTTAAACCCGTATTAGGTTTTGGCAGCCGTGCTGCTTATCGTGGCGACAAGCTTACCAAACGGGTGTGGAGTGAAATTTTACAAGGTGATTATGTTGCGCAACACATAGTGCCGCCAAGTGAGCGTGGCTTACTAGTTGATCAGCAAGAAACTACGTTAAAAATGGATATTCGTGCTTACGTATATGCAGGTGAAATACAATTGCTTGCAGCACGATTATATAACGGACAAACCACAAACTTTCGTACTGATGGTGGTGGTTTTGCGCCAGTGTTTATTGCGGGTTAATTTTAATTGTGAGTTAATTTATTTGTGGGTTAAATTTAAGAATTCGGCTATAAGATATAACAATAATATTTTGGCTAGCGTGCTATGTGCGAGAATAATTGCTCCATATAAGCCCTAATATGCCCAGCACACAAAACCCCGCACCCACATAAAATGTAAACTCCGCACCCCAGTAATCCCAAACCAAACCAGCAATACAACTGGCAATAAGCATTGCTACACCGCTAACCAAATTAAAAAAACCGTAAGCTGTACCGCGTAAATCGGCGGGGGCAGTAGCGGCGACCATGCTCGCTAATAGCCCTTGCGTAATGCCCATGTGAATGCCCCAAATTGCCACGCCAACCAATACAGTAATCCAATGATTACTGCTCGCCAAAACGAGATCTGCCAACACCAATACTGCGAAGCCAATCATTAATAAAGTAGTGTGATTCACACGATCTGAGAGCTTGCCAAAGGGATAAGCTGATGCCGCATAAATAAAATTCATCGCCACCATCACTAAGGGCACTAACGCGATGGACATACCCGTTTGTTGTGCGCGTAATACTAAAAAAGCTTCGCTGAATCGTGCAAGTGTAAACACTGCACCTATGGCAACGACTCGCCAATAAGATGCGCTAAGGCGTTTCAGATTTTTACGCGAAATAGGATTAATGCGAATGTGTGCTGGATGTTCTTTTCGGCTAGGTTCGTGTACACCAAACAACAGCAATAATACTGCAAGAACACCTGGAATTACTGCTACCCAGAATATTGCGCGCATATCATTTGCCCACAATAACATTAGGCCAACGGCGATTAACGGGCCGAGAAATGCGCCTATGGTATCGAGTGCTTGACGCAACCCAAATGCAGCACCACGCATCGCTGGTGGCGCTATATCGGCAACCAAGGCATCGCGTGGCGCGCCGCGAATTCCTTTGCCGATGCGATCTAGAAAGCGTGCACTCAGCACCATGCCCGTTGAGCTTGCAATGGCAAACAAAGGTTTAGTAAGCGCTCCTAACGCATAACCAAATACGGCTAAACCTTTACGTTTACCCAAATAATCACTCAGCGCACCGGAAAATACTTTTGTGATAAGCGCGGTTGATTCCGCGATACCTTCAATCATTCCCACCGTAAAAACACTGGTGCCTAATGTGGTTACCATAAATAAAGGCAGCAAACTGTGAATCATTTCTGAAGAAATATCCATCAGCATACTAACGAAACCCAGCATCCAGATCCCTGCGGGAATTTGGCGAATAGTGGTAAATTTTGGAATAGTCATAAATGGGTTCAGTGATATTTGTCGGTGGCTGTACATTATGTAAAAATATAAGAATACACAATGGAAAGTTTTTACATTTCTTGCAAGATAAAATTTTCGAAGGTTTCATACGGCAAGTACGTACATCTCTACCAACGATTAAATATTTTTTATTAAATGACAGTACACAAATTTTTGAACCGTACCAAAAGGTGTATTGTGCGATTCGTAAAAGTGTTGCTGGAGCAAGAAGTGCTTACCAAATTCTGTGTGCAAACTTTCAGCCGAATAACGCACTACGGGTAATCCACTGCATTGAGTGGGGCCATCTTCTGCAAAGGTCGAAATAATAATATGGCCGCCAAGTTTTACCGAAGCTGACACCGCATTAACATATGCCTTACGATCTTCGGCTTGCGTTAAAAAATGAAAAACAGCTCGGTCGTGCCAAAGGTCAAATTGATATTCAGGCAGACTCGCGTTGGTGATATCTGTTTCGATCCATGTTACTTTTTCAGCCGATATTCCGAGCCGCTTTTTGGCGGCTTTTAGTGCAGCACCCGAAAGATCAAGCACAGAGAGATTCGAATAGTTTTCGGCAAGCAAATCATCAACGAGCGTTGATGCGCCTCCGCCCACGTCGATTATGGAAACATTTTTTTCAATA
>JAYTSJ010000317.1:0-19248 GCA_043745725.1 Gammaproteobacteria bacterium | reverse complement strand
AGCCAGTTAAGAGCTTCATCCACAGCGGGGTAGAGTGCTCTCACCAGTGCTTGACAGTCGTTGCGACCACCCTGCCCAAGAAAGGCCGCCACTTTAATGGCCGGCGTGTCTCTTGTCAAATCTTTATGCGAAAAAACCGCTTTAGTTGATACATGACAATCGGGTTGCACAATTAAGAACCAATTCCTAGGTAATTCAATGGGTTGCAAGTGCTCGCCGACACCTTCAGCCCACGCAGTTTGGGCATTTATAAACACTGGTACGTCGGCACCTAGTTGTAAGCCCAATACTTGTAATTGACGGCAGCTTAAGCCGCATTGCCATAGCTGGTTGAGTGCTACCAAAGTAGTAGCGGCGTTGCTGCTACCTCCCCCTAAGCCGCCGCCCATGGGTAAGCGTTTTTGTAGATTAATGTCTACTCCTTGGTCGACTTTGTTATGTTCTTGCAGCAACCGCATTGCTTTAATAATGAGATTGTCTTCAAAGGCAACATCGGCTAGCCCAGGGTTTAACGTTATGTTTGTATCATTACGCAAAGTAAAGCTAAGTGTGTCGCCATAATCAAGTAACTGAAACAGGGTTTGTAAATGATGGTAACCATCCGCGCGGCGCCCCGTAATGTGTAAAAACAGGTTGAGTTTGGCGGGGGATAAAAGCCTTAGTGTCGGGAGCGTTGAGATCTGGTTGGCCATGGGTGGTTTGTTAGTCATGGTGCATCCCCTAATTGCCAGGCGCGGATCAGCAGCGTCAAGCGAATCTCCTTATTGTATTCTGCGGTGATGCGGCTCGGCATGGCAATTACTTCGTTGGAACTTTGAGTGTTGATGTAGTCGCCGTAGCTGATTTTCCACCCTGCTTGCTCTAGTTCGCCAATTAAACCTTGGGCGTTGGGAGTAAAGTTGCTGACTTGAGAGGATGGGTCCGGTAAGCCGCGTACCCAATAGGCAATCTGGGTGAGCGGAATATTCCATCCGGTATTCTTGAATAGTAGTTCTTCCGCTGTTTTAGCGCTCTGTGACGGTTTGTCGCCACCACTGAATGTCACATGACCAGGTGCTCCCTCAATTGACATGTTTCCCTGACCGAAAGGTCCGTTAAGATCTATGTGGTATTCGGCGTTTTGCTGCTGCCAGCGTAGCGTTACACTGCCGCCATCGTCAGGTGTTTGCACAGCGAGCTTACCGGTTGCTTTCCAGATGTTAATGGCCTGAACTTGCGCTTGATGTTGCGGCCAATTTTGACTAATGAGCGGGGTGAATACTTTGTGGGGTTGCTGTGCGCAGCCACTCAACCAAAGTACAAGTAGAACAACGAGTCGCTTTAACTGGGGAATCATGGTGTGCTCATTGGTTATTGCTGTTAGCGCAAGGCGGTGAGGTTATTCGACATGTAAGCGCTTCATGGCCGCAGGAATGGTGCTGTCGTCCGGTGCTTGTTTTATGCCATCTTGCCAGATTTGCCGTGCTTCTTCTTGTTTTCCTGTTACCCATAACACTTCACCTAAATGTGCAGCGATCGCCGGGTTTGGATAGGTCGTTCCGGAGGTCGTTATATATGCACGGCGTAGTTCGCGCAAGGCTTCAGGATAGTTGTTGGTGCGAAAGTGTAGCCAGCCAAGGCTATCAATAATGACCGGGTCATTAGGCTTAAGTGTTAAGGCTTTGGTGAGTAGTTCTTTGGCCTCACGATAACGCTGGCTAGTGTCGGTCAGGAGGTAACCGAGCGAATTAAGCGCTACAGCGTTGTTAGGTTCCAGCTGCAACATGTGGCGCAAATCGCGTTCTGCTTCGATATTCTGGTGACGCTTGCTGTAAAGCATTGCACGTGCAAATAGTAGTTTGCTGCTATTGCCCATGTTTGTGGTGGTCTGCAGCGCTTCATTCAAGACTGCTTCAGCCTCGCTCAAAAAATTATGCTTGATAAGGGTTTGTGATTGCAGTAAATAAAGGCTTTCAGCTTGATCGGGGAAGCGAATTCGAACTCTATTCATGTGTTGTTGTGCGCTTAAAAAATCGCCTTTACGAATAAATATGTCCAGCAAACTAATAGTGGCGGAAAGAAAATCATTGCCGCGCTCGACTTGTAAATAATTGAAAATGGCATCGGACCAGTGTTGCTGGCTTTCAGCTATTCGTCCTAAATAATAATGCGCTGTAGAGATGTTCTGATTTGAATCGAGTAATCGCTCAAATGATTTGCTGGCAGTTTTATAGTCTTTACGCTCCATCGCAATAATGCCTAACGATAACTGCACATCAGCATCGTTGGGTGTCTGTTCAGACAAAATTGCAAATTGTTGCTGTGCTAACGCCATATCGTAATGGGTCAGCGTGCGTGCATACTGTTTGCGCAGGCTGGTATTGGCGGGATAAAAAGCCAGCAGCTCGCCCATCTTGGTAATTGCTTCTTTGTCGTGTTTAAGTTGGTGCAGTAGATTGGCCTCTAAAATAGCGGCAGGAATGCTATGTGGATAAAGATTCAATACTTTGTGCGCGTAATCCATGGCTTCATCAAAGCGATTTTGTTGCTGCAGTAATAAACCTGCGCCGACCAGTAATTGTTCGTCCTGCTCATAATGTAACAATAGATTTTTATAGCGCTGGAGTAGGCGTTCGCGTTGCATTTTTGTCAGCTTGCTTGCTTGGGCGGCAATGTTCTGAAACAGGGTTATCTCCCCCATTATTTGCAAGCGTTTAGATATGTCGAAGGCGTCTTGCAGGTGGCCTGTTTGGATGAGTGCTAAGCAAGCATTAGTCAATGCTTGCTTATTGGTGGGTGCCGTTTCCACCCATAGCTGCGCCATTTCCAACGCAATTGTATTGTTATTTACGTAGCGCGCGATCATGGTTGCGCGTTCAACTATTTGTGGATCGCGGGTTTGAATGGCTTGTTGTACGTAGAGAGTAAGCGCCACATCATATAGTTGGCGACTTCCAGCAATTTCCGCAGCCAGTAACGAATAGAGTGAGTCGGCCGAGAATTTACGTTCGCTGGGTTTAATTATTAGCGAGCTAGTATTAGGTCGCGTCACTTCATTAGATTGAGTCAATTCATTAGAGGGCGCCAATTCCTGAGCGCGCGACTCACCTACATAGCCACACAGCATAAGGGATAATAATAGCCACCTTGCCTTCAATAGATACAGTTGCAATGGCTTACGGTTCCTTGGTTGAAGGTTCCGTGCCTGAAAGTTTCGTGGTTGAAAGTTCAATTGCTGGAGATTCAATAAGTGTAGTTTCATGGAAACCAATGTGTTTTCGCGGGTAATCATGTTGGAAAATCGTGTGCTTCCTAGCGCTTGCTGCCCAACACCCTCCGTAATCAACGGCCGCTCATGATAAACACCCCGATAGCTTAGTGCGAGTGATATATTCTCGCTTCTGTTGATTATGAGAGCCAGTTCGATGGAGCAACATCAAAGCCTACTCCACGCCATTTATTATTTACTTGCCGCTACCATTGCTGTGCCTTTTTTTCGCCGTTGGGGCTTGGGTGCAATACTGGGATATTTAGTGGCCGGGGCAGTCATTGGGCCGCAAGCACTGGGGCTAATTTACGAACCTCAGGCGGCACTACACCTCTCGGAATTGGGGGTGGTCATGCTGTTATTCGTGATTGGGTTGGAACTCAACCCGGAGCAGCTATGGCGAATGCGTGGCCAAATCGGCTTGCTTGGCGGTGCGCAGTTATTGCTAACGGCCTTGGTCATTAGCATTTTGTTGAAGGTGTTCTTCCCGCTCAATATTCAACAGTGCTTGATTATTGGGCTCACGCTCGCACTATCATCCACGGCCTTTGCTGTGCCTTTGATGGAAGAGCACAAAATTATGGGTTTACCCTTGGGGCGTAAGGGTTTTTCTATTCTTTTGTTACAAGATTTAGCGGTAATCCCGATCTTGTTGTTATTGGCAAGTTGGGCGCCAGATGCAAATAGCCAGGCGCCACGTACACCGATTTGGATTGGGCTGTTAACCGTGGTTGCAGTGATAGTCGTGGGGCGTTTCTTATTTAATCCAATCTTAAAAGTTGCTGCTAAATATGGCAGTCGTGAAATTCTTACCGCCGCTGGGTTGTTGATTGTGCTCGGTGTTTCCTGGTTGATGCAAACCGTTGGTTTCTCGATGAGTATGGGCGCGTTTCTCGCCGGAATTTTGCTCGCCCAATCTACTTTTCGCCACCAGTTGGCGGCAGACATCGAACCTTTTAAAGGTTTGTTGCTTGGGCTGTTTTTTATCGCTGTAGGCATGTCACTTAATCTGCATTTATTATTTACTTATCCCGCGCTGGTGATGCTGTTAGCCTTGGCGTTGATGGTGATAAAAATCGCGGTAGTGACTTTGATTTTGCGCCTTCGCAAGTTTCCTGTAAAAGATTCACTACTCTTGGGAATTATGTTGGCACAGAGTGGTGAATTCGCGTTTGTCGTTATGGCATCCGCAGTGGAAATAAATTTTTTACCGGAATTTATCGCCAGCTACGCAGTGTTGGTGGTGGGTATTTCTATGGCACTTACCGGCCCGTTCGTGATGGCGTTTCAATGGCTCGTTCGCACTCAAACATTGCAAGAAAAAGCCCTGCTAGAGCAATTGCATGCACAGGAATCTCTGCAAAAACTGCAACAGCCAAGCACTCATAAAGCAGAGGTGATAGTGGCCGGCTTTGGTCGCTTTGGGCAAATTATTGGTCGTATACTTACCGCGAATAATATTCCCTTTAATGCACTGGATAAAAATTCTGATCACATAGAATTCCTTAAGCAATTCGGTGTGGAAAGCCACTATGGCGATGCGGCGCGGGTGGAATTGTTGGAGGCAGCCGGTATTCGCGATGCTAAGGTGCTAGTGGTGGCTGTGGATGGAATGGAAGACTCGCTAAATATAGTGCGCCTTGTTCGGCAACAGTTCCCCGGAACTGCATTGATAGTTCGCGCTCGCGACCGTGCTCATGTTTATCGTTTGGCTGAATTGGGTGTACTTAATCCTATCCGTGAAATCTATGAATCCAGTCTGGATGCAGCTATACGTACTTTAATTGCAGTGGGTTTCACTGAGGGCCAATCGCAAAATACGATCAATATCTTCCGCGAGCACGATGAGCGAATGCTTCAACAAGCTGCTTTGGTCAGTAACGATACCGCGGCTCTGGCTAAAATTGTTGAGCAGAGCCGCAAAGATCTGAAAGAGCTATTCACCCAAGATATAGAAATGTAATCGGCGCTCAGTATTAGACTTGGGTATTAGATCTCAGGTATTAGGTATTAGGTAATTAGGTATTAGGTATCAGGTATCACGTATCAGGTATCAGGTATCAGGTATTAGATCTTAGGTATCAGGATAAAGACCTCTATACTCGTCATATGTAATGGGGATTTGCCATTGTTGGTTAATTCCCCCTTGTCACAATCCGCCGCTGGCTGGACAATACCGCCCCTTGCACTACTTCTAGCGATCACTGCCCAAATTCTATGACATTACTTGCATTCGGCATTAACCATACAACAGCTTCACTCGCGGTACGCGAACGTATGGCATTTGCGCCTGAAGTTGTGGGTTTGGCACTGTTGTCTGCGCGTGAGCATGCTGGGTTGGCGGAGGTTGCCATACTTTCCACCTGCAATCGCACGGAAATCTATGTGCATAGTGAACAGCAAGCGGAACAAGTCTCCGCTTGGTTGATTGCGCATACCAACATCAGTGCTGAAGAATTGATGCAGTGTTACTACTGCCATGTTGGCGATGAAGCTGTGCGCCATATGATGAAGGTGGCAGGTGGGTTGGATTCGCTGATATTAGGTGAGCCGCAAATTCTTGGTCAGATGAAATCCGCTTATGCCGTTGCCTGCGATGCCGGTACAATCGGTGGCGAATTACACAGTATTTTTCAGCAGATTTTTAGTATTGCGAAACGAGTGCGTACTGAAACTGCCATCGGTGAAAACCCGGTGTCTGTTGCGTATGCCGCGGTCAGCCTTGCGCAACAAATTTTTTCCGATTTAAAACAAGATACTGCGTTGTTAATTGGTGCCGGTGAAACTATTGAGCTAGTGGCGCGCCATATTGTCGAGCAAGGTATTAAGCGCATCATAGTTGCCAACCGCACGCTGGATCGCGCACAACGTTTAGCGCAAGAATTTAATGGCGAAGCGATTTTGCTAGCGGATATTCCCGAGTATTTACATCTCGCAGATATTGTTATTTCATCCACCGCCAGTCAATTACCTTTACTCGGTAAAGGTGCGGTAGAAAGTGCGTTGAAAAAACGCAAACACAAACCCATGTTTATGCTCGATATTGCTGTACCGCGCGATATTGAGGAACAAGTGGGTGAGCTTGATGATGTGTATTTGTATACCGTCGACGATTTACATGCGGTGATCGACGAAAACAAAAAATCGCGTGTTGCTGCAGCTGATAAAGCGGAAGAAATTATTAATGAAGGTGTAGAGCTTTATCGTAGGCAGCAGCGTACGCTCAATGCCGTTGCGACGGTAAAGGCTTACCGTCGCAAAGCTGAAAATTTACGTGATATTGAATTGCAAAAAGCATTGCACCTGTTTGAAGCTGGCGGTAATGCTGAGCAAGTGTTGCAACAATTAGCGCGCAACCTTACCAACAAATTAATTCATGCCCCCACCGCGGTATTAAAAAATGCCAGTGCCAGTGGCCGAACTCAGGTAATCCAGGTAGCGCAAGAGCTATTTGAATTATCTCTCAACGATATAGAAGACAGTGGCAATAATTTACGTGGCACTGATCCAAATGATAGTAATTTAAGTGAGAAAGAATGAAAGCGTCAATTCTTGAAAAATTAGATCGTCTTAGAGAGCGTTATGAAGAAGTCAGCGTGATGTTGTCTGAGGCAGACATCATTAATAATCAAAACAAATTTCGCGAGCTTTCTAAAGAATACTCTGAATTAGAACAAGTCGTGCAAGCCTACAACGCTTTCCAACAATTGCATGTGAACATTGCTGAAGCCAAACAAATATTAATTGATGGTGATGCAGACATGAAAGAAATGGCGGAGGAGGAGTTGCGTGATTGTCTTGCACAACTAGAGCCTGCGAAATTAGAAATGCAACGTTTGCTGCTGCCGAAAGATCCTAACGACGAAAAAAATTGTTACCTCGAAATTCGCGCTGGTACCGGTGGCGATGAAGCGGCGATTTTCTCCGGCGATTTGTACCGTATGTATTTACGTTACGCTGAAAAACAGGGTTGGCGTATTGAAGTGCTCAGTCAAAGTGATGGTGAGCATGGTGGTTACAAAGAAATTATTACGCTGGTGAGTGGTCAGGGTGTATATTCAAAATTAAAATTTGAATCGGGTGCGCATCGTGTACAGCGAGTGCCTGCCACGGAAACACAAGGGCGTGTTCATACCTCAGCTTGTACAGTTGCGGTTATGCCAGAAGCGGATGAGTTGGAAGAAATTAATATTAGAAAAGAAGATTTGCGTGTTGATACTTATCGCTCCTCTGGCGCTGGTGGTCAGCACGTTAACAAAACCGACTCCGCAATTCGTATTGTGCATTTGCCTACAGGTTTGGTGGTGGAGTGTCAAGATGAACGTTCGCAACATAAAAATCGCGCGCGTGCCATGAGCTTGCTCGCCACCAAATTAAAAACTCAACAAGAAGATGCTGCGCATAAGTCAATTTCTGATGAGCGTCGCAATCTGGTAGGGAGTGGTGATCGCTCTGAACGCATTCGCACCTACAATTATTCGCAAGGTCGCGTTACGGATCATCGCATTAATTTAACGCTTTATTCGCTAGATGCAATTATGCAGGGTGATTTGGCGACAGTGATTCAACCGCTTGCGAATGAATATCAAGCGGATCAATTGGCGGCTATTGCAGATTAATTTTGATAGATAAGGATTAGAATGTTTTCGGCAACTTTTATTTTTGATAAGAAACAATTTGATGATACTTTTTATCAGCTCGATCAATCAATTGCCGACATAGCAAAACAAACTGCAGGATATCTTGGCGAAGAGGCCTGGGAAAATCCTGAAACTGGTCGTGTTTCAAATGTGTACTATTGGGAAAATATGGCAGGGTTGCGTGAATTAATGAAACATCCCACGCATCTTGAAGCAAAGGCTGCGCAATCAAATTGGTTAAATGGTTATCAGGTTGTCATCGCTCAAGTTCTGCGTGCTTATAGCGATGGCGCAATTGCACATCCCACTGCTTCATTTGTAAATGGTAATTTGTAGAAATGGTCTAAGTCCATTCTGAGTCTGGAATTCAAATGAGTTCAATTTCCATCGCTAACTGTCTACAACAATCCTCACAGCTTGCGATGGTGAGTGACACCCCGCGTCTTGATATTGAAATTATTCTCGCGCACATCCTACAAAAAAATCGCACCTATCTCTTTACCTGGCCAGAAAAAGAACTAACAGAGTCAGAATCAAAAATGTTTCGCGATTTATTTAAGCGACGTTTAATGGGCGAGCCAGTTGCACATATTATTGGCATACGGGAATTTTGGTCATTGGAATTACTGGTGAATAACTCCACATTAATTCCCCGGCCAGATACTGAATTGCTCGTGGAAACTGCGTTGAATTTATTTGCCGATGATGCTTCGCAACAAGCGCGTCGATTATTAGATTTAGGCACTGGCACTGGTGCAATTGTATTGGCGCTCGCACATGAAAAAAAATCCTGGCAATGTCTGGGGGTTGATAAACAGCTTGCAGCAGTTGAGTTGGCTGAAAAAAATCGCACGCAATTAAATTTATCGAATGTAAAGATTCAACAAAGTGATTGGTTTTCGACAATCACGGGCGAAGCAAACTTTGACATTATTATTAGTAACCCGCCTTACATAGATCCAGCTGATCCACATTTAGCCAAAGGTGATGTGCGCTTTGAGCCGCTCTCAGCATTAATTGCGGATAATAAAGGTTTGGCTGATTTGGAATTTATTATTGCTCAGGCAAAAAAGTATCTATTACACAGCGGCTGGTTGTTGCTGGAACATGGCTACGATCAGGCAAAAGCAGTGCGTGAATTATTTTCCGCTCTTCAATATTGTGAAATTCAAACAATATGCGATTTGGGCGGTAATGATCGTGTGACTATTGGCAAAAAAAAATCTGGTGATAAAGATATTTCCGGAGGTCAAAAAAAATGAACGACCAACAACTCCTGCGCTACTCACGCCAAATAATGTTGCCTGATGTCGATATCGGCGGCCAGAAAAAATTACTGAATGCCAGCGTATTAATTGTTGGGCTCGGTGGCTTGGGCTCACCCGTTGCTATGTATTTGGCGGCTGCCGGTGTTGGCCATTTAATTCTTGCAGATTTTGACACGGTTGACCTAAGCAATTTACAGCGGCAAATCGCACATACCACGGCACGCATCGGGCACACTAAAGTGGAATCTGCGGCACTTGCATTGCGTGAATTAAATCCCGGTATAAAAATTACCTGCATCGCAACACCACTTGATGCAACAGCTTTGGCTGAGCAGGTTACACATGTCAATGTCGTGGTGGATTGTTGCGATAATTTTGCCACACGTTTTGCTGTTAATGCTGCTTGCGTAAAGCACAAAGTTCCCCTTGTTTCAGGTGCCGCCATTCGTTTGGAAGGCCAGGTTACTGTGTTTGATGCGCGTGATCCTAATAGCCCCTGTTATCGCTGTCTTTATGATGCAGACACGGAAGAAAATCTTAGTTGTGCTGCAAATGGAGTATTGGCGCCACTTGTAGGTGTGATAGGCTCAGTGCAAGCGTTGGAAACGATAAAAATAATAGTAGGGTTTGGCACAAATCTAATGGGTCGCCTACAATTATTTGACGCGCGCCATAATCAATGGCGTGAACTAAAATTACCAAAAGATAAAAATTGCCCGGTGTGTGCTCATTCCTAATGGAGTAATAACATTAATATATTGTTTGGGCGAATGTCGTAAATATTAACTCATCAAAAGGAACTAACCATGTCGACAGAATTATACGATTTGTTGTTTGAAAGTGTTGCAGAAGGGCAAGATCCTGAACAAGTGAAGACGGCATTTACACAAATATTTGGCGTGTCTCCAGAAAAAGTAGAGCTTATTTTTTCTTCAAAAAAAGCGGTGCTAAAAACCCGTGTTGATGGGGTAACTGCCGAGAAATATATTACGCGTTTGGCAAGTATTGGCGTTATTGTTGGCAAGCGTGCTATTGAGGCTGCATTGCCTACTACCGCAGAACTTTCTTTGGTGCCGATTGAGGCAAAGGTTGAGCAAAATAACTCAAGTGAAAGTGAGTTAGGTGTAGATAACTCAGGTACTGATAAGGCAGCAGAGAAAAATTTTGTTGCTGCTCCTTCCGCTATGCATCAAACAGTGGCACCTGTTTATGGTGAAGATGTTCGCCGAATTCCCTTTGAATTTAACGGTAAAGGTTTTGAATATTTCAAAATCTGGATTGTAAATATTCTCTTAAGTATAATTACCGTAGGGATCTATTCTGCTTGGGCAAAGGTGCGCAATAAACAATATTTTTATGGCAACACTTCGCTCGATAACATCAGTTTTGAATATACCGCTGAACCGTTAAAAATTCTTAAAGGACGTTTAATTGCTATAGCGTTTTTTATCGCGTACTCGTTTTTCTTGAAAACATCTCCCATGATTGGTGCGGCTATGGGGTTATTGTTATTTGTGTTAATGCCATGGATTATTGTTAATTCATTAAAATTTAATGCACGCCATTCCAGTTATCGCAATATTAATTTTCGTTTTGTGGGCTCTGTTCGTGAGGCCATAAAATATTTTATTTTATGGCCAATGTTGGCTATTTTTACGCTAGGGATATTATTCCCCTTTGTTTGGAAAAAACAAACGAGCTATGTTACCGGTAATCATTTGTATGGTGCTACGTCTTTTACGTTTGATGTGAGTGTGAAGGAGTACTACAAAATGTTGTTAGTGCTGCTCGGTGTCAGTGTTATTGTTAGCGGGATAATCTTGTATTTTTTTGGTTCTGCATTAGCTGATTTTAAACCTGGTGGCGCTGCAAGCATTAGTAAGGCTATTCCAGCGATCATTGCTTATCTCGCATTTTATTTGGTCGCAATAGCCTATTTTGTGGTGACTAAGGCAAACATTCATTTTAATAATACGCAATTATATCTACACCATTTTAAGTCCAGCTGGTCCACTGGTTCTTATGCACTACTTCTAATTACTAATACCCTAGGTATTTTGTTCACTGTCGGTTTATTTATTCCTGTTGCTAGAATTAGAACTGCTGCTTACAAAGCAGCGCATATGGCGTTTGTGGTAACTGGTGGTGTAGATAATTTTATTGCGGCTGAGCAGGAGCAATCTAATTCGTTGGGCGAAGGTGTTCACGATATTTTTGATATCGATATTAGTTTGTAATGAGCGATATTTCCGTGATGACGGTAGTGCAAGGGCAATGGTTTGATGGCAAAACGTCGGCGCATGTACCTGCAGAATTGCAAGTGGATAGCGCGGGTAGCAGCTGTGTTATTTCTCTTGCCGATAATATTTTGCTGCAAACGTGTAACTTTATTGATATTCGAGTTTCATCGCGTATTGGCAATACTCCGCGCTATTTGTATTTTAGCGAAGGTGAAAAATTTGAAACACAGGATAATGCGCAAATAGATGGGTTATTAGAAAAACTTCGACCCTCTTTGTGGAGTAGCTTGGCACATCAACTTGAGTCACATAGTTATTTTGTGTGTGTAACTTTGGTGATGGTGATCGGTTTGGGTTGGGCGAGCATGAAATATGGTTTGCCAGCTGCAAGTAAAATAATTGCGTACCGGCTACCGCAAGGCGTGATGAATGTAGCTTCCACTGAAACACTAGAGTTGCTCGATAAGACTCATTTAAAACCTACTAAGCTTGATCAGGAGGTGCAAGCGCGAGTGTTACAACATTTTGCACTCGCGCTCAAAGAAAATGCTCCTTTGCATGTACGTGTGGTTTTTCGTGACGGTGGAGAATTGGGCGCGAATGCTTTTGCGTTGCCAGATGGCACAATTATTTTTACTGATGAAATGGTTAACCTTGCGCAAGACGATAATGAATTACTGGCTGTGCTCGCGCACGAAATTGGCCATGTAAAATATCGTCACGGGCTGCGTTCTGCAATTCAAAGCACTTCCCTGGGTTTTATAGTTTCTATGTTAACTGGTGATCTGTCGGCTGTATCTGGTGCGTTAACTACACTACCTGTTATTTTAACAACGTTGTCTTATTCGCGTGATTTTGAGCGTGAAGCAGATCAAAATTCATTAGAGTATTTGGATGCTCACAAAATAGCGCGTCATGTATTTGTGGATTTAATGGAGCGTGTTACTTATGAAGCCCATTGTGATTCATTATTGCAGGTTGAACGGCATTTGCCGGATGCAGATAAAAAAGATGAAAAGAAGACCCAAAAGTCTGCTGAGTTAACCTCTGCTGAAACCACTATTGATACAACTGCTGAAAAAACGGAAATTACGGAAAGCCCAATAAATAAAACGCCTCTTACTGAAGCACCCCTTGCTGAAGAACAAATGGCTGCCAGAAAAATGCAATGCGATAAATTAATTGCCGAGCATAAATTTGATAAGCAAGTCTTTACGGATTACTTCTCAACTCATCCGGCGACAGAGGAAAGGCTGCAGAAATTTCGATAGTCTGGATGAGATTGCAATCTAAGCAATCTCATCCAAATCTAACCAGTTTCATCCAGGCTTATGAAGTTTTAATTAAAAAATTGTTTCTTTAGTTCTGCATGTTGCTCGGCTTTTAATCGTGGGCCAAATTGGGATACTACTTTACTTGCCGCCAAGCTCGCAAATTCTCCCGCGCTTTTGTAGTCCAGTTTCTGCGTAATGGCATATAAAAATGCCCCGGCAAACATATCGCCTGCGCCATTGGTGTCTATTGCTTTAACTTTATGCGCCGCGACTTGAATCAATTCTTTACCATCAAAAATTAATGCGCCTTCGCTGCCGCAAGTGATTGCAAATTGTTTGCTGAGTATTTTTAAGGCTTCGGCGGCATCGGTTATATTTTCAGTTTGAGTAAAACTGATCGCTTCATCGCGATTACAAAATAATAAATCTACGCTATCGCCAATCATTTCAATGAGTCCATCGCGAAAAAATTGTACCATTGCAGGATCAGATAAGCTTATGGCGGTGCGAATATTGTTGGCTTCGGCGTGTTGGCGTAAGGCAATGGCAGCGGCGCGACCCGTAGGTGACGTTACTAAATAACCTTCGATGTAAACGTATTCTGATTGCGCAATTGCCGTTACATCTAACTCATCAACAGACAGTGTTGCACTGATGCCTAAAAATGTATTCATGGTGCGTTCAGCGTCAGGTGTAATCATAACCAAACATTTTCCGGTTATACCTGCGGGCGGGGAAATGTGCCGAGGATAATGCACACCGGCTGCTTTGAGGTCGTTAATATAAAATTGCCCGTTGTCATCATTTGCAACTTTGCAGGAATACACGTTGTTGCAACCAAAATAACTGGCGGCGATGATGGTGTTTGCCGCTGAGCCGCCGCTAGCTTTGCGTGAGGCAACGAGATGATTGGCAAGGTGGCCAATTAATTCGTGTTGGCGTACTTCATCGACTAACGTCATTACGCCTTTATCAACCTTCATGGCACTGAGATCAGCGTCGCTAAGAGTGATTTCAGTATCGACTAGGGCGGCACCAATGCCGTAAATATGGTATTGCTTGTTCATACTGTAGCCTTATTGAAGTGTCAGAATGGTTGATTGAATGTTTTTTAGTGCGCGCATTATGCTAAAAAAGTTTGACTCGATAAAGATATATCGAATAGGTAGAATGAGCGCGATTTTCTACCCTTGTATTTTCCGTTTCATCCATATCATTAATATTACAAAAGAGCCCGTGAATGACTAAACGTCGTTTTCTTAGCCGCACAAAAAAACCATCTGCTACTGGTAGTAGTTGGTTTCAATTTATTAATTGGAAGCTTGTCAGTCTGTGGTTGCTTGTTGCCTTTTTAATTGGCTGCTTGATTTTAGGTGTGTGGGCAATTTATTTGGATAAGGTGGTACGCGAAAAATTTGATGGCAAAAAGTGGGCATTACCTGCACGGGTGTATTCGCGACCTTTGGAGCTGTATGAAGGTTTACCCATAACCCCTTCGTTGTATGAGCAAGAAATGGAAGCTCTGGGGTATCGCACGCCAGCAGCTGCGAGTTCTGGGCTTACGGCTTCCGGGCAAATGATGCGCCATGCAGCCAGCGCTACAGAAGTTAGTTACACCGTGTTTACACGTGGTTTTGAATTTTGGGATAAACACGAAGAGGCACAAAAATACACGTTGCGTATTGATGCTGGGAAAGTTGCTTCGCTGGTTGATGCAAAAGGTGTTGCTTTACCCCTTGTGCGTATGGAGCCAGAAGAAATCGGCGGCATTTATCCTAATACTGTTGAAGATCGTTTGTTGGTAAAATTAAATGGGTTGCCACCACTACTCGGCGAAACATTGTTGGCCGTAGAAGATAAACATTTTCTTGAGCATCACGGCGTTTCACCCGAAGCAATATTGCGCGCTATGTGGGTAAATTTACGCGAAGGCGATGTAGTGCAAGGCGGCAGTACACTTACACAACAGTTGGTGAAAAATTTTTATCTCACGCAAAAACAAAGTCTCTCGCGAAAAATTCCCGAAGCGATTATGTCGTTGTTGCTGGAGTTGCATTATAGTAAATCGCAAATTTTAGAAACTTATATTAATGAAGTGTATTTGGGTCAAAGTGGTTCACGTGAAATTCATGGTTTTGCATTAGCTTCGCAGCATTATTTTCGTAAACCTTTAATTGAATTAAATACTCAAGAAGTTGCGTTATTGGTTGGTTTGGTGAAGGGCGCGTCTTACTACAATCCGTGGCGCAAACCAGAGCGTGCTAAAGAACGCCGCAATGTGGTTTTGTCGGTAATGCAAGCAGAAGGTTTAATTGATGAAAAGCAGATGCATACAGCTCAAGCGTCACCGTTGGGATTAGCGGCTGAAACGGATGAAAGTTTGGTAAATTATCCAGCATTTGTGGATTTGGTTAAGCGGCAATTAAAACAAGATTATCAAGAAAGTGATTTACGCAGCGAAGGCTTGCGTATTTTTACCACACTTGCCCCTATGGTTCAGCGGCAAGCTGAAAAATCAGTGCTGGCGCGTGTAGCACAGCTAGAAAAGCAATACAAAATAAAAGATTTGCAGGCGAGCATGGTGGTTACTTCGGTGGGAAGTGGTGAAATACTCGCACTCATCGGCGATAAGAACCCGCGTTATACCGGGTTTAATCGCGCACTTGATGCACATCGCCAAATTGGTTCGTTGATAAAACCTTTTGTGTATTTAACGGCACTTGAACAGCCGCAAACTTATCAATTAGGCATGCCTTTAAGTGATGATCCGGTTAGTATCAAAAGTGGCGATGGAAAAATTTGGGAGCCAAAAAATGCCGAAAATATCAGTCATGGCACTGTCCCTCTGTATCAAGCACTTGCTCATTCTTATAATCAAGCTACCGCGCGTTTAGGTATGCTGCTCACCTTAAAAGCTGTTGCAAAAACGATAAAAGCAGCAGGTTATAATGGTGATGTTCCACTTATACCCGCGATGTTAATTGGGGCAGTTGATATGTCACCGATTGAAGTGGCGGGTATGTATCATACGCTCGCGGCGGAAGGCGTTTATACACCACTGCATGTTATTCGCGAGGTATCGAACGCAGAAGGTCAGCCGTTAAAACGTTATTCGCTTGAGTTGGATCAACGCTTTACGGTGCAGGGTACTTTTGAATTGCAATACGCATTACAAGCTGTTTTGCGTGAAGGTACTGGGCGTAGTGTGTACAATTCCTTTCCGGAATCGTTACCGCTTGCGGGAAAAACTGGTACTACCAACGATCAGCGCGATAGTTGGTTTGCCGGTTTTAGTGGTGAACATTTAGCAGTGGTGTGGGTTGGCCGCGACGACAACTCGCAAACACCTCTGACTGGTGCTGGTGGCGCATTACAAGTGTGGGCAGATTTGATGCGACAAATACCCACGCAAGGTGTTAATCAGCAAGCACCCGAAGGCATGAGTTTTGAGTGGATAGATTCGCATACTGGTTTATTAAGTGCAGAGCAATGCGAAGGTGCACTTTGGCTGCCAATGCGTGATGAACAAAAACCAAAAGATTCGGCGGAGTGTAAAATAAAAGAAATAACAGAAGAGCATTGGTGGAAGAAAATTTTCCTTAGATAGTTATATTTTTCCTTAGATGGTTGTATTTTTCATTAAAGTTCTATGAGTTTTTTTAAAAGTGGTATGAATTTTTAGAAGTTCTATAAGTTCTATTTTTAACAGGATGCATCGTGAAAAGTAATTTCAGTGTTATTTTTTTATTAAGTATTGTTGCTCAATTGGGTGGTTGTGGTTCGAATGTAAAACCTCAACCATCAGCTCCTGTTGTAGACAGTGTTATCCCCATAGAGCCATCTGTAGTTACTACTCCTGAAGTTTCTAGCGCTCCTATAGTGCTGGTGCCAGTTACACCACAAATACAAACGCCAGCTCCGTCGCCTGCTAGTAATGCGATCGCGAGTTTAGCCGTACAGGCTCGTGCACAATACCAAGCCAAAAATTATCAAGCGGCGATTGCCATTGCTGAGCGAGGTTTGCGAATTGATCGCCGTGCGCCGGAATTGTATTTGTTGTTGGCGCAAAGCTATTTCCAGTTGGCCAATACCCCGCTTGCACTGCAATTTGTGCAACAGGGCATTCGTTATGCGCAAGCAGGTTCTGAAGTTGCACAAGGCTTATTAAAAATTAAAGATGCTTTACCCCATTAAATTGGGGTAAATGTAATTATGCTTTTGCCTGCTCTTCTTTAGTGGTTTTACTGGTATTAAATATCATTAAAATAACACCTGCCATTATCGCTACATCGGCGACATTAAAAATTCCTGTGTGTAACCAGCCAATCCCCATATACATAAAATCAACGACGCCACCGTTATTGGTTATTCGATCGAAAAGATTACTGAACCCGCCGCTGATGATTAATGCACAAGCTATAAGTTGTAAGTTACTCATGGTTTTTTGTTGCAGCATGTAAATACAAAAACCGATTAAAAAAATTCCTACTAAAGTACTAAAAATAAAATTACGTACATTATCCGGTAGGTTACTTCCTAACCCTAAAAAGGCGCCGTGGTTAATAGAGTAAATTAAGCGGCAACTTTTACCTAGGAATAGCAACGGTTCGCTGTTCATTAGATATTGGGTTGCGAGGTATTTAGTGAATTGATCAAGAGCAATGGATACTAGCGTGATACTTCCCATTAATATAAATTTACGCATTACTAGAATTTTCCTGTGATGGCGATAAGTAATCCGGCTGCTATTAATATTAAGCCAGAGAGTGTATTAAATAAATTTTGATGCTTGGGAGTTTTTAACCAAGCCATAATAATATTTCCGGATATGGCGTAGGCCAACATCCAAACGAAATCAGTCACTAAGAAAACAATCGTCAGCAAGCCAAATTGCGGTATGAGTGGTTGGTTGTAAGCAATAAATTGCGGAAACAGCGCGCCAAAATAAATTAAACCTTTTGGGTTACTGATGGCGATAAGAAAAGAGTTTAACAACAAGGAGTGACGACTATTAGTGGTGGTACTGTTTTCCATTTTGATAAATGTTACGGGTTGACGAATCAGCTGTATGCCTAGGTACACTAAATAGGCCGAACCCAGCCACTTAAGTGAGTTAAACAGAATGTCACTGTTGCTAACAAGGAACCCCAGGCCTAAAGCGGATAGCGCGACCAGACACAAATTCCCCAGGCTTGCACCTAACATTCCTTCAAGCGCTTTGGTTACACCGAAACGCCCGCCATTACTCATACACGACAGCATGACCGGGCCAGGGCTAGCAGAAACGATAAACGTGATGGAAAGAAATAGCGTGAAGTTGGGTATTGGCATGTGGGCTCACCTAAACAGGTGGCTATCTTATCTGAGGCAATATGTTTAGGGCTATACGATTTATTCGTATTAGTTTAACGATATTGGTATTAAGCGCTGTAAATGGCAATTCTCTCCTATACTCAAGGCATTGTTAACGTCATTTAAGAGGTGAGTTATGGCCACGAATAACATTGCGAATGTTACTAATATTCTTGAAGAGTTATTAGAAGGGCTTGATCAGGCTTATTGGGAAGCCACGAGTATTGATCGAAAAGATTTTTTTTACGACATTATAAGTGCGCTGCATTTGGAGTTGTCTGAGCTCAATAAGCTGAGTGTGCAAGATCACGATTTAGAATACGAGCCGATTACCAAAGAATTTCGCTCTGCGCGAACCAAGCTGAGTAGATTGCGTAGGCAGCTTGAAGAGTATGTTGTGCGTTCTACCACCTCAATGAGATTGGAGATTTTAATTCATGATGCAGTAGCTTTGCCTGCGCGTTGAATAAAGCGCTAAATTGTCATCTATATAACCTTTCACGATGAACTAAACCATTTTATCACCAAACAATTTAAAAAAAAGTATAAAGGCACTGGCTAATCTGTGTTTAGCGTCAATACTTAAGATCAGATGGGGGCTTTTGTTTACACGACGATCGTTAGGTGGAAATGAAAGTGTTCGCCCAGTTGGAATTCCTCTTTGTTTGATTGTTCTCTAGTATGGTCTTGCCGGTGTTGTTACTAACACCGGCTTTTTTTTGCCTATAATTTGGTAGAGGGATAAATATAGCGGGATAGATACAAGTATATCTCTAACTAAAACTATTTTCTTCGCCAGGAAAAATACCGGCTTTTACATCACTTACATATTTTTGCATGGCGCCAGGAATATCATTGGCTTCAAGTAAAAAGTTTTTCGAAAATGTTGGTGGCTGTTCTGTTAAGCCAAGAATATCGTTGATCACTAACACTTGTGCATCAGTATTTTTTCCTGCACCTATACCAATGGTAGGTATGTGAATAGCCGTAGTAATTTGTGCAGCGAGTGCGGCTGGGATACATTCTAGTACGATTAGATCTGCACCGGCATTGGCGAGCAATTTTGCGTCGGCGAGGATTTTTTCCGCGTTTGCCTGGTCGCGCCCTTGTACGCGGTAACCTCCCAATTTATTAACTGACTGCGGTGTTAACCCCAGATGAGCACATACAGGTATGCCTCGCTCCGACAGCATGTGTACGGTCTCGGCGAGCCATTCACCACCCTCG
>JAYTSJ010000316.1:0-7611 GCA_043745725.1 Gammaproteobacteria bacterium | reverse complement strand
ACACCGTAATTAACCGCGCCCGCCTCCACTTCACGAAAAACTTCGTCAATGGCAGAGAAGGGTAAAGCTACGGCTGACTGGCCAAAATGTTTTAATGCGGCTTGATGTGTAAAAGTACCTTCCGGCCCAAAGAAAGCAACTTTAATTGGATTTTCAAGCGCTAGACAGGCGGACATAATTTCACGAAACAAACGCGCCATTTCTTCGTTGCGAAGTGGCCCTTTATTGCGTTCCATTGCTTTGCGCAATACTTGCGCTTCGCGTTCAGGACGATAAAAAAGAATGTTTACATCGGGCGCAAGGCTGGCTTTTTTAACATCCGCCACTTCTTGCGCACAAGTCGCACGCGCTGAAATTAAACGACCAATATCTTCATCAATCGCATCAATTTTATGACGCAACGCGAGAAGCTTTTCAGCTTCGCCGAGTTCTTTTTGCGTAGGCTCTTTAGGCATTTATTTACTCGTCAATAGCGTCGCCATCTACAGCGACATCGTCAACTACATCATCATCCACCAGACCATCTTCCAATACTTCTTCACCTTCAGCTGCTTCAGCGCGCGCTAATTCGCGCTTAGCATTTTCATCAGCACTTTCTTCAATGCGCTGCAGGCCTTGCATATGTTCGTTTTCTTTCAACTTAATGAGACGCACACCTTGAGTGTTACGGCTCAGTACAGATACTTCATCCACCCGTGTGCGCACCATAGTGCCTTGATCAGAAATTAACATAATTTCTTCACCATCGAACACTTGTACCGCACCGACTAATGGACCATTACGCTCAGTGGTTTGCATACCAATCACACCTTGCGAACCACGACCTTTAGCAGGGAACTCGCCGACTTCAGTACGCTTACCATAACCATTTTCACTGACGGTAAGAACCTGGCCGCTTTCCATAGGGATAACCATACCAATAACAGATTGACCTTCTGCTAAACGAATACCGCGTACACCGCGTGAAGTACGTCCGCTTGAACGAATTTGTGATTCGCGGAAACGCGCTGCTTTACCAGAGGTCGAAAACAAAATCACATCGCAAGTACCGTTGGTAATCGCGGTGCCAACCAGGGTATCGCCTTCATCCAATTCAATCGCACGCAAGCCAACACTGCGCTGCCGTGCAAACTGCGTCAATACCGTTTTCTTCACAGTACCTTTAGATGTCGCCATGAAAATAAAATGTTCGTCATCGTAGGATTTCACCGGCAAAATTGAAGTGATGCGCTCACCTGCTTCTAGCGGTAATAAATTTACGACAGGACGGCCGCGTGATTGACGACCTGCAACAGGAATCATGTACACCTTGAGCCAATAAACTTTTCCAGCGTTGGTGAAACACAAAATAGTATCGTGAGTGCTGGCAATTAATAAATGCTCAACAAAATCTTCATCTTTCACCGCAGTTGCAGATTTACCCATACCACCGCGACGTTGTGCTTGATAATCATCCAACGGCTGACTCTTCGCGTAGCCACCGTGAGAAATGGTGACCACACGATCTTCAACATTGATCAAATCTTCAGTCGTTAAATCCAGTGTTGATGCAACAATTTCAGTGCGACGCTTATCGCCATAATCGTTCATCACTTGATTTAATTCTTCGCGAATAACTTCCATCAAACGTACGGAGTTACCGAGAATTTCGAGAAATTCAGCGATTTGAATTAATTTTTCGTCGTATTCGGCGAGCAACTTATCGTGCTCCATACCCGTTAAACGATGCAAACGTAATTCTAAAATCGCCTGAGCTTGGGCAGCTGATAAATAATATTTGCCATCGCGCATACCAAACTCTGCGCCGAGCTCTTCAGGGCGACACGCATCTTCACCAGCGCGCTCAAGGAAGGGAATCATCTCACTTGCATCCCAACCGCGCGCCATCAAACCATCTTTTGCTTCTGCTGGTGTAGTTGAACGCTTGATCAGCTCAATAACCTGATCAATATTGGCGATAGCAACTGCCAAACCTTCCAGCATGTGGCCGCGTTCGCGCGCTTTGCGCAGCAAATAAACAGTACGGCGTGTAACAACTTCACGACGGAAACGAACAAAAGCTTCCAACAAATCTTTAAGATTTAAAATCTTCGGCTGGCCATCATCCAGCGCCACAATATTTACGCCGAATGTCGTTTGTAACTGGGTTTGGCTGAACAAATTATTCAGCAATACATCGCCCGACTCGTTACGTTTTACTTCGATAACAATACGCATTCCGTCTTTATCAGACTCATCGCGTAATTCACTAATGCCTTCTATTTTCTTTTCTTTTACCAGCTCGGCAATACGCTCAATTAAACGCGCCTTATTTAGTTGGTAGGGAATTTCGTGGACAATAATAGTTTCGCGGCCAGTTTTTTCATCGCGCTCAACTTCTGCTTTTGCGCGCACGATAATACTGCCGCGGCCAGTGCGATAAGCCTGCACTATGCCAGCACGACCATTAATAATGGCGCCGGTAGGGAAATCCGGGCCGGGAATAAATTCCATCAATTCATCGATGGTGATATCGGCATTGTCAATCAACGCCAAACAACCTCGCACAACTTCACCCAGGTTATGCGGCGGAATATTGGTTGCCATACCTACGGCGATACCCGAAGAACCATTGACTAGCAAGTTGGGAATGCGCGTTGGCATAACCGCAGGAATCATTTCTGTGCCGTCATAGTTGGGCACAAAATCCACGGTTTCTTTATCTAAGTCGGCAAGTAAATCATGGGCGATTTTTGCCATGCGGATTTCGGTATAACGCATGGCCGCTGCGCGGTCACCATCTACCGAACCGAAGTTACCCTGACCATCCACCAGCATATAGCGCAACGAAAATGGCTGCGCCATACGTACGATAGTATCGTACACGGCAGTATCGCCATGGGGATGGTATTTACCGATTACATCACCTACCACACGGGCAGATTTTTTATAGGGCTTATTCCAATCGTTTTTCAACTCGCTCATGGCGAATAGAACGCGACGATGCACAGGCTTTAAACCATCGCGCACATCGGGCAAAGCACGGCCTACGATTACGCTCATGGCGTAGTCGAGGTAGGACTTTTTCATTTCGTCTTCAATACTTACTGGTGATATTTCTTTTGCGAATTCGACCATGGGAATACAGCGTTCCTTTTTATCAAGGCTTTGGTTATGGTGATTGCTGAAAAGTAAGAGTTGACCAGGGTACTGGCAGCTTTACTTAATGGCAGCTTCAAACGGCTAGCAAGAGCGCTACTAACACCTAATACAGAGCGTCTGCGAACGCATTTTTACGGCCTAAATTTAGGCCGCGATCTTACCACAGTGCCAAGCAGATAAGCACTGTTTAGTCATTTGGAATGTGGCGTTGCCCCATAGACGCATCATAGATGCCCCATCAATTTAAATTACTGCAAAAGCTTTCAAGCCAGCGCCTAAACCAACAGCCTTATGTTTCACAAAACCCTCACTTTATGTAAGAAAAAATGCCTCGCCAAAGTTTTGACTAGCGGTAAAAACTTACTGAATAAAATTCTTTCACCCGCCGCTTTACTGGCGAACCTAGTATAAAAACCCAACAAATAACTTTATCTAAATTTTCTATCTAACTGTTTTAATTGAATTTTTTAAAAAAATAATCATCTGGCATAGATTTCGCTAATCATCATTTAAGAGCACAAATTTTATTCAATTACAGGTACATCAGCATGCAGGACATGACAAGGCAAACCGGTACTCCAACTGCGACTATTGGCCAAATGCCAATGCTCACTCCTGAACAGGAAATCGAATCGCGCGCCAAACTCATTCAAGCATTACAAATGACGCTGGAACCCAATGAAATATTGAGTATATTTTTTAAACACCTGCAAAGTATTATTCCTGTAGGCGGTATTCAATTTCGCTTTGCTAACAATATTGATATCACTAAACTCGGTCGCGATGCACTTCATCACTGCGATTATCGCCTGACAACTGACGAAGGTTATTTGGGTGAAATTATTTTTAATCGCGGCAAACGTTTTAATGAAGCAGAACAAACCCGGCTCGAAATTATTCTAGGTGCACTAATTTATCCATTGCGCAATGCGTTGCGCTATCAATCTGCTATTCAGATGGCGCTACTGGATCCCCTTACAAGCTTGGGAAATCGTGCAGCATTGGATAACGCCTTGCGCCGCGAACTACAACTTGCAGAACGGCACCAGTATGAATTATCGCTATTAATGATTGATGTTGACCATTTCAAACTCATCAACGATCAACACGGCCATTCCCGCGGTGACGAGGTGCTACAAGCCATTGCCAATACCATTGCAAATGTTTGCCGCGAAACCGATATTAGTTTTCGTTACGGGGGTGAAGAGTTTGTAGTATTACTGCGTAAAACGAGTGAAGCCGGCGCATGTATTATTGGTGAACGTTTGCGTAAAGAAATTAGCAAAATCGCGATACCGCAAAACAGTCAGTCTATTCAACCAACGGTAAGCATAGGTATAAGCACGCGCGCATCAAATCAAAAAGAGCACATCAATCATTTATTTGATCGCGCCGACAACGCACTTTATCACGCGAAACAAACGGGTAGAAATTGTGTTGTGAGCAGTTCAACAGTGGCATGAGAAAAAATTGAAATTTAGAAAAGCCGCCATTAAAGGCGGCTTTTTTATGGAGCGAGGTGCAGTATTACTTTTTGGCTGATTCATTTATGCAGCCGTATGACTGCCAGCTATCTACTGATGGATTAAAAAAACCGATTCGTTTATAAGCATTACGTACAGTTCCATTTGTGGTAAGCACTTTAAGCCCTTTTTGCAATGCCTGAAATACAAGCAACCCTTGAGGGTGCTGCTTACTCACAATAAAATGGAGCGAATCATTAAAAACCACTTTCATATTTGGTACAGGAACAAGACGAATATTTCCAACTCGGCCCGATAAATCTTCTGCTTTATGAAAGGGAAATAATAAAAAATCACCACGGCCCGCTTCAATCATACGCGCCATAGTAATGGGATTAAGTGTGTTAATGGACTTAAGTCCCATGCAATCAATTTCACGTTTATCGTGATGCCAATTGGAGTTTGAAACAACAACATAGTTGCGCAGCTCTTCTACACTTTTTATTTTTAAAAGAGTTGTATTAGCAGGCGTAGTATAAATGCCCTTACTAAATTCACCTGGTTTTAAAAGCGGATCAGATACATAAAACAATGCCGTATCTATATCCCTTTCCCAGACCGCGAATCCGGGCATTACTATATAAGATAAACCCGAGCTTCTTACCAAACGCATATAGTCCGGCGCTTTATTAAATTCAAACTGCGGCTGTAAGCCACCGATTTGCAAAGCTTCACAGAGAATAAGAAACTCGACCAGCACCTGATTATCATCCAAAGGATACTCAAGAACACTGGGGCATTGCCCCTCATGTAAAGCCAACTGGAACGGTGCTAAATGTTCGTTATAAACACCTATAGGTATAATAACTTTTTTAGAAACCTGATCGAGAGCATGGCAGCGCGGGCTTATTATCGCCCACCCGATGAGAACAACCAACGTTATCCACGCCATGTAAAGCACTCAAAAAAGTTGATGAGGAATTCAGCATATAGAGAAGAGTAGACCCTCATTGTGCATTTGACCTCCCCAAAACAACTTTTTTGTGCTACTGGTGCTACTGATTGATACTGGACTGGGATTTTTACGCTGTGTAGGGTTTTAAACGCTTGGGTTGTTCAGATGCAACACCCAATTTTTTCTCGTGTCGCACTCGTTTCATACTTTCATTACGGATTGGCGGAACTACTTTGGTGGGATTATTTTTTTCAATAACCGCGATTAAACATAAATCTGTGATTTCGTTTTCGCCCAATTCGATTTTAAATAATTTAGGTGTAGTTATAATATCTAACGTATTGCCGCCCAAGTGCCTGCATCATTTTTGAAATGGCATGTTCTTGCAATGGTGTCATTAACAAATGAACATGATTGGTCATTAAAACCCATGCGTGAATTTCCACATGATACTTAACCGAAAATTCGTGTAGCCAATGCGCATAAGCTGCCATGTCTTCATCGCCATTAAAACAAACCTGACGATTATTTCCGCGCTGAATTACATGCTGCGGAATTCTTACCGGACACAGGTTTTTGCTCCTGCAAAACCTGCATACATTACATCCATGTAAATAACAATCTTTTTAATCTCGCTATACATCCTCCCTGATGTTTTGAATTTTTAATTTACTTTAATTTTAACTCTACTGACGTCAGTTATTGCAATGTAGCATTTTTGATGACATTTACCGCAAAGCCTTTACGAACATTAAATTCTTCAATTTTTGAGCGCACAGAAATAATTAAAATTATAGCTTCATCAAAGTTTTCACCATTTTTTAAAGCAGAAAAAAATTCTGTTTCTTGAAAACCATTATTGGTTATCAGCTGACATTCATATATTTTATTTTCACTCACTTCAAAATTTGTAAGTGTATATTTTTTTGCTTTGCAAATCTCCGTGCCCACTTCATCAATATTATTTCCAATCGTTCCCGAGTCTGAGCTGCCAACATTATATTGCAAATATACACTGACATAGCTCTTACACAACCCTGCTTCATTTGCATTATCAAAACAAACTGAAAAACCATGATCTGGAGCTGGAGGCTTATTAAAGATAACTTTTCCTTTCGTATAGGCAAGATCAACACCAAATTTATAACCTGATTCATTTTTATAATGTATGAAGCTTGATGTGCTTTCTGTCAGAGGAAATGCACAAGCACATGAAATTAAAGCTGAAAAAAATAACCACAGTTTCAAAAATTTAATCATTTTGCTGCCCCTGATATATTTTTATTCGTTTATCCATTGCTGGCCACATAGAAGACATTCTTGTACTCCATATTCCACCTGGCTCACTATTGTATGTTCGCCATCCACTTTGACGTATATTTTGATTAACGAGTAAGGGGTCGTAGTGATTTATTTTTAACCACCCCGCTCAACTTTTTTTGCTGCTGGCCGCCCCCGCTTTACATATCCTAATTTTCTATTTAGCGCCGCCTCAATTTGTTCTTTAAATTTACCTTCACCAAGTACTTGATTGGTTACAAGGCTTTCGCGAATGCAATGTACACTATGCTCAGAAAGATTTACGCAAAACAATTCACGATAATGGTATCGCCGGGTTTCATCATTGCTCGCTAACCGGTGATAAATTTCGTGCGGTGTAATGAGCGAATCAGCTTTACCCACTGCATTCGCATGATAGCTGCTCCATAAATATTCTTCCGGTTTTTCTACCATCGCGGCCGTTACCGGATTCAATTCGATGTAACGATAACAAGTCAGCAAATAATTTTCGGCGTCGATCAAACTTGCTTTGTGCCTACCTTCCCATAAAGTGCCAGAACGGCGATAGGTCTTGTTAATGTATTGCACATATTGCCGCCCGATATGTTGCAATATTTGCGAAATGCTATCTGCTTCCATTGGTGTTATGAGCAGGTGTACATGGTTCGTCATTACTTAGTTTCAAGTTTGAAGTGCGACAATATTGATTAATGTGCATTAAATAATTCCTCTGGTGTTTTAAAGCCGTATCTTTTTCTCGGACGGGTGTTT
>JAYTSJ010000315.1:0-3566 GCA_043745725.1 Gammaproteobacteria bacterium | reverse complement strand
TTATTAGCAGGCCCGCACGATCAATGGCAACTTGCGCCTGCATTTGACATAGCATACAGCTACAAACCCGGCTCGCCCTGGGTCGACTCACATCAATTAAGCTTAAATGGTAAACGCGACAATTTTGTGCTCGATGATCTTATGCAAGCGGCCACATTAATCAGCAACTTTACCAAAGAAGCAAAACAAATCATTCAACAAGTTACCACCGTTGTGAGTGAATGGGATCACTATGCCGCCACTGCTGAGGTACGCGATGATTTTGCGCAAAGAATAAAACAGAATTTACGCTTACAATTATGAATAAAGTTTATTTTCGTAACTGAAAAGTAATTCAACATTGTGTAAAGCAGCTACTGCAAGAATGCAGTAGCTAAAAATTCCGTCGCATATTATTATGCTTGTGCTTTGTAGAGTTAAAATAACAAACAGGAAATCAGGAAGAATGCGCAGCGTTACAGAGAACCAAAATAGCCAACGCCTCCATGGCTTGGACACACTGCGCACCGCAGCGATTGCACTGGTATTGATCTATCACTATAAATGCTTTGTCAGTCAGGAAAATACCTTTGGTTTTATCACCCAGGTTGGCTGGACGGGTGTTGATTTATTTTTTGTGTTGAGTGGCTATTTAATTGGCAATCAAATTCTCTCAGCCTTTGCTAAAGAGCAGGACTTTTCACTCAAACTTTTTTATATTCGCCGCTGTTTACGCACGCTACCGAATTATTATTTTGTACTTGCGCTCTACTTCCTGTTCCCGGCGGTATTAAGCGGTTCTGCAACCGCATCTCTGTGGTCATTTCTTACGTTTACGCAAAATATTGGGCTTCACCCAGGGGAAACTTTTACCCACTCCTGGTCCTTGTGTATTGAAGAGCAGTTTTATTTGCTGTTTCCATTGATCGCATTGGTTGTCGCCAGCACCAAGCGCTCCATGGCAGTGGTATGGGTGCTAATAAGCGCGGGAATGTTATTGTGTATCTTATTGCGCGGCCTTAACTGGTATAACCACGGACAGGCAGCGATTACCTATGCCGATTATTGGCAACATATTTATTACTCCAGCTTTACTCGATTTGACGAGTTTTTACCGGGTATTGCCATTGCGCTGTTGAAAAACTTTCACCCCGCTACCTTTACTAAATTATTACAGCGAGGCAACCTATTATTCATTGCTGGCTTAATCAGTACGGGCATTATGTTTTATGCGTTGGCCAATTATTTTTATATAGACGGTTATGGATTTAGTGTATGGATTGCCAGCTTGGGTTATTCGCTATTGGCAATTAGTTTTTCGTTATTGGTTTTAGCGGCACTCAGCCCACACACATTACTCCACAAAATTCGCATTCCTGGTGCAGCAAATTTGGCACTCTGGTCTTACGCTATTTACCTGATTCACAAACCTGTATTTGTACTCTTAATTGCACCGCTCAACACCCATGGAATTGATACTAAATCAGCCTTGGGTACTAGCATAATTATGAGTATAAGTATTTTTTGCGGCTGGCTGGTTTATCTATGCGTTGAAACACCCTTGATGAAATTGCGCGCAAGACTGTATCCGCTAAATATCGCCACACCTAAGATAGACGCAGTGAGTATTGCAGCCAACTCGCTATAAACGAGTATCGGCTTCAGCTAAAATAATTCATCTACTTGTTTAATTAAATATTGATAACGAGCGTGTTGTGAATTATCGGGAGAAAGATTAGCTATACGCCTCAAGGATTTACGACAGATACTTTCAAATTTGTGTTGTTTGCCATTCTTTTTGCACTCATCGACAATTGACTGAACCAGATTAAGATTTAACCCGACATGACCAGGAAAAATAGCAATCGCATCTTTAAAGGTTTTGATTGCCTCAGAAAATTGATTTTTTTCATAATAATCAATACCTAATTTTGTCATGTCAGTTACTTTTTGAAGACCTTCCTTGCTCTTGGGTGTATCCGACATAGCATCTACTTTGGCGATAAGCGCATCATTACCAGAAAATTTTTCAACTAAATGATGCAGTAATTCATCGGCCTCTTCTTTATTGCCACTGGCAATTAAACTTTGGGCAACGTCTAAACCGACTGCTGGTTTAACTTCATTTTTTTTCTCTTCATATAAGGTTTTTGCTTTATTAAGACATACCGCTGCTTCGCCAGGTTTTTTTTGATGCAGTAAAACACGAGATTTAAGTGAATTAGTTTGAATATCAGCACTCACATCAAAATAAGGTCGCCGCTCTAAACGCTGCAACACCTCAAAAGTTTCTTTATTATATTTTTCGGTATTATTAGCATCACTTAAATCAGTGAGTTCACGGGCGAGATTAAAATAATCATCTGCTGATTCATAACAAGAATTGCGCGCGGTTTTAATAACCCGACGACTAGCTTCAAGGCAGGCTTCATTATCTTCATTTAATTTAGCTAGCGCAGCCAAACGACGTTGACGCATAACTGACTTTGGTGAAACGTTTGCGGCTTCTTGCATAGCTTGTTGTGCCTTGAACGGATCACCTGCACCCAGATAAGCGTCTGCTAATAAATCATGCGCCTCTACAACGCGGCTATCCATTGCTATAACTTCTCTTAAATTGTGTTCAGCTTTGTCATATTCTTTTTTAGCGACCTGAGTTTTCCCCAAACCTAATTTTGCCCAAAGTACAGGGCGTTCGGTGAGTACTCCGGTATAAATTTTTTCGGCGCGCTTAAAATTAAATAATCGTAAATTCATTTCTGCCTGAATTTGTAAACAAGCTCCGCGAAAGTTGGTGTTGTCATCCAGACGATCCTGACAGCGCTGCTCAGCTGCAACATAATCCTTATCGTCCAGAGCTTGCTTAATACTATATAACTCCTGATGACGAATCATCACTCTATCCAAACGCAGACGCAATAAAGCCGATGTAATAGGTTTGGCAATATAATCGTCAGGTTGATATTCGAGTGCACCAAGAACCATTTCACGGGAAGATTCCGCAGTAATCATGACAAAAATACTGGTATTATTTAAACGGTTGCGATAGCGCAATTCTTCCAAAACTTGTTGGCCGTCCCTGCCCGCCCCCAAATTATAATCGCACAAAACTATTTGATATTGCGTGTTATTGCACGCTTCTATCGCCTGCTCACCATTGGCCACCACGTCAATTTTTTCTACACCAAAAACCCGCAACATTGCCGATATAGCCACACGTATATCTGGCATATCATCAATCACCAGGCAGCGTTTTAAGCTATAAAGTTTGATTAAATCAATTTGGCGCATGGATACGTCTGGGGCTCCCAATTTTTATAAAAACAGTCACTTTACACTTACTTAATAGTGTGAAGGCACTTTTACTCCATTGAGTCTAGCAGGTAATAGAAGCTCTGCTTTTTTCGAATATTCAGTAATAACCTGAACTGATTATCAATTCAGGTTATTACTTTTGCGAGAGGCTTTTCTACAAGGAGAAATATTGCTGTTGATGCGGGTATAAACCTTAGCCGCAAAGCAGTGTTAAAATTGACTTTCGGTCATATTTTCGATTAGCTGTTCGCGGAAATTCAGCCGTTGTTTCT
>JAYTSJ010000314.1:0-1528 GCA_043745725.1 Gammaproteobacteria bacterium | reverse complement strand
AGTTAATATAGGCCACATAAATACTGTTCGGTAGTAAAGATGAATTCTGATAGGCTTCTGCTTCGTCTTCCAGTTGCAGCGAGTATTGGTTAACGGGTGTTAAAAACCAGCCGCCACACATAGGGAATGCGCATTTCCGATAGTCTGGCTTTACAGAGTAGATTATTGCTGTGGTCGGTTCAGGTTTTATGATGGTTTGCGCTTGACTTGCAGCCACAAAAAATATTGTGCCGCTTACGAGTAATATTGTTTTCAGTACGCGAACAAATAGGTGGTTCATGTGACACCTCGCTTAGGTTTATTGGTTAATGTCATTGATACACATTCATACAAACAAAATGCTCAAGCTGATCATAAGCTATTTATTTTTTAGAGTGCGTAGCTTGTGCAGTTAAGTGCCAGTAAATTGTAATAAATTGTTACACTATACCTCGTCCATCAGGATCTATGAATTTCCCATTAAAAAATTCATAGGCTTTTACATTGGAAAATAAGTGAAATTTTTATGATGTTATCTCCAACATCTACGCGTCGGTTAATGTTTTTAGTTGGTTTTTTGTTAATTGTTATATTTCCATTTTTTTTTATTGGCGGCCCTACATTTTATTCTACGCCGCTGTTTCGTAAGCTATGGGATTGCGGCCATATTGTTTTTTTTGTGGGTGTCGTCATTGCGTTTTACACAAAAATTAATATATCGGGGTGGCGACCTTTTGTTGTTATATCAGTAACTGTTTTCGTTTTAGGTGGGGCTATTGAAGTTATTCAAGCTCACACTGGGCGCGATGGTAATTGGCAAGATTTACTGAACGATGTAGCTGCTACCTGGTTAGCATTGTTTTGGTTGCAAAAAAGTAATCTTTGGGTTTGGTTGGGGCGTTTAATTGCGATGGCGTTATTGATGCCTCCGGTGACAGCAGTGTTTTTCGCGGCCTGGTCACAGCTTCAGGCTGAAAAAAATTTCCCTGTTCTTGCCGATTTCGAATCATCCATTGATTTGCATGGGTGGAAGGGAGATATTGAACGTAGTAATGTGTTCCATAGCTCAGGGAACTATTCACTTAAAGCGCATTTGAATACTAAAAAATATTCGGGTCTTTCGCTGCTTGAGTTTTATAATTCCTGGCAGGGATATACCACGTTGTCATTTGATATCTATAATCCCGAACCGCTGCCGATAGATTTGGTGATTCGTGTGAGTGATGTACGGCATGAGTTGGGCGCTAATGTTTGGACGGATCGTTTCAATAAAAAACTGCATGTGGAAAGTGGCTGGAACCCTATAGAAATTCCGGTTGCAGCTATTCGTCAGGCGCCAACAACGCGACAGTTGGATATGGACTCCATTACATCGATGGTTATTTTTGCAATGCAATTACAAAAAGAACAAGATATTTATCTGGATAATGTTAGGTTGCAGTAACGATTTTTTAAAGAAAGAAATCTTGGGGGCTTGCCCCCGAGTCTAGGTAGACAAGTGATAGAAAATTCCGGTTGGCCGAAGGCCAATCACATTGGGCGTAAGCTC
>JAYTSJ010000313.1:0-12985 GCA_043745725.1 Gammaproteobacteria bacterium | reverse complement strand
CGCATTAAAACATTTTGGCCAGTCAGCCGTAGCTTTACCCTTCTCTGCCATTGACGAAGTTTTTCGTGAAGTGGAGGCGGGCGCGGTTAATTACGGTGTGGTACCGGTTGAGAATTCAACTGAAGGTGTGGTGAATCACACGCTCGATAATTTCATGGGGTCTAATTTAAAAATTTGTGGTGAAGTTGAATTACGCATTCATCATAATTTGTTGGTTTCGGATGTTACCAGTACTAACAATATCAGCCGTATTTATTCACATTACCAATCGTTGGCGCAATGCCGCAAATGGTTAGATGCGCATTACCCTAAAGCGGAGCGCATTGCTGTTAGCAGTAATTCTGAGGCAGCCAAGCGTTTAAAAGGCGAATGGAATGCTGCCGCAATTGCCGGCAGTATGGCCGCAGAATTGTACGGTTTGACGATGCTCGCCGAAAAAATTGAAGACCAGCCTGATAACTCCACACGTTTTTTAATCATCGGTACACAAGCGGTGCCACAAAGTGGAGTGGATAAAACTTCTATCGTAGTTGCAATGCGTAATGAACCTGGCGCGCTGCACAATTTGCTTGAACCTTTCAATCGTCATAATATTGATTTGACGCGTGTAGAAACTCGTCCATCGCGCACGGGTGTATGGAATTATGTTTTCTTTATTGATTTTGCTGGCCACGTTGATGACCCTTTAATCAGTGAAGTTTTAAAAGAAGTTGCTGGCCGTTGTGCAGATTTAAAATTGCTCGGCTCTTATCCCAAAGCAGTTTTGTAGTTTTTTATGACGCAAATAACCTCACCACAAACTATTAACGCACCGCTTATCAATAAGCTGGTTGTTATTGGTATAGGATTAATTGGCGGCAGTTTGGCAATGGGTTTAAAAAAACGCTTTGCCTGTAAAGAAGTCATTGGCATTGCGCGTCGTGAAAAAACGTGTGAAGAAGCTATAGCATTAGGTGTTGTTGATCGCGCATATACTTCATTAGCAGAAGTGGCTGGTGAATTAGGTGCTGGCGATGTGATTTTTATTTCCGTGCCCACACTTTCCGTAAAAACAATTTTAGAAGAAATTAAAGCCTGTGTTTCAGCAGAGGTAACGCTTACGGATGGTGCTAGCGTTAAAGGTAATGTGCAACTTGCTGCGCAAGAAGTTTATGGGGAAGTTCCGGCACAGTTTGTGTTGGGTCACCCGATTGCTGGCGCTGAAAAAAGTGGTGTTAGTGCGGCTAACCCTGATTTGTATGAGCATCACCGCGTCATTCTCACTCCGCTGCCAACGACTGGCGTTACGCATTTCGAATTAGTCACACGCTTGTGGCATGCTGTTGGTGCTGAAGTGTTAACAATGACAGTTGCAGAGCACGATGAAGTTTTAGCTGCCACCAGCCATTTGCCACATGCGATTGCTTATTCATTAGTTGATACCCTTGCACAAGATATAGGGAACCCCAATATATTTCGTTACGCCGCAGGTGGTTTTCGCGATTTTACGCGCATCGCTTCCAGTGACCCAATAATGTGGCATGACATTATGCGGGCAAATAAACAGAGTGTTTTACATGCGCTGGATTTATTTATTGATAATTTAACGCGCCTGCGCACTGGTATAGAAACTGAAAACAGTGAATATTTGTTAGGAGTTTTTACCCGTGCAAAAGTGGCGCGCGATCATTTTACTAACATGTTAGCCAAGAGAGCTTTTGTAAATTCCATGAGTACACAAAAAATTGATTATGTAGTTCAACCCGGCGGTAAAGTTGTCGGTACTATTCGTGTCCCTGGCGATAAATCAATATCGCATAGATCGATTATGCTCGGCTCTTTAGCCGAAGGAATTACTGAAGTTGAAGGCTTTTTAGAAGGTGAAGATGCACTGGCAACTTTGCAAGCCTTTCGCGATATGGGTGTCGTTATTGAAGGCCCAATTAATGGCTACGTAAAAATTCATGGCGTAGGTTTACATGGTTTAAAGGCGCCGAGTAAACCTTTGTATATGGGTAACTCAGGTACCACTATTCGTTTAATGTCGGGCATTTTATCGGGCCAAACTTTTGATGTGGAAATGAGTGGCGATGAATCGCTGGCTAAGCGTCCTATGAATCGTGTTGCAAATCCGTTGCGTGAAATGGGTGCACACATTGACACGGGCGAGGGCGGGCGTCCGCCGCTAAAAATTCGTGGTGGCGCACAGCTAAAAGCGATTGATTACGTAATGCCGATGGCAAGTGCACAAGTAAAATCCTGCGTATTATTGGCGGGCTTATATGCGAAAGGCACAACACGTGTTACTGAACCTGCACCCACTCGTGATCATACTGAACGTATGCTTACAGGTTTTGGTTACAGCGTAAAACGTGAAGGTGCAGTTGCCGAATTAACGGGCGGCGGTAAATTAATTGGCACTAAAATTGAAGTTCCTTCTGATATTTCATCTGCAACTTTTTTTATGGTTGCTGCGAGCATTGCACCAGGTTCAGATGTAACGCTTACCCATGTTGGTATTAACCCAACACGTATTGGTGTGATTAATATTTTGCGTTTAATGGGTGGCGATTTAATGCTAAGTAATGAGCGTACCGTTGGTGGTGAACCGGTCGCGGATATTCGCGTGCGTTACGCACCTTTAAAAGGCATTCTCATTCCGGAAGATCAAGTGCCACTGGCGATTGATGAATTTCCCGCGCTGTTTATTGCAGCTGCCTGCGCGCAAGGTGAAACAATTTTGACGGGCGCTGAAGAATTGCGCGTGAAAGAATCGGATCGCATTCAGTCAATGGCAGATGGATTGCAAATTCTTGGTATTGATGCAAAACCAACCCATGACGGTATTATTATTCAGGGTGGCCAGTTACAAACTGGCGCTGTGGAAACTCACCACGATCATCGCATTGCTATGGCATTCACTATTGCTGCTTTACGTGCAACTGGCCCGATTCATGTAAAAGATAGCACCAATGTGGTAACGTCATTTCCTACCTTTGTTCAGCTAGCGCAACAAACTGGAATAAGGTTAGCAGTAATTAATCATTAACACTTAGTTGGCGGTTGTTTATAATCCTAACCCGATCAGTAACTGTTAAATTCCCGGCCTTTACGGCTTGTGTATAATTTTTTTGGTAGTCCATTAATGTCGAACTACAAATTAACTCATTTAAAACAGCTCGAAGCGGAAAGCATTCATATCATCCGTGAAGTTGCAGCGGAGTTTGATAACCCGGTGATGCTTTATTCGGTCGGTAAAGATTCCGCCGTGATGATGCATCTCACTATGAAAGCTTTTTTTCCGGGTAAGCCACCATTTCCTTTAATGCATGTGGATACCACCTGGAAATTTCACGAAATGATTGAGTTTCGTGACAAGCGTATTAAAGAATTGGGTTGGGATTTAATTGTACATATCAACCAGGAAGGTGTTGATATGGGTATTAGTCCATTTGTTCATGGCAGTGCAAAACACACTGACATTATGAAAACACAAAGCTTAAAGCAGGCGTTGAATAAATACGGTTTTGATGCTGCTTTTGGCGGCGCACGCCGCGATGAAGAAAAATCGCGTGCAAAAGAGCGCGTGTATTCTTTCCGCGATAAAAATCATCGCTGGGATCCAAAAAATCAACGTCCGGAATTGTGGAATATTTACAATGGCCGTGTGGATAAAGGCGAAAGCATTCGTGTGTTTCCATTATCTAACTGGACAGAATTGGATATTTGGCAATACATTCATTTAGAAAATATTCCAATTGTGCCGTTATATTTTGCAGCGAAACGCCCGGTGGTTGAACGCGACGGCACATTGATTATGGTTGATGACGACCGTATGCCAATTGGTCCTAATGATAAAGTTGAAGAAAAAATGGTGCGTTTCCGCACGCTCGGTTGTTATCCATTAACCGGTGCTGTTGAGTCGGAAGCGACAACCTTGCCTGAAATTATTCAGGAAATGTTGCTGACCACAACCTCAGAACGCCAAGGCCGTGTTATCGATCACGATAGCTCTGGTTCTATGGAGAAAAAGAAACAAGAAGGTTATTTTTAATTTTTTTGTTTTTTTACATTGAGAGTTTTTAGAAATTTAGCGATTGTTTAAGAGACTATTATGAGTCATCAGTCAGATTTAATTGCCGAAGATATAGATGCATATCTCGCACAACACGAACAAAAAGAATTATTACGATTTTTAACTTGCGGCAGTGTGGACGATGGTAAAAGCACACTGATTGGCCGTTTGCTATACGATTCTAAAATGATTTATGAAGATCAACTTGATGCAGTTCGAGCTGATAGTACCAAGCATGGCACCACGGGTGAAAAAGTTGATTTGGCTTTGTTGGTTGATGGATTGCAAGCAGAGCGCGAGCAAGGTATTACCATCGACGTTGCATATCGTTATTTCTCTACGACAAAACGCAAATTCATTATTGCGGATACTCCCGGTCACGAGCAGTACACGCGCAATATGGCGACCGGCGCATCGACTTGTGATCTTGCAATTATTTTGATTGATGCACGTTATGGTGTGGTAACACAAACCCGTCGCCACAGTTATATTGCTTCTTTGTTAGGTATAAAGCATATTGTTGTTGCTATTAATAAAATGGATTTGAAAGATTTTAGCGAATCTGTTTTTGAAAGTATTAAAGCTGAATATCTTGCCTTTGCAAATAAGCTTGAAATGAAAAATGTTTTCTTTGTGCCCATTTCTGCATTAGATGGCGACAACGTGGTTAATCGCTCTGATCGCTCGCCTTGGTACACTGCTCCTAAGTACGGGGGGCAAACACTGATGGAAATTTTTGAAACTGTACCTATTGCAGAAGATAGAAATTTCACTGACTTTCGATTCCCCGTGCAATACGTGAATCGCCCTAATTTAAATTTTCGCGGCTTTTGTGGCAATGTTGCTTCTGGTATCGTTAAAGTTGGTGACGCTATCAAAGCATTACCTTCCAATAAATCAAGTCGTATTAAATCCATAGTTACTTATGATGGTGATTTACCTGAGGCGTTTGCGGGGCAATCCATTACATTAACGCTTACTGATGAAATTGATGTTAGCCGAGGCGATATGTTGGTGTTGGCAAACGATACCATACCGCTAACCAATCATGTGCAAGCCCATGTAGTATGGATGGCTGAAAAACCGTTGCAACCTAATGCAGATTATTTATTTAAATTTGCGAGTAAAGTTGTTAGTGGGAAAGTTGAAGCTATCCATTACCGTATTGATGTGAACACTCAAGAGCATTTGGCCGTATCGCAATTACAATTAAATGATATCGCTGTGGTTGATGTGTTATTGACTCAATCAGTTGTAGTCGATACGTATAACATTAATCGTGCAACGGGTGCGTTTATTATTATTGATCGCATCACAAATATTACTGTGGGTGCGGGCATGGTCATGAGTCGGCTTGATGAAAAGTCGGCGGTGATAGAGCCCAACTTTAGTGAGTTTGAAATGGAGTTAAATGCGTTGGTGCGTAAACATTTCCCACATTGGGGCACCTTGGATTTAAGTCAGTTATTGAAAAAGTAAAGGATTCTGTGTGTATAAAAAGCCCTTGAGTAATCTCAAGGGCTTTTTTGTTTTAGGTGTCATTGCCCACATGTGTAAGCATTATCCTACATAAAATAGCGTTTATTGCCACTAGGGATTTTATGAGTAAATACGTAATCTGCACCCACTCGCAGTTAGAAGTCGCGAGTAATAATGAATCTACTTAATATTGTTTTTAGTTTTCTTACATGGAGTTATCTTTATGAAAAATATTCTTTCTGCTTGTGTAGTTACCTTTCTCGTTTTTTCATCTACCAGTTATGCCGTTAGTCCAGTCGTTACAGATAAACCTTCTGTCGCGGCCGAAAAAACTGCTATGCCTGCCAAAGCTGCTGCATCTACAAAAGTGGTCGCCCAACAAGAAGCCATTAACATTAATACTGCTAATGCGCAAACATTGACCAATCTCAAGGGTGTTGGGCCCAAAAAAGCCGAAGCCATTATTGCGTGGCGTAAAGCGAATGGTGGTTTTAAAACGGTCGAACAGTTTGCGGATGTAAAAGGTATTGGCTCCAAAACACTTGAAGCTAATCGTAAAAGTTTACGTGTTCAATAATTAGTTAGTGTATTGGGCCGAGTAAGGATGCATCCTATCTATATATGGAAGCCATGACAGGTCTAAGGAAGTAATGGTAGAAAAGATAGCTAAAGGAATAGTTATTCTCTTTTTACGGGTGTCGGCACCAATAAGGTGCTGCGAAACTGCAAGAAGTTTGTTTTAATGGGAGCCTAGGCGTAAATGCTTGGGCTTTTCTTTTTTTCAAGCGGGCGATTTTAAACGAGGTGCTAATGGTAGATATTCAAGGTCCACGGATTGTTGTGGCAATGGATTTTGATAATGCGGATGACTGTTTTTATATGGCTAAACGTTTGTCGCCACAGTACTGCCGTTTAAAGGTTGGTAAGGAGTTATTTACCGCTTGTGGTCCACGCATTCTTGAGCAATTAATGCGTTTGGGTTTTGAAGTATTTCTTGATCTTAAGTTTCATGATATTCCCAATACTGTCGCTAAAGCAGTGAAAGCTGCTGCACAGTTGGGTGTATGGATGGTGAATGTACATGCATCCGGTGGTCAACGTATGATGGCCGCTGCTCGGGAAAGTCTTGAACAACACGCTATCCACCAAGGCCATAAACCTTTAATCATTGCGGTAACAGTGCTTACTAGTTTTGATTCGCATGATCTGCAATCCATTGGCGTTCAGGAAAGTCTCGAAGAGCACGTCTTGCATCTTACTAAACTTACTAAAGATAGTGGTCTTGATGGTGTAGTCTGCTCTGCTCGTGAAGCAAATGTGTTGCGCGCTAATTTTGGGTCTGATTTTTGCTTAGTAACACCTGGCATTCGTTTAGATTCAAGCCCAGCTGACGATCAGAGGCGCACTCTTACACCTCATGCCGCTATAGCAGCTGGCAGTAGTTATTTAGTGATAGGGCGCCCTATTACTCAGGCAACAGATCCTGTGGCAACTTGTAAACTAATCACGCAATCGATTCATTAGTTTTTTAACCTAAGCCTGACTCGTTACTAAATTATAAGCCTTAAAAAGGTTCAAAACTTTGAATACTACGACTGACGCAATTATTGTAATCACCATTGATGGGCCGAGTGGCTCAGGTAAGGGTACTCTTAGCCAGCTAATGGCTAAGCGTTTAGGTTTTCATTTGTTAGATAGCGGTGCTTTATATCGTTTGGTCGCTTTATCGGCGGTAAAACAGCAAGCCAATATTCATAATGAACAAGTCATCGCGCAAATTGCTACCAGTCTTGACGTAAAGTTTGATGTGCAAGGCGAGGCCACTAAAATCTTATTGTCAGGCGCAGATGTGACAGATGCTATTCGCCATGAAACTGTAGGTATGAATGCTTCACTTGTTGCTGCTTATCCTGCGGTAAGAACAGCACTGCTGCAGCGCCAAAAAGATTTTGCACAAACTCCAGGCTTAATTGCTGATGGTCGCGATATGGGTACCGTAGTATTTCCTCAGGCTCCCGTTAAATTTTTTTTAACGGCAAGTGCAGAGGCAAGAGCTGATCGACGTTTCAAACAATTGCAACAAAATGGTGCTAGCGTTGATATGGTTGAGCTCATTAATGATATTAAAGCACGCGATGAGCGTGATACCAACAGATCTGTATCGCCGTTGAAACCCGCTGCTGATGCATTAGTGATTGACAGTACCGGGCTGACTATTGAACAGGTCCTCAACCTTATGTTAGCGAGAGCACATAATAGTCTTGACGTTAAAGTATAAAATGCGGCTCATCTTTTTATTCTTAGGTCAATACTTTTTACTTCAATACTTTTACGCCAACACTAGGTAGTACAAATGAATTTAACCTGTTTTAAAGCTTACGATATTCGCGGTAAATTGGGAGCAGAGTTGAATGCCGATATTGTGTATCGCATTGGTCGTGCCTATGCTATTTTTTTAAAACCAAAAACGGTTGTGGTCGGTGGTGATGTACGCTTAACTAGCAACGAGCTTAAACAAGCTTTTGCCAATGGTGTGCGCGATGAAGGCGCTGATGTTATTGATATCGGTATGTGCGGCACAGAAGAAATTTATTTTGCGACACGCTATTTAAAAACGGATGGTGGTTGTGTACTAACTGCTAGTCATAATCCGATTGACTACAATGGTTTAAAAATGGTACGTGCAGGTTCGCAGCCTATTAGTGGTGACACAGGCTTGCATGAAATTAAACGCCTAGCTGAAGAAAATAATTTTCGTTCGGTAGATTTTTCCAAGCGTGGTTCCTATCGTCAGGAAAGTACGCTTGAAGCTTATATTCAACACTTATTAACCTATGTTGATATTAAAAAATTAAAGCCACTAAAGTTAGTGGTTAATGCTGGTAATGGTGCGGCGGGGCATGTGATTGATGCTATCGAAAAATATTTGCCGTTTAAATTTATTAAAATTCATCATGAGCCCAATGGTAGGTTCCCCAATGGCATACCTAATCCGCTATTACATGAAAATCAACCTGTCACTAGCGAAGCAGTGTTGGCGCACGGTGCTGATTTAGGCATCGCGTGGGACGGCGATTTTGATCGTTGTTTTTTATTTGATGAAAAGGGCCAGTTTACGGAAGGTTATTATATTGTCGGGCTTTTAGCGGAATCATTTCTTATCAAAAACCCGGGAGCAAATATCATTCATGATCCACGCTTATTGTGGAACACTCAGGATATTGCTGAAAAAAATAATGGTAATGCTATTCAATCCAAAACCGGTCATGCTTTTATCAAGGAACGTATGCGCCTGGAGGATGCAGTCTATGGTGGTGAAATGAGTGCGCACCATTATTTTCGCGATTTCTTTTATTGTGACAGCGGTATGATTCCGTGGTTACTGGTGGCTGAGTTATTGAGCCGTAAAGATCAAACCTTGTCTTCAATGTTGCAAGACCGCATTGCAAAATTTCCATCGCCCGGTGAAATTAACCGTCATGTGGCAGATGCTAAAACAGCTATCGATAATGTTTATAATCATTATGTTGAGGAGGCTATAGCAATTGATAAGACGGATGGTATTAGTTTGGAGTTTCCACAATGGCGTTTTAATTTGCGCATGTCCAATACTGAGCCAGTAGTACGTTTGAATGTTGAAAGCCGTGCTGATAAGCATTTGGTTGATGAAAAAACGGCAGAAATTTTAGCCTTGCTACAATAGCTTGCTGCATAGCTTGGTAAAATAAAATGTTGTTCTTGTTTGTTACTCTGTAATTTTTTAAATTTATTTCAATGTCGAAGGAAAAAAAATGCAAATTAAAAAAGCTGTAATTCCTGTTGCTGGTTTAGGTACACGTATGTTGCCAGCCACAAAAGCAATCCCCAAAGAAATGTTGCCGGTTGTTGACAAGCCATTAATTCAATATGTTATTGAAGAGGCAGCAGCAGCGGGTATTAAGGAAATTGTGTTAGTAACGCATGCCAGTAAAAATGCTATTGAAAACCACTTCGATACCAGCTTTGAATTAGAGGCACAATTAGAGGCACGCTTAAAGCGCTCTCTGTTAGAAGAGGTGCGTTCTATTACTCCGCGTGGTTTAACCGTTATTTCTGTACGTCAGGCAGAGGCAAAAGGTTTGGGGCATGCTATTTTGTCCGCTCGTTCGGTAATCGGTGATGAACCATTTGTGGTGCTGTTGCCGGATGTACTGATTGATAATGTGGAATGCAATCTCAGGCAGGATAACCTCGCAGGCATGGTTAAACGCTTTGAAGCGACAGGCCATAGCCAAATATTAGTAGAAGAAGTTCCGCATGAATTAGTGGATAAATACGGTGTAGTGGATTGTTCCGGTGTGCAAATTCCTGAAGGAAAAACAGCGCCTATTAAAGCTATGGTTGAAAAACCGCCTATTGATGAAGCACCTTCGAACATGGCAATTGTTGGTCGTTATGTTTTGTCGAAAAAAGTATGGGAATTGTTGGCGACAACACAGCCTGGTGCCGGTGGTGAAATTCAATTAACGGATGCTCTTGATGCACTGTTAGGTTTGGAAACAATAGAGGCTTATCAGTTGATTGGCCGCAGTCACGATTGCGGCACTAAGTTAGGCTATATGACTGCTAACGTAATTTACGGTACTCGTCATACTGCGATTGGTTCTGAGTTTGAATCCTTCTTGAAAGATCGTTTTGGAAAATAATTTTTTTCAAAACGATTAGCAGCAATACTCTTAATCCTCACTGCAGGAAAAGGAATTTCCGCGCAGTTGCTTTTTAAGCTTGGTAAAAAATTATGATAATTCCCGTTATTCTCGCTGGTGGTTCTGGTACACGTTTGTGGCCTTTGTCGCGACAACATTACCCCAAACAATTACTAAAATTGTTTGGGGATACCACCATGTTACAGCAAACTATTTTGCGTTTGACGGGTTTGCCAGATCTGGCATCGCCTATTGTAGTCTGTAATGTTGAACATCGTTTTATGGTTGCTGAGCAACTACATGAAATTGGTTTAACGGATGCGGTAATTATTCTGGAACCTAGCGCAAGAAACACTGCACCTGCCTTAGCTCTTGCTGCTTTACAAGCCTCAGCAACAGAATCGAATTCGACATTACTTGTCTTGTCGGCTGATCATATGATTCATGATGTGGATGCATTTCATCATGCCGTAAAAATTGCTATTAACGCAGCTGAAAAAGGTCATTTGGTTACATTTGGTGTGCAGCCAACGCATCCAGAAACAGGTTATGGATATATAAAAACTTGCCAGGATTCAACAGATACGGCGGGTAGTTATCGTGTTGAACAATTTGTTGAAAAGCCTAATATGGAAACGGCTGAACAATATTTAGCGGCAGGCTGCTATTACTGGAACAGTGGCATGTTTGTTTTTAAAACAGATGTGTTTCTCTCAGAGTTAAAAACTCACAGCTCCGACGTTGTAACGGCAGCAGAACAGTCCAGAACCTGGGCAGTGCGCGATTTGGATTTTATTCGTGTGCATAAAGATTCTTTTTCTGTTGCACCCAATATTTCTATTGATTACGCTTTGATGGAGAAAAGTGCCAACGTAGTGTGCGTGCCTTTAAACGCAGGCTGGAGTGATGTAGGTGATTGGAAATCATTCTGGAATATTTCAGAAAAAGATAATTCGGGTAATAGTTTTATCGGTGACAGTATTGATGTGGGTTCATCCAATACCTTGGTTTTTTCCCGCGACAAATTAGTAGCCACTTTGGGTGTTGATAATTTGATGATTATCAATACTCCTGATGCAGTGTTAGTGGCAGATAAATCTCAAGCGCAGCATATTAAAGCTATTATTTCGCAAATTGAACAACAAAAACGCAGTGAACATATGCAGCACCGTGAAATTTATCGCCCGTGGGGTTGTTACGATGCAATAGATGATGGTGATCGTTATCAAGTGAATCGCATCCGCGTGAAGCCTGGTGCTAGTTTGTCATTGCAGTTGCATCACCATCGCGCGGAGCACTGGATTGTCGTTAAAGGTACCGCGTTGGTACAAAAAGGCGATGAAGTGTTGTTGTTATCTGAAAACGAATCAACCTATATTCCGGTTGGTATAAAACACCGTTTAAGTAATCCTGGGAAAATTCCGTTGGAAATTGTTGAAGTTCAATCAGGGTCATATTTGGAAGAGGACGATGTGATTCGCTATGAGGATAGCTACGGACGTTCGTAGCATTATCTGAAAGTTGAATCTATTTATATTTGTATCATGTGAAATTATTACAGGTCGTCAATAATGAAAGTTACAATATTTGGTACAGGTTATGTAGGTTTGGTAACAGGCACTTGTTTAGCTGATGTGGGACATGATGTTTTATGCGTCGATATAGATCAGAAAAAAGTGAATAACCTGAACAATGGTATTATTCCAATTTTCGAGCCAGGCTTGGATTCCATCGTTAAGCAATCTGTACAAAATGGATTGCTTAATTTTACAACGGATATGGATCGCGCCGTTAAGCATTCAGAACTACAAATAATTGCTGTTGGTACACCTTCCGATGAAGACGGTTCGGCCGATTTACAATATGTAGTTGCGGTAGCCAAAACAATTGGCCAACGTATGAGTGGTTATAAGGTAGTGATTAATAAATCAACGGTACCGGTGGGCACTGCTGAAAAAGTTAGCGATGCTTTAACGGCTGAATTGAATAATCGTGGCGCGAATATTTCTTTTGATGTGGTGTCAAATCCAGAGTTTTTGAAAGAAGGGGCTGCGATTAATGATTTTATGAAGCCGGATCGCATTGTGATTGGTACTGGCAGTGAGCGAGCTGAAAAATTAATACGTGAAATGTATGCGCCGTTTAATCGCAATCACGATCGCATGATTTTTATGGATGTACGTTCTGCAGAGTTAACAAAATACGCGGCCAATGCCATGCTTGCGACAAAAATTAGTTTCATTAACGAAATGGCAAACCTGGCAGAAAGATTGGGTGCTGATATTGAGCAAGTTCGCAATGGCATAGGTGCAGATCCTCGTATTGGTTACCACTTTATTTATCCGGGGTGTGGTTATGGGGGCTCCTGTTTCCCCAAGGATGTGAAAGCCTTAATCAATATTGCTAAAAATATTGATTACCGGGCGGATTTAATGGAAGCGGTCGATAAAGTTAATCAGGCCCAAAAAAGTAAATTGTTTGGCTATGTTAATCAGCATTTTAGTGGCCATCTTAAAGGTAAAACTTTTGCGCTCTGGGGGCTTTCGTTTAAACCTAATACTGATGATATGCGCGAAGCACCCAGCCGCGTATTAATGGAAGCTTTGTGGGAATCGGGTGCCAAAGTACAAGCCTACGATCCAGTGGCTATGGATGAAACTCAACACATTTATGGTTCGCGAGATGATTTGAGGTTGGTAGGTACTAAAGAGAGTGCTCTTGAAAAAGCGGATGCACTTATAATCTGTACTGAATGGAAAAATTTTAG
>JAYTSJ010000312.1:0-15157 GCA_043745725.1 Gammaproteobacteria bacterium | reverse complement strand
TTCAATACCATTGTCTTTTTAAACACGACATTGGATGTGCTGAATGATGAGCAACAACTTGCTATGGAACGTTTTATTCAAGCCGGCGGTGGTTTTGTTGGTATTCATGCGGCGGCAGATACTGAATGGGAAGGTGACTGGTATTGGTATCGCAAATTGGTGGGAGCTGTTTTTAAAAGTCATCCCAGCCAGCCAAGTAATGTACAAATAGCTAAGGTGGATGTAAAGGATGCACTTTTCTTCGCGGATGAACCCATACCGTCTTCTTTTGAGATTGCGGACGAATGGTATGACTATAGTGATTTTTATGAATTCAATAAAGTATTGCTGACGGTTGATGAAAAATCCTATTACGGAGGCGGGCAAGGTTCGTATCATCCCATCGCCTGGCGGCATGAATTTGATGGTGGTCGATCCTTCTATACGGGCCTTGGTCACACGGCAGAAATTTATTCCAATCCCTATTTTATTACGATGCTATTGAAAGGGTTGAAGTATGCCGTTGGCGGAAAACCAAAACTTGATTACAGCAAATCGCGCCCTGAAAATAATCGGTTTATAAAAAAAACCGTGGTAGATAATTTAAATGAACCTATTAGTGTTAGCTTTTTTCCCAATGGCGATGCTTTAATTGCGGAGCGCGCTGGTGGTGTAAAAGTAGTTGATTATAAAACGGGAGAGATGCACGAAGCCGGCAATCTCACTGTTAATTATCAAAACTTTCTGGAAATGGGCCTGTTAGGTTTTGCTATTGACCCTGATTTTGAACGTAATCATTTTATTTATGCGGTCTTAAACGTTGAAAAAGAAGGTGACTATTTTCAACGCTTGGCGCGCTTCAAATGGGTTGATGCAAAAATAGATGAAAAGTCTCAACAGGTATTACTAGAGTACCCGGTGAATAAAAATTGTTGTCACACTGCGGGTGATTTAGAGTTTGGTAAAAATGGGGAATTATTTATGTCGACTGGGGATAATAGTAATCCTCATGATCAAAATGGTTATGCGCCAATAGATTTTCGCGCTGATTATGAAAAAAATGATGCCTTGCGTAGCGCGGGAAACACGCAAGATTTTCGTGGCAAAATACTTCGTATAAAACCTTTAGAGTCGGGCGGTTACGATATCCCCAAAGGTAATTTGTTTACTAATCCGAAAGATGGTCTGCCAGAAATTTATGTTATGGGCACACGTAACCCTTACAAAATTACCTATGATAAAGCCAGCTCTACGTTATTTTTTGGTGATGTTGGGCCAGATGCGGGAGAAGATTCTGTCGCACAGGGCCCGCGTGGTTACGACGAAATAAACCGGGCTACAGCTCCAGGTAATTTTGGTTGGCCATTATTTTTAGGTAATAATTATGCATTTATAGATTACGATTATACGACGCAGCAATCAGGAAAAATGTTTAACCCACTTGCGCCTTTAAATAATTCTCCGCGTAATACCGGCTTAAAACAGTTACCTCCTGCGCAGCGCCCGTTGCTTTGGTATCCTTATGGCGCATCAGAATTTTTTCCTGAGCTGGGCAAGGGTGGCCGCTGTGCTTTGGTTGCCGACGTTTATCATGCGGAAAATTATCCTGCGAGTGAACATCGCTATCCTGCGTATTACAATAAAAAACTATTTATTGTAGATTTTATGCGTAACTGGATTAAAGCCGTCAGCTTTGATGAATTTGGTCGCATTATAAAAATTGAACCCTTTGCTCCGCAAATTCCCTATGTTTTACCCATCGATTCGCGTTTTGCACCGGATGGTACTTTGTATGTGCTTGAGTATGGTTCTGCCTGGTTTAAAGCGAATGCTGATGCGCGCTTGTCGCGCATTGAATTTGTCGGCGCGGGTAATCGTCCACCTGAGGCGAAAATTTCCATCGATAAAATGCAAGGCGCTGCACCGTTTAAAACTATGGTGAGTGCACAAAATTCTATTGATTTAGATGGCGATAAATTAACGTATACCTGGTCGTTGAAACCAAAAAATGTAAAAGCGGAGGCTTTATTTTTGGGTAATAGCGAGCAACAAGAAATTAATATTATCGAACCCGGTGAATATAAATTGACGTTAGTCGCTAAAGATCCTTTGGGTGCAAGTGCCTCCGTTGATACTGAAATTCAAGTAGGTAATGAGCCTGCACAAATAGATGTAAACATTGAAGGTAACAAAACGTTTTATTGGCCTAATACTAAATTATTAAAATACACTGTAACCATTAATGATAAAGAGGATGGTGCTGTTAAAGAGAGCAGTCTCGTTAAAGAAGGCAGTGCAGTTAAAGACGGCGATGCATTAAATAATGTCGTTATTGCTTTTGCATTACAAAAAAATGGTGAGAGCGCGCCTGCAGAAGGTCATCAAACAGCGGATGTTGCAACTATAGCGCAAGATTTGATGCGTGCAAATGGCTGTAAAAGTTGCCACAACATTGATATAAAAATTGTGGGGCCTGCTTTTAAAGATGTAGCAGCACGCTACAAAAATGATAAAAATGCACTTAAATATCTAGTCAATAAAATTGCTAAAGGTGGCAACGGTGCCTGGGGCGAACCTAATATGCCTGCGTTTGCAACGCTAAGTGAAGGTGATAGAACCGCACTGGCAACCTATGTGCTTTCGCTCGCCACCGTTAAAAAAACAATGCCATTGCAAGGCGAGTTACCATTTTTAGCAAATGCTCAGTTGCAAAAATTATTTGATTCGCCTGAAGAACCTAAAGAGTTTGCGACAGAAAAGTATGAACTTAACATTGCCTATACCGACAAGGGTAGCGTTAATATTGGACCAATAACGGCGAAAAAATCTCTTATATTGATTCCCGCGCGGTTTTTATTAACATCTATTGTTAATGATTACCCTTTAAACAAATTAATTGTGCAAGATAAATATAACAAGCGAGATACACTTAAAGTTCCGGCAACAGGGAATTGGTTAACTCTGCGTTTAGGTGAATATGATCTCAATAATATTGATGCTTTACGTATTGGCGCCTGGGTGACAAAACAAAATGCACAGTGGCAATTTGAGTTACGTTTAGGCTCAGATACTGGCACTGTGTTGGCGAGTGGTGAAATAATGGGGAAAATATTAGAGACCTATTCGCGTACTTTATTAAAGTTACAAATGCAAAATGATGTGCAAGATATCTATTTGGCTATTCGCAGCACTGAAAAATCAACCAGTGAGTTACAGTTGCTAGATATTTCATTTCACAAGTAGCTTGTTGATAACTTAATAAATAGCTTGCGGGTAACTTAACAAAAAGCTTGCGGATAAATTAAAAGCCTATTGATTGAAAAATCTTAGGCTTTTAATTATTTTGAGAGATGTTAATTAAAGCTCGCCCAAATGGGGCAGTGGTCAGATGATTTTTCCATGCCGCGAATGGTGTAGTCAATGCCGGTATCGATACAGCGCGCCTGCAGTATTTGCGTTGCTAAAATTAAATCTATCCGCAGGCCGCGTTTAGGGTTGTCTTCAAAGCCAGCGCTGCGATAATCAAACCAGCTAAAAATATTATCAATAGTGGGATTGGCTTCGCGGAACGTATCTTTTAAACCCCATGCTAATAAATCGTTTAGCCACACGCGTTCCTCTGGTAAGAAACTGCATTTCCCCGTGCGCAACCAGCGCTTGCGATTATCTTCACCTATGCCGATATCGCAATCCTGATGCGAAATGTTCATATCGCCCATGATGATAATTTGTTGCTCAGGATTAAATTCTGCGCGTAAGTAATTCATTAAATTGGCATAATATTTTTCTTTAGCAGGAAATTTAATGGCGTGGTCGCGGCTTTCACCTTGGGGAAAGTAGCCATTGAACACGGTAATTTCGCCCCCAAAAGGCGAGTTAAAAACGCCGCCAATAAAACGGCGTTGCGCCTGTTCATCATCACCCGGGAAGCCCTTAATAACTTTCTTAAATGGGTGCTTTGAAAGTAGTGCAACACCATAATGAGTTTTTTGCCCGTGAAAAACAAAGTGATAGCCAAGCTTTTCTATATCCGCTAAAGGAAAGTCAGGGTCGTTTACTTTGGTTTCTTGTAAACCAATAAAATCTGGTTGGTGAGTATCGATTACAGCTTGTAGTTGATGCATTCGCATGCGAATGCTATTTACATTGAATGAGATTGCTTTCATATTGTTTAATCCTAATGAAAAAAACCCGAGCAATACTCGGGTTTTTTGTCTTTATTTGCTTATTAAATTAATGCTTGGCAACTTTTGCATCAGCTTGTTTTTTTATTTCCTGAATAAAATCACCCATAATTTTTCCCGATTCCATTAAGTAAGGATCTTTTTCTGGCTCCAATTCCTTTTTCTTAGGTTCTTCAGGTGCGTCCTCATCATCTTTCTTTAATTCCTTAGCTTTGTAAGCCGCATAGTTGGCATAAATCGCTTGGCCTTTGGCTTTGCGTTTTTGGTTTTCCATATCCAGTGTGCGTTGTTCTATTTTTTGTTGTTCTTGTTGGCGTGTAGCCAAACGTAAAGAAACTAATTTTTTATTGCTCAGTTCCTCGTAAAGTGAAGCTTGTTGTTTTAAGAATATAAAATCTGGATCAGTTTTCATGCGCTCCTGGTGGAGTGGATTCAATTGTGGAACATAACTATTAATGTTGTAGTAAATGTCATGCGGCGCCGGGTGAATTTGATCCCAAGGTAAAGCATTGTCATAACTGCTTTCGCCGATTTCTTTCGTGTTAATTAACGTGGGGAATTCTATATCAGGAATTACGCCGCGATGTTGCGTGCTGTCACCAGAAACACGGTAGAATTTTGATTGAGTAATTTTTAAGTCACCTTCACCTTTTTCTATCGGCATCATGGTTTGTACTGAGCCCTTGCCAAACGTAGTAGAGCCAACGATCAAGCCACGGCCGTAATCTTGTATAGCACCAGCAAAAATTTCTGATGCTGAAGCACTAAGGCGGTTGGTAATAATCATTAAAGGCCCACGATAAACGGCAGGGCTGGTTGCACGGTAATCGCGTGAAATGCTGTCATCGTTTTGACGAATTTGTACTACAGGGCCCGGATCAATAAATAAATTAGTCAGCATTGCGGCTTCTGGCAATGAGCCACCGCCATTTTCACGTAAGTCAATAATCACGCCGTCAACTTTTTCTGTATGTAACTCATCTAATAATTTATAAACGTCGCGGGTAGTGCTTTTGTAATTGGGATCACGACGATTAAATGCTTCAAAGTCCATGTAAAAAGTTGGGATATCAATAACGCCTATTTTAAAATTTTGCTTGCCATTATTCACGCTGAAGATAGCTTTTTTTGCCGCTTGGTCTTCGAGTTTTACCGTTTCACGTTTAATCGTAATTTTTTTATTGCCGGTTGCGGTTGGATTAGCAGGTATAACTTCAAGCCGTACAATAGTGCCTTTTTCACCGCGGATTTTTTTAACGACTTCATCTAAACGCCAGCCGACGACATCGTCAAATTCGCCTTTAACACCTTGGGCAATAGAAATAATTTTATCGTTGGGTTTGAGTTCGCCTTCTTTGTCTGCCGGGCCACCAGGAACAAGGCTAATAACTTTGGTGTAGTCTTCATCACTTTGTAATACTGCGCCAATACCTTGCAACGATAAGGACATGCTGATATTAAAATTTTCTGAATTTTCAGGTGATAAATAATTGGTGTGCGGATCATAAAGCATGCTGAGTGAATTCATCATGACACTAAATGCTTCTTCGGAAGTTTGCTGTTTAATGCGACGCAATTGATTGGTATAACGTTTGCGCAACGTAATTTTACTTTCTTCCAGGGATTTCCCCGATAGCATTGAACTTAATAAATTTGATTTAATATATTGTTGCCATAATTTATCGGCGGCTTCCTTGTTTGCTGGCCAAGCTTCATTTTTACGGTCGGTATTAATGGACTCTTCAACCGTAAAATTAAAGTTGCTATCTTTTTTATCAAGCTGTGCAACAACTTCATTTAAACGAGTTATAAAACGCTCGTTAAAACGATTATAAATCGCAAAGCTATGGTCGAGGTTACCCACTTTGAAATCGTCATCAAAGGTTTTGCGATATTTATCAAATTCGGCAATATCTGAGGCTAACAAAAAGTTTTTTGCGCTATCCAGAGTCTTAAGGTACTCGTCTAAAAACCGTGAGCTTAAGTTGTCATCAAGCTCTTGTTGGCGGTAATGATGCTTGCTGAGTTGATTAACAATCTCAACGGTAGTTTTGGATTGAATTTCTACCGGTTTCAACTCTTCAATCTTGAGGTCGAGAGCTAAGGTACTGAGGCTGAAGAAGATGAAAGTAGAGAGAAGCGTGACTTGGACGCGGCGCGAAAACAAACGTTGCATATCAAAATATCTCAAGTGTTGCGCAACAACGAAGTTGTTACTCGTGGGGGGCTTACTATAGCGTAATTATTGCCTTGTAATCCATATTGGTCTGTTCGAGAGTTCACAAAAGAACAACTCTGGTGCCGTGATAAGGATCTGTTTTGAAATATAGAACAGAAAAAAAGATAGGTATAGTTATGTGATACGGAAAAAGGTGGCCAAAGCCACCTTTTTCTTTTTGTATCATAAGCTTAGCCATACTTTAAAAGCTTAGCAATAATTTAAAAAGCTTGGCAATATTTCAAATATTATCGTTGCGGTAATGTATTTTTAATAGTTTCGCGCATTTTACGAATGGCTTTCTGAGTGGTCTCCCAATCAATACAGGCATCTGTTACTGATACACCGTACTTGAGGTCGCCTAAATCAGCAGGGATGCTTTGGCTGCCAGCGCCAATATTACTTTCAACCATCAAACCAATAATAGATTTGTTACCTTCCACAATCTGATTGGCCACATTTTCCATCACCAGCGTTTGCAGCTCGTGATTTTTATTGGAGTTTGCATGACTGCAATCCACCATGATATTCGGAGTTATTTTTGCCTTAGCCAGGTCTTGTTCACAGAGTGCAACACTGACTGAATCATAATTAGGCTTGCCATTGCCGCCACGTAATACAACATGGCCATAACCATTGCCACGGGTGTGGATAATAGCAACTTGTCCTTCAGTATTAATGCCGAGAAAACGATGCGGTTTGGATACTGATTGCAAGGCATTAATGGCAACGGTTAAGCCGCCGTCGGTGCCATTTTTGAAGCCCACCGCAGAAGACAAGCCGCTTGCCATTTCGCGGTGAGTTTGCGATTCAGTCGTGCGTGCGCCAATGGCCGACCAACTGATGAGGTCGTGCAAGTATTGCGGTGATATAGGGTCAAGTGCTTCAGTTGCACTGGTTAAGCCCATTTCGGCTATATCTAACAACAATTTGCGGCCGATGTGTAAACCTTCCTGAATCTTGAAAGAGTCATTCAAGTAGGGGTCGTTAATCAAGCCTTTCCAACCAACGGTAGTGCGGGGTTTTTCAAAATAAACGCGCATAACGATATGGATAGTATCGCTTACTTCGTCTGCCAGTATTTTTAGGCGCCTGGCGTAATCTTTAGCCGCTTCAACGTCGTGAATAGAGCAGGGGCCGATAACCACAAAAATGCGGTGATCTTTGCGGTCGAGAATATTGCGAATAATAGCGCGGCCTTCAGTGACTACCGCACGCGCTTTGGCGCTTAACGGTAAGGATGCTTTAAGCAGTGCCGGGGGTATTAATAACTCTTGCGATACCACGTTAAGGTCATCCACTTGATTAAGGTCATTAAGTTGGGTGTCGTTCATTATGTTTTTCCTTCGTTTTAGCTAATTAGGAGTCTATTCTACTTAATAAAATAGGTTTTTGTAGACATATTTATTTGTAAATGACCTAAAAACAACAAATTTCTTCATTTTTCTTTAGGGGAGTAGCGTTTATTTAAATCCTTAGCGTGAAAATACCTAATTAATGTGCAAATCATGTCAACCGATTTCATGGTTAAGCGTTATACATACTGACCGCACCCTTGTGCGTGCAATCAGTAACCAACCAATTTCTATTGCGGAGACATGTCATGGCCCCATCACTATTTTTAAAATCCTTAATTGCAGTCACGCTAACTACGAGTGTGTTTGCGGCGAATCTGGTATTGGCCGAAGCTCCGGCAACCGCAAGGGTGCATAATCAACATCATAAGGTGGTTTCCCGCCAGACTGAAAAAACAAAAACAGACAACGGTTTTGTGCCCACCACCACTAAAACTGATCAGGCTGGCGCAACGGCCGAACGCACCACAACGGTAGTCAATAACAAAGTGGACGGAACACGCAGTCGGACCGTTTCAGGTACCACTTTTGAGGGAAAAACTTACAGTGGTGAGTCAGTGGCACATAAAACTGATAACGGTTTTGCCAGTGAAGGTCAATTTACGGGTCCTGATGGGAAAACCACAAGTCGGTCAGTGACTGCTGTTGTAGATAAATCTGCTGGTACGGTGACGAAAGATATTTCGGTTACACCTGAGGGCGGTGAAACTACCACTAAAACGGTAGTGACGGATATTCATCATCATCGTCATGAGCAATAGAAAAATGTACATGGTCAAGGACGACTAATGCATTATTATCAAGGAAGATTGGTGCATTAATATAACGATGAATACTTAAATTTTTTTGGAATCCATGCATGTCAGATGTTGTTACCTTGCCAGTGCTAAGCGGTTTTTCTCAACCACCGCTGACATTGGATCAATTTTTAGCGCAAGTGGAGCGGCGTGCTTATCGTACGGCGTTGTTGACTACGTCTAAATCGGCAGATGCTTTGGATATTGTGCAGGATGCCATGCTGAAGTTGGTGCAACATTATCGAACGCGAACGGCCGAAGAGTGGCCATTATTATTCCAGCGAATTTTGCAGCATCGTATGATGGATTGGCATCGCCAACAAGCGCGCAATCGAAAATGGTTTTGGCAACAACCGAATGACAGTGAAGATGCAGAAGATGAAATGAATCAGATTGTGGATGAGCGCGAACAAAACCCGGCCGAACTCTTAGCGCGGGCAGCTGATATTAATATTGTGTTAAAGGCGTTGGGAAATTTACCCATGCGGCAGCGGCAAGCGTTTATATTACGAGCATGGGAAGGGTTTGATGTGAAAGCAACGGCAACTGCAATGGAGTGTAGTGAAGGTAGTGTAAAAACACATTATTTTCGTGCACTGCAAACGTTGCGTGGGTTACTTATTCAGGCTGAATAAAATTTGCCGATGTGTGAAATTAGCAATAGGCTTGAGTTTAAAAAATAGACGTCAAGATTAAAGTGGTAGAGGTAAAAATGAAAAATGAAGCTGAGTTAAACAGTGATGATAAATTTTCTAAAACTTTAGCGCATACATTGGATAAGAGTCTGGCAGATATTGATGATTTAAATTTGCAGCGTTTAAAAAATGCTCGTGCTAACGCATTCATTCATTCAGCGCAATTGACCTATTCATCACCTAAGTGGACGCATTTTGCTGTGGCGGCAAGTTTAATTATGTTGATCGCCGTGCCGGTGCTTTGGCAGCAGCATAATGCGCAGCAATTTAATGATGCAGATGCCGAATTTATTTCGCAAGAAATGCCACCTGCCGCGCAAGAATTAGATGATATGGATATGTTACTTGCGATGGATGATGCCGATGCCTAATCACTCACTACATAAAAAATATATCAAGCGTGGCTGGGTTATTGGCATGTTGTTGTTTACTGCCCCTGTTCTTGCGGAGGCGCCATCGCAAGATTTTTGGGAATATATGGTTGATTTCGATGACGGCAGTGGAGATATGCTTGATCCTTTAGAGTATGACCAATTAGCAAATATTAAAAATGATGTGGTGGCTGATGCAAGTGTAGGCGGTTCTCATCATGATTCAGATGAAAAATTTGATAATCCAAAAATTAGAAATGCTGATATGAAAATGAACACACAATCTTCTGCGCAGGCTTCATCCTTAAAGATGAAAGGGGCAACACTATGAAACCTATTTTATTATTGCTATCTGTATTATGGTCTTTGTTGATTGTGCAGCCTTTATTGGCGGCAACATCAGTGACACCTACCTGGAGTCAATTAAACACACAGGAACAACAAGTGTTAACAGTATTTGAAGGAAAGTGGGATCAGCTGCCAGAAGAGCGTCGTCAACATTTGTTACAAAAAGCCGATAAGTTTGCAAGTTTACAGCCAGAGCAACAACAAAGAATGTTGCAACGTTTTGATCGTTGGAAAAAATTATCACCCGAAGAGCAAACCGTGTTGCGTAAGCGTTATGATAATTATAAAAATTTATCGCCAGATGAAAAGGTGGAAGTGCGTAAACGTGTACAATGGTTTCAAGCTTTGCCTGATGATCAAAAGCAGGAAATGCGTGAGCGCTGGCAATCAATGAGCCCGGAGAAGAAAGAAAAAATGCGTGAGCGTTTTCGTAATATGACACCGGAACAGCGGGAAAACGCCCGCGAACGGATGATTCGCAGACGTCAGAATATACATTAATTTTATTTGGAGTTGATATGAGTTTTAAGCGCCATATTCTGGTTGTTATTTTAGCTGTTACATCTGGCACCACAGTGTTCGCGGATGATACAAAAAATGTAAATTGGGGGCTTGATGCAAGCTTGGGATATCAGCAACAAAATCTGGAATCATCAACCGCTAAACTTTCAAGCTTTGATCTTGATCCATCATTACAAATTAATAACTGGGATTTTTCGTTGTCATTGCCTTGGTATAAAATTCAAGGTAGATATTTTCTCAATGGTACTCGTCCGCTTTTACAGAGGACTTGTGATGCGATACAAAATTTATCTGCGCAACAAATTAAAAATCGAATTCAACGAAAATCAATAAAAAAAGGTATAACGCTTACGGAAATAAAAATTGATGAGCGATATACCAGTCTTACTAATTCGTGCGCGGCACTTGATCAAGCCAATAATGAATATCACACAGGTTTAGGTGATGTATCAGGTTTTACGCATTATTCTATCGCGCTCGATGAGAGTTCGGTTTGGAATGTCACTACAGGGTTGGGTTATAAAACAGATTCTGGTGACGCTGAAGTTGGCCTGGGTTCGGGCACCAAAGATACAATGATTGAGCTCGGCATTGGTATGGTGGCCGATAAAAATACGTTTACTATTACGTTGGGTTATAGTTTTGTTGCTAGTCATGATAGTGCAATAGAAATTTACTTACCCAATAACTATGCATACACTAATTTGGACTTTTCCAGAGCATTAACGAACTGGTTAACCCTGGGTGCAAATATCGCTGCGCAGCAAGCTTATATTGAAGGCGGTGACGCAACAAAATCTATTACGGCCTATAGTGATTTTATGTTATCACCACAATTAAATTTACATATTTATACGAGTCGTTATGGTAAGACTAGTTACTCACCTCAGTCAGAAGTGGGTGCAAATATTCGCTATAGTTTTTAATTTGTAAGTGCATATATAAAACTGAACGGCTGATGGTATTTCTAGGAAATATTCATCGGCCGTTTTTTTGCGAATTTAATCGCAAGCGAAGGTTAAATTCCCCGTGGCTTGCCACGAAATAGATTTTTGGAACAAAAATATACCTCGCTGCTTGCGGCGAGGTGTTTAATTCCGGCGCCGAAATTTGAAATAACTTTTAATAGTTAAAGATTACGAAAATATGTCCAATAAAAAACTTATTGATTCCTTTAAGTAGACCCAGTCAGTTAAGAAAGTTCAATATTGGAAAAAACGCCACGTTAAATATCATGGAGGAACCTCGTTGCAGCGAGTAATTCACTTATCTCTAATGGTATGTCGTGCAGTTCAGCACAATAAATTAAAGTAGTTCTAATAGTATTGAATCCCCGTAGGAAAGTGCCACTTTGAATGATGATTGCTAGGCAGAATGAACTGTGGGTGCTGACTGCGCGCAATGAAGGACCGCAATTATTGTCTCGTTATTCTATTTGAGAACTGCATCTCGATTTAAATGTCTGGTTTGATTTTAAGCTGGGCGCTTATTCATTAATCCCCATACACTAGGGCGATAAATTTTGTTCCATATTTATCAATAATTAATAATATTCGGAGAACATTTGATGAAATCCTTTTGGTCAAAAAGCACCATAAAACGCTTAAGCGCATCTGCGTTTGCAGTTAGTGTTCTGACGGTGATGATGAGTCAATCTGCGCTGGCGGCGACTAAAGTAGTTGGATATATTCCGGCTTATAAAGATATGGTTGCGGTTGCAAACACTGTTGATTTTCATAAGTTAACACACGTTAACCTGGCATTTCTCAGCCCGAACACGAGCGGTGCTGTAGCGGCAAGTAATGGCAATCCAGTGTGTATGCCGGGGGCGGGCACAGGTAATGTCACCACTGCGGATATTGGCTATGTTGTGCAAAAAGCTCATGACGCGGGCGCAAAAGTGCTGGTGTCATTAGCGGGTGCGGGTACTTGGGATTGTGCTGGCGTATGGACTACTTTGCTACAACCAGCGAAGAGAACAACGCTGGTTAATAATTTAATCAAGTTTGTAAACGATAATAATTTAGACGGTATTGATGTTGATATCGAAGGCGATGTTTTGACGGCCATTGATAATGCGGGAAATTACACTCCATTTATTCAGGCCTTGAAAACCGGGTTAGGCGCAAAACTGGTGACCTCGGCAACCGGGTCTTACGATGGCGGCATGGTGCCCATTTCTTCATTACCTTATTTTGATTTCGTAAACATTATGTCTTATGACGCGATTGGCCCTACATGGGGTGATGCGGGAGTAGAGCATTCAACCTATCAAATGGCAGTCGACGATATCAATATTTGGAAGGCGCGTGGTTTATCAAAAGATAAATTAGTGTTGGGCGTGCCAGCCTATGGTTATGGTTTTGACGGTTATGCGGCAGATTACGATTACACCGCCATCATAGGTACCTTTGGTGCCTCTGCGGCGCAAAAAGATTTGATCGGTACGCTTTGTGCCGGTTGCATGTACATTACCTATAACGGTTTACCGACCATTCGCAAAAAAACTCAATTGGCATTGCAACAAGGTTCTGGTGTGATGATTTGGGAATTGGCAGCGGATACCAAAGACAATACCAGTATCCTTTCAGCGGTAGTTGCTACCATCGGCGGCACAAGCTCTTCATCTTCCAGTTCATCAGCGAATTGCCCTGCCTGGGTTGATGGTCATCAGTACTACACCGGTAATGTTGTGAGCTATATGGGTGGTTATTACATCGCCGAACACGATAATCCAGGTTATACGCCTACTATCTCCACCTGGTTTTGGGATCCTGTCAATGCATCACAATGTGGTGTAGCAGCTTCTAGCGTAGCTCAATCTTCAGTTGCGCCTTCCAGTGTTGCCAAGTCTTCTGTTGCTCCCTCAAGTGTTGCTAAATCTTCTGTGGCTCCATCGAGTTCATCAAAATCGTCAAGTGCAGCTAATTGCCAAGTTTGGGTTGATGGTCATCAGTACTACACCGGTAATGTTGTGAGCTATATGGGTGGTTATTACATCGCAGAGCACGATAATCCAGGTTATACCCCGACTATTAGCACCTGGTTTTGGGATCCTGTCAGTGCATCACAATGTGGTGGAGCAGCTTCTAGCGTAGCGAAATCTTCAGTGGCTCCGTCAAGTGTTGCTAAGTCTTCTGTGACCCCTTCGAGTGTGGCTAAGTCTTCTGTAGCTCCGTCCAGCACTCCCAAGTCTTCAGTGGCTCCGTCTACTCCAAAGTCTTCTGAAGCCCCATCAAGTATTGCCAAGTCGTCTAGCAGTACCGGTGGTTCAGGTACTAATTTAGATAATGCCGCGAAGAAAGATGTGGCGATGCAAATCGTTTCCAGTGCGGAAAACTCTACGACTAATTGGCGTGCGCAGTTCTCTTATATTGAGGATATTAAGGATGGACGTGGTTATACCGCGGGCATCATTGGCTTTTGCTCTGGCACCAGCGATATGTTGCAGTTGGTTGAAAACTACAGCAAAAACTACCCCAATAACGGCCTAGCTAAATATTTGCCAGCGTTGCGCAAGGTGGATGGTAGCGCATCGCATGCTGGCCTTGACCCAAACTACCCAGCTGATTGGGCTAAAGAAGCTGGTGTTGCTGCATTTCAGGCTGCACAAGAAAAAGAGCGCGATGACATCTACTTCAACCCTTCAGTCGCGCAAGGTAAAGCCGATGGCATTCGTGCGTTAGGTCAGTTTGCTTATTATGACGCGGCTGTTGTGCATGGTTTTGATGGCATGATGAGTGTTCGTGCGCGTGCGCTAAAGAAAGCCAAAACTCCTGCGCAAGGTGGCAATGAAGTTACCTACCTCAATGCATTTTTAGATGAGCGTGTTGTAGAAATGTTGAAAGAAGAGGCACATTCCGATACGTCACGCATCGATACTGCACAACGGGTATTCCTTAATAACGGCAACTTGGATTTAAATACTCCTTTGTCGTGGAAGGTGTATGGCGATTCATTCAGCACCAAATAAACTCTTAGCTGGGCCTCTATTTCCGTTGTGGATATAGATGTTCGTTGAGAAAGTTAGGCGTGACTGTCTAACGACACAAGCCCCTCTGCTCCTTACTGATTGTGCTAATACAGCATGGTTGGTAAGGAGTTTTTTTATAAGGCGCTTTTTAGTAAGGCGTTTTTTTAGTAAGCAGTTTTTTTGTGTTTACGGCTCAACGATACTCCACGGGTTTTCCATCAGGACGGTGCATGATAATTAAATCACTGCGCTCAGCACCTGCGGTGACTTGTCGGCACAATGCGAGAAATGCCGATATACCACTGGTGATAAATTTTTGTTTGTGTAAAACAAAATTAAATTGCCGTTTTAAATCCAACCCCGCAATTTCAAGTGGCACCAAGCTACCACGGCGAAACGCATCTTTAAGTGCAAGACGCGAGATACAACTAATCCCCAAGCCGGATTCAACGGCACGCTTTATCGCTTCTGTATGCTCCAGCTCCAAACAAATATTGAGGTTGGTTAATTGGTGGCGCAAAGCAGCATCAAATACTTGGCGTGTGCCTGAGCCACGTTCACGCAGAACCCAGGTTTCATTGGCAAGGTCTTGCAGGCTCAAATCTTTGCGGTGCGCAAGCGGATGGTCAGGCGCTGCAAATATCACTAGTTCATCATCTACCCAAGGTGTAATTTCCAAATCGGGGTGATGGCTGTCGCCTTCAATTAATCCTAA
>JAYTSJ010000311.1:0-2947 GCA_043745725.1 Gammaproteobacteria bacterium | reverse complement strand
GTCGTCCTTTGGGTAAACTGCTGTTGTTTTTCAGAAACAGTTCAGAGCCAGGGTTATTAACGCTTGCGCCGTCTACTTCATTATTGAACTTCTTTATTATCGTTATACTTTGTCTATCATCGTTGTACTTTGCAGGCCCTAATGACTCAAAATAGTTTGAAAATTACCGAGATTTTTTACTCCCTGCAAGGCGAATCCAATATGGTTGGCTTGCCAACGGTGTTTGTGCGTCTTACTGGTTGTCCGTTGCGCTGTGGTTATTGTGATTCAGAATACGCATTCTACGGTGGTGAACGTTTGCTGTTGACTGAGATCCTTAACAAGGTTGCGAGCTACAAACCGCGGTATGTGTGTGTTACTGGCGGGGAACCCTTAGCGCAACGTGAGTGCCTACTTTTACTGACTATGTTATGCGATGCTGGTTACACCGTCTCGCTGGAGACTAGCGGTGCTTTGCCAGTGGATGCGGTGGATGCACGAGTTGTGAAAGTAATGGATTTAAAGACACCGGGTTCGGGTGAGGTAGGGCGCAATCGTTGGGAGAACATTTCTTTATTGACCGCGCAGGATCAAATCAAATTTGTGCTCTGCAGCCGTGAAGATTATGAATGGGCACGTTTTAAAGTCGATGAGCATCAGCTGAATACTAAAGTTGCTGAAGTGTTGTTCTCGCCCAGTTTTGGTCAGATTGAACCACTTACGTTAGCGGAATGGATTTTGGCCGACAATTTACCGGTGCGTTTTCAATTGCAGCTCCACAAACTATTGTGGAATGACGTTGCTGGCCATTAACTAATTTTTTAACTAACGAACTCATTTTTACTAATTATTTTTACTAACACTTTATAAGTTTGTGGATTTTGTATGTCGTCAAAGAAAGCTGTTGTTTTGATATCAGGTGGGTTGGATTCAACTACGGCCTTAGCCATGGCGCGGAGAGAAGGATATGCTTGCTATACTATCAGTTTTGATTATGGGCAGCGGCATAAAGTTGAACTCCTCGCAGCTGAACTCACTTCAAAGGCTATGGGCGCGCTAGAACATAAAGTTATTCATTTGGATTTGCGCACTATCGGTGGCTCGGCACTTACTGACGATTCCATTGCTGTACCTGAGCAAGAAACACAAGGCATTCCGGTGACTTATGTGCCGGCACGTAACACAGTATTTTTATCGATTGCCTTGGGTTGGGCTGAAGTGTTGGGTGCAGAAGATATTTTTATTGGTGTTAATGCGGTGGATTTTTCTGGTTATCCTGATTGCCGCCCTGATTACATTGCGGCTTATGAAACCATGGCCAATCTTGCGACACGTGTCGGTGCTGAAGGCGGTAAGTTGCGCATTCGCACGCCGTTAATTGATTTATCGAAAGCACAAATTATTCAAAAAGGGTTGGCATTAGGGGTAGATTACGGTTTAACAGTTTCCTGCTATCAAGCCAATATTAAAGGTGAAGCTTGCGGTAAGTGCGATAGTTGTCGTTTGCGTCGTGCAGGATTTGAGCAAGCGGGTATAGAAGACCCAACGCGTTATTTCAGTTAATAGTTTTTGAGTAACATGTGCTTCTCAAACTCTTCAATTGGTAATGGGTGGCCAAAATAATAACCTTGAAACATTGGGCAGCCATTTTTCTCCAGAAAGATTTTTTGTGTTTCAGTTTCCACACCTTCCGCAATAACATTCAGGTTCATATTTTGCGCCATAGCAATAATGGTTCGCACAATAATAGCGTCATTAGGGTCGACAGTAATATCGCGTACAAACGTCTGATCAATTTTGAGTTGATACAAGGGTAAAAGTTTTAAATAAGACAGCGATGAATAGCCAATACCAAAATCATCCATTGAAAAATCAATCCCAATATTTTGTAAAACCTGCATTTTTTTAATGCTTTGTTCCACATTTTTTAATAGCGAACTTTCTGTTAGTTCGAGTTTTAATAGACGTGGATTAATGTTGCTGTTGCGGACTATGTTGAGTACATCTGCAACAAAATTTTCTTGATTAAATTGAATTGGGCTAACATTCACGGCAATCGTTAAATGGGCAAACCGTGGTTGTGTGTGCCAGCGGTTTAATTGTTCACACGCTTGTTTAATGACTTGTTTTCCTATATTTATGATTAACCCTGTTTGCTCTGCTACAGGAATAAAATCCACAGGTGAAATCATGCCTTTTGTAGCATGTTTCCAGCGCAGGAGTAATTCGGCACCCACCGCTTTACCTTGATTATTAATTTGTACTTGATAATAAGGCATTAACTCTTTTTCTGATTCCTGGGCACCGCGTAAATCGAATTCTATGGATGCACGTGTTTCTAATAACGCCTGCATGTGGGGATCAAAGAAGCGAATAGTGTTACGTCCGTTGTCTTTAGCTTGATACATAGCGACATCTGCATTGCGCAATAAATCATCGATAGATGTGCTTTGACTACTAAATAAATTGACACCAATACTGACTGTGCAATGAAATATCGAATCTTGTAAGGGATAGGGCAGGTTAAGTAATTCGTGTAAATCTTCGGCACGTTTTTTAGCTTCCATTGCCGCGGTTTCTGCATTGATATTTAAGTTGTCGAATACTACGACAAATTCATCACCGCCAGGGCGCGCTGCTACATCCGTTAACCGAATAATACTTTTAATTCGATCAGCAACTTGAATGAGTAAGAGATCACCGGTTTGATGGCCGCGGGTATCATTGAGTAATTTAAAGTGATCGATATCGATAAATAGTAAAGCACTATGCTGACCGGTGCGCGCGCTTTGTGCGGTAATCAGTTTGAGGCGATCCAACAACATGCGACGATTGGGAAGACGGGTTAGCGGATCAAAAAAGGCGAGATTGTAGATTTTGTCCTGATCAATAGCTCGTCGTAATTCTCCGGACGTTCGCTCTGCAAATATAAGCATCAATGAGCGTATTTGAGCTGAAATGGTTAAAG
>JAYTSJ010000310.1:0-3381 GCA_043745725.1 Gammaproteobacteria bacterium | reverse complement strand
TCTCCAGCTGCTGTAATTGTTCTGCCACAGAATAGCGATTTGTTCCAACGTGAGGCATTATTTTGTTTCTATTGTTTTTGTGCACCAAATATGTATTTTTTAAAATTTATGCACACATGTAAAATGATTAATTTTAAAATATGTTACCGCTTTTTAATTATTAATTGTGAAGTTGGTCACTCTTAAAAAAACAACTTGCAGCTAATTTCTAATTATTGCGTAAATTTATTTTTTTAAATATTTTCTGCAGGGAAAAAGCCTTGCTCTAATTCACATTTAACAATCTTAATTTGCGTTACCTCACAAATTTGAGCACTACACAAGAAATGCGTGTAAAAGTAACGCATACTGCACGCTCTTATTGAATGACCATGAAAATGTCCTCGACAAATTTTCAGTATTTGGCATACACCTCTTCATGGCAATGAGCTTTACAGCCTTAACCCTTCCGTGTTTGCACTGCCCAGCTTGTCATCTAGCTGTGCGATATTAACTCGGCTGTTATTTATTAATTTTTGTCCTCAATGCTTTAAGTTACGGAGTTACCAATGTTTACGGCTTTTACTAGATTTCTTCAATCAGCTGCGCGCAGCATTATTTTAAGTTTATGTTTATTCGGTTTTGTGGCTTGTGGCGGCGGAGCATCTGGCGACAATAATGGCGCCCTCTCAAATAATGGTCCTGCCTCAAAAAATAGCGCTGTCTCATCAAGTGTTGTGAGTAGTTTGCGGGCCAATAGCACGGCGATAAGTAGCTCCACTATAAGTAGTTCAGCTATAAGTAGCTCAGCTATGAGTAGTTCAGCTATGAGTAGTTCAGCGATAAACAGCTCTGTCACAAATAGTGCTGTAACAACTAGCTCGCCAGACAAGACGCCTGCAGCGAGTAGCGCTTCCAGTGTGGGCATCACTTCATCAGCTGGCATCAGCTCTTCTGTCAGCATGAGTTCGTCTTCGGTGCGTAGCTCTCTCGCGTTAAGCTCAAGCTCTCTTGCCGCCAGCTCCCGCAGTTCGGTTGCAATAAGCTCCAGCAGCTCGATTGCAGTAAGTTCCAGTAGTCCGACTGCAGTAAGCTCAAGCAGTCCAGTTGCAGTAAGCTCCCGCAGTTCGACTGCAGTAAGCTTAAGTAGCTCGATTGCAGTAAGTTCCAGCAGTTCGATTGTAATCAGTTCAAGTTCTGTAGCCAGTGTAGCGAGCTCAATTATTTCCAGCTCAAGCAGTTCTTCCGCGGGGCTTGGCGTTATAGTTCCCTTATTTGACAGCACGACACAATTGGAATCCGTTATTCAATTTGATCGCGGTGATGCTTTAGTAACACGCTTTTCAGATCGTGCGCGCGATCGTCACGCAAAAGAAAATCACTTCCAATTGCATGATCACTATTTACCTTTTTATTGGGAAAATCGTACAGCTTCCATCGAAATTGTTGATTTTGTTGCCAAAGGCGGCACCACTATCAGAATGAATGTTACAACCTTAAATAAACTTGATGATCTACAAGCAGAAAATCGTTGGTGGTATATCGGCAATAATACTCTCGCTGAATTTTGTGGTAACGGTGTTATGAATGTTGTTGATTCAACGCACTATTGGAAAGAATCATCCGTTAACTGTCGTGAAAATTTCCGTCAAATTAAAGTGGGCGATAAGTTGGAAATCGAAGTGAGTCAATTTATGGATGCCGCGACTTTGCCACGCGGACGCAATCATTATTATGGCAGTACTTTTCTATATGTTGTTGGCAAGGGACTTGTTCCGTGGGATGTTACTGACATGGTTCCGTTTGTAGGTGGTAAAACTTATCAACGTGATTCTATTGAAATGCCAGCCTCGGCACAGTTAGGCGGCATTCATAGTTTAAATCGGCAAACATCTGCAGAACCTGCCGATCATTTTATGCAAATGGCTTATGGTTTAAATTATGACAACGGCCAACCATTTGTCTTGGGGCGTCGTTTGGCACACACCGAATTTACAACCGGAAAACATGACGAGTCAGATGAAAATGGAATCTTTGATGAGTTGGTTGGCAAGGCCGGCCCTAACTTTGTAAATTCTTCATGCGTGCAATGTCACAACCGGAATGGTCGTGCGCCAGTTGCAGCTATAGGTGAATCACTCGTGAAATGGGTATTCAAAGTAGGTGATGGTGCGGGCAAGCCGTCGCCAACTATTGGCCGCGTATTGCAACCTAATAATATCAATGGAGTATCTTCTGGCGAAGGTACAGTGTCTATTTCTTCATTCACTGAAGCAAATGGTTTGCGTAAACCCAATTTTCAATTTGAGCACGGTGCACCGGCAGCTTTTTCGGCGCGTATAGCACCGCAATTAGTCGGTATAGGTTTATTGGAGGCAATTCCAGAAAGCGCAATTCTCGCAAATGCTGATGAAAATGATACCAATGGAGATGGTGTTTCCGGTAAGGCGCAGAAAATAATTGATCCTGTAACCGGCGATGTAAGACTTGGCCGCTTTGGGTACAAAGCAGCGGCAACAAGCGTGCGCCATCAAGTGGCTGCAGCATTAAATACCGATATGGGAGTAATGACATCTGTGTTGCCAACACCGGATTGCGGAACGGCTCAAAGTAATTGTGGCAACACAAATGGTGCAGAATTATCGGATACACACTTGACCAATTTAGTTAAATATATTTCTTTATTAGGCGTGCGCTCACAACGTGATTATGGCAACACACAAGTTATTCAGGGCAAGGTATTGTTTACCTCATCCGGTTGCGCTGCTTGTCACGTGGATACTTTTAAAACCAGCAGCTTTGCACCATTGGCTGAGTTACGAGATCAAACGATCCATCCTTATACTGATTTATTGTTGCATGATATGGGCACGGGTCTCGCGGATAATTTGAGCGAAGGCCTTGCTGTTGGAGCCGAATGGCGCACAGCACCACTATGGGGTATCGGCTTGTCGCCCTGCGTGACTGGTGGTGTAACCGGGCCAGCAAATACAGATGGCTTGCCTTATGGTGTTGATGGCCACAAAACCTGTACGCCTGATGCAAATTATTTACACGATGGTCGCGCACGCACACTGGATGAAGCTATCCGCTGGCATGGTGGTGAAGCGTTAAAAGCTGAACAAAATTACGAAGCACTTTCACAATCCGATAAAGATGCGTTAGTAAAGTTTTTAAATTCTCTTTAAGAGTTGTAATGCATGGAGTATTGAGGGGCCACGAAAGTGAGCCCCTTTTTTACGTTCGTTATATTAGAATTTTTTGCACATTCAACTAAAGGGCCAATCCATTTTCGCCAATACTTCGTCACAATCATTGCTCAACTACAGGAACTAATACTACTTCCAGGATAGCGTAAGCGTAATGACCGAAGGCGGCTTTTCTGGCAAGGCTGATCGCTTA
>JAYTSJ010000309.1:0-6528 GCA_043745725.1 Gammaproteobacteria bacterium | reverse complement strand
GCTTTCTTGCGGCAGCTGACCTTGGGCAATGGCAACAAAGTTACTGAGGCGGGCTTCCGAGGCGAGCAAATCGTAAAAACTGGTATCGCGCCGAAACTCATCTACGTTGTAACCAATGGCGAGCAAGTGACGCGTCTGATCGTATAAAAACGCATATTCCATGGTCGCCAAATCGGTAATTTGTAGCACTATTGTCTGGATATTAGCTAGACGCTCGGCAGCGCGCTGACAACCCAAGTTAAACATCCAACGGCGTTGGCTTAACGAGCTGTGTTCAATCGTTGTTAAGGATGTTTTTTCTACATTCGCTTTAGCGAGTAGCTCATCCATTGCTGCCAATAAATTGCTGCACTCCGCCAACTGCCGCAATGTAGGAATTTCGCCAAGACTAGCGCGCTCAATGTACTCATGAAGTTCGTGGTGTTCATCTATAGGGGGAAGTGGCGGTAGCGCCAGCCAAGGTGCTAGAAAGATAACATCGACCAATGCCGCTTGCGCTTGCTGTGCAAAAGCCTTTACCCACATTGATAATTCTGTTTCAACTTCAACCCCTAACGTTGCCACTAAATGTTCATGCAAACTCACAGAGCTTCGTGCAATAGGCTCAAGGTGCTGCAATACGCTGGTTAACGTGGATGGACGTATTGCGTATGCCGTATCAACATGTTGATGCAAATTTGTTATTGCCGCTTGCAGGTTAGCAATAGGAGTTGGGTCTTTAATGGTAAGGGGTTTAGCAAACGCATCATCGATAATCGCCAAGGTGTCGCGCAGGCCATCAAACACGCGAGTATCCACCACTTTTTGCTCTGGCAACGCCACTAAACCCGCGCGTAGGGTGAGTAAATGACCGGCTAGATTACCGCTGTCTACCACGGAAATGTAACGCGGCGGCAAAGGTTGCAAGCTTTGGGTGTCATACCAGTTATAACAATGACCTTGATGGCGCTCCAGTTTTAGCATGGTGCCGAGCGTATTAGCGCTGCGTTCAAGCATGACCCCGGCGGGGATAAAACCGAAATCATAAGCTGAAAGATTAGCCAGCAAAGTAAGCCCAATATTGGTTGGCGACGTACGATGGGCAATAATCGGCCCCGGCTGTTCTTGCACATTGTCTGGCGGCAACCAGTTATCTTCAGCAGTTACGAATTGCTCGAAAAACGCCCAGGTTTTACGCGCAATTTTATGTAAATAGACTAATTGCTCTGCACTTAATCGCACCTCTTTACGTACCAACGGCTGACTGATCCACCAAGTAATGGCTGGCGCAGCAAACCACAAAAACAGCACCAGCAGCACACTAATAACTTCTGCCCGTCCGAGCACTTGTAGCCCTATGCGATGCAACAACACCAAACCCAACAAAGCTACTACAGCGACCAGCGGTATGCAGAATAATGTGCGATAGGATGCCATTAAGCCCTGTTCAGATTTAGGAATTTGTTCAGAGTGAGGGTTCCATTCCAACAGTCGGCGATGGGTAAATAACATGCGGCCGGTACTGCGCAAAATCGCTTCCAGGCTATAAATTGCTTCGTGGGGAAGACATGCAATTCTAAATATAGCCTGAGCCAAGCTGCGCCCCGCCGAGTTGATCACCTCCCTAAAATGCTGGCTTAACAACACTTCTTTGGGTTTGAGACAAGCATCAAGCAGAGCCATTAATAAAGAAGGTAACAGCACAATGCTAACCACGGCCAGCGTCCAAAACCCCGGTGCTGCACCCACCCACCAGCCCAGCAATAACATCATCAAAAGTGCCATAGGCACAACGCTGCGCAGCAAGTTATCGAAAATCTTCCAACGTGCAAGTACGGATAAAGGGTTAGCTAGGCGCTTCCCATCCAGCCCCGGTACACGTGCAAATAACCAACTCGCTATTTGCCAATCGCCGCGAATCCAGCGTTCACGACGGCTTACATCGCTCGCATAATGAGTGGGGTATTCTTCAAAAAGATGTACATCACTCAGTAAACCTGAGCGCGCATAGCAACCCTCCAATAAATCGTGGCTTAAGATGCGGTTCTCAGGAAAGCGACCTTTGAGTACATGTTCGAAAGCATCCACATCATAAATGCCCTTACCGATAAACGAACCTTCACCATAGACATCCTGGTACACATCGGATACTGAGCGGGTATAGGGGTCAATGCCCGGTTCACTGCCGTAAAGTTGCGCAAAGCGCGAACAATTTGCGCCTGATAAACTTGCTGCCATTCGCGGCTGCAAAATACCGTAACCACCCACAACTCGCCGGCCAGAATCGTCATAGCGCGGCCGGTTAAGCGGGTGCGCCATAGTCGCTACAAACTCGCGCGCAGCATCCCGTGGCAACTGGGTATCGGTGTCGAGGGTGATAACATATTTAATTTTCGATGAACATTGAGCGTTAGTTAAGGCGTCAATGTTACCCACAATTAATGAAAAACGATTTTGTGTTTCACCGCGTAATAGCGCATTTAAATCGGCAAGCTTGCCACGTTTGCGTTCATAGCCCATCCATAATTGTTCGCCAGGATTCCAGCGACGTGGACGATGAAACAAGAAAAATCGGTTTTGATCGTGGCTATGATATTTAACATTTAATGCTTCTATTCCCTTTTGTACTTGTTGCAATAGATCGTCATCAGTCGCCAGTGTTTCTGTTTCTGCATCGCAAAAATCAGTGAGCAAACCAAAATGGAGATGCTCATCCCGATTTCCCAAAAAACGGACTTCCAGCGCTTCGAGTAATTCTTCAATGTTGTGACTACTGGTAAGCATGGTGGGAACTACCACCAACGTGCGCATATCCGGCGGCAAACCATTCGCAAAATTCATTCGTGGTAAAAGTTTGGGTGTGACTAATAACGCTGCAAACCAATTCGCCAAGGCACTTGCTAATTGGCTAACCGCCACCACCGAGAAGAACCCCAGCAGCCATAACTGCCAGCCCAACACGCCACTGTGCTGCGCCCGGTTAATCAATACGGTGGAAAATAGTGCTGTGAATAAAAAAATACAACTGAGATGAAGCACTAGGGGGATATGACTAAAACTACGCCGCAATCGCGCGACAATGGGCAACCGCGCTTTTATCACCTTCTCTAAATGCGGCAAACCTTTATCAACCAAGTAAAACCCAACATGAGCCTTATGGGCATAGTCAAGTTCACTAGAATCTTTGCCATTGCTGGCCGCATTAATCCCCGCAAGTACAATAGCCGCGCGCGCAACTTCCGCTTCACTAAGCCGAATACGTTTGGCCAGCCTGTCGATAACCTGGCGGTAACTATCGCGCGTGGAAAAATCCATCTCGCCATAAACTCCACCCAAATCCTTGCGAAGAATCTGCTCCACCACACTCATAGATTCAACGAATACTCGCCAGTCAGTTGCACCGAGGAAACGCAAGCTACCAATGCTGTTGCTGATAGAAACCTGATCAGCAGCTTGCTGTTGGTTTTCAGCTAAAACCATTTGCTCAATTGTCAGGCTAGCTTCAACTAGCCGATCTTCAACCCAGGTAAGCGGTAACGCCAAAGCCGGGCCATGACCTTGCAAACAGCGCACGAGTTCAGCCACAAACGCGCTTACCATCGGCGGGTTGGAGCGTGCCATATCGGCAATCACCAAAATTAAATTTTTAGGTTCGTTTTGGGCAACTTCAATCATCCAATTAGCCCATTCCTGAGCTTGGTTGACATGAATGCGTGCGGCAGTAATATGCGCCGCAACACGGCGCAAATTTTCAATTAATGCTAAACGCAGCATAATCGGAATCGCCCACAACTCGCCCAGCGTCAGTGGTGCAACGGTTTGATAAGCAGCCACAAACCGGCTTAATATCTCAGCATTAACGTGTCCATCCCCGTGAGCAATCACCTCTAAAGCAAGGTCATACACACGCGGCAAACCACGCGAATTACCCTGCGCCAAACGCGGTAACTCCCGGCTATAACCTTTGGGTAAATGTTTGCGCGCGGTACGAATTTGTTCTTCGATCATGTAAAAATTATCGAGTAACCATTCACCGGCAGGCGCAATACGCGACTTAGCTTTCACAGCAATTGTCAGCAAATTACGGCTGGCAATTAATACTTCTTCATTCTCATCCAATCGATTAAGTAAGCGATTGCGCATGCCAAAACGGCTCAACCCATGTTCGCCGGCCAAGGCTTTGCCATGTTGCTCCATTTGTTCGACGCTGAATAATTCTCCACGTAACGGTGTTGCATCCTTAAGCTCGTGGTGAATAGGAACTTCACCACTTAATTTGCCAAGAAAAGCCCCCGCCTTGGGTAATAATGTTTTAACCCAGCCCCGAAACTCCATTGATAAGCTTTCATTAATTTCCAACCCGTCACTCATGGCGGAATTTCGATGATGTAAAACGGTACGCGGCAATTCAGTTGAATTGGAGAAAGAGCTTGTCATTACATCTGGAAGCTTCAGTCTATTGTCCGGTTTCATTGTGATGGCAAACCATTCAGCAAATCGGCCAACTCGTCCGCGTGTTCTTCCTCTGTCGCAAGAATGGTTTTTAGCATTTGGCTAGTAGTAGTGTCTTGGTCACCCAGGTATTGAATCAGCTCGCGATAGCTATCAATAGCAATTCGCTCAGCCACTAAATTCTCTTTGATCATTTCCTCCAGAGACTCACCGGTAAGATATTCGGCATGACTGCGGCTGGTTAATTGATCCGGTGAAAAATCAGGCTCGCCACCCAGTTGAACTATGCGACTAGCTAATAAATCTACGTGGCCAAGCTCTTCATTAGAGTGTTGCAAAAATTCATCAGCAACACTTTTAGAATGGATGCCGCGCGCCATGAAATGGTGGCAGCGATAACGCAATACGCAAACCAACTCCGTTGCCAAAGCATCATTTAACAGCTTCACTACGGCCACACGATCTGCTGAATAAGTCGTGGTTACTGCACCTTGGTCAATGTTTCTACGCGCTTGAGCACGCAGCGTTTCAGTGCTACTCAACGGAATTTTTGTTTCCGGGATTGATACGGTCGGGTTTAGCAGGTTCGCAATTATTTCGCTCATAGAAGTATCCTCAAATGTGAGTTACCAGCCTGAAGGAAAACACTTATTCAGGTCGGTGCGTGAACACACATAAGAGCAGGATAAGGGTAAAGCAGAAAACTATGTCTTTCATATTCCCACGACTACCTTTCGACGACAGCACAACATTTGTTAGTGGGTAACTGGAAGCGACCTAAGCTGTATCTAACTCCTTTTTGCGTTGTATTAATGTACGTAATAGGTTCAGTAAATTGATTTATCTAAATTTCTCACCGTTGTAAATGCGCTTTTAGCTGAGCTGAGCTATACCTTCTTTTACCAGACGGCTAATAACAAATCATTACGCAGCAACGGACAAAAATATCTATTAGGAATCTGGGGGTCAATGCCTGCGGGCATTTTTGATCTCATGAATTGTCGTCATCGCATTTACGGAATTTATTATGAATAAAGCTCGGATTTTAGGTGTTTGCGCAAGTCTAGTCGCACTGGTCACTGCTTATCCCATTGCTGCACATCCTTATCCCCCGACTTGGGGTACTGGTGTTGCAGCAGCAGTAACAGGCCCTATTCACTACAGCCCAGTGAGTTGGCCTAATGAGCCTGGAAATCCTGTGAACTGCGGCATCACTTGTGGCGACTGGAAACCTTATACGCGTTTCCAACAGAACATGAATGATCCGCGTACGCAGGATCCGTCTAACGGTGGTACCTCACCCCAAGCCTACGTTAACGTAACGTCTTCGTGTTCCGACAAGACACTTCCCAGCATTTATTACTATCTCCACCAAGGTGCGACCCCTGCCGATGACGTGCTCATGTTTCGCTGGCGCGTGGAGTCTGCCCCAAACAATTATGCAACTGGCCCGAGTGCAGGAAGTTATGGTGCGAGCAATCCTTGGTCGTCGGCACTTTGGACAGTGCTGTTTGATATTGATGGCAGCGGCTACCGTTCGTTAGCGGCACATTTGGATGGTTCTACGGGTTCGCCCGCCGCAGCTATTGATCGTCTTGTCGGTATTTGGAGCAACACCACATCGCAATCGCTGGATTATATTAATGATGCGAATGTCCATGCTCTTGCGCATAACCCGACGGCTTTTATAGGCCCGACGGGCAAAGTCATGAATTTCCACAATAGCCTCACCCCTAATGAAACTTGGGCAAATGGATCATCCGAAACAGACTGGGATTACGGCACCACGCGGGCTAAAACCGTCACACAAAACTCTTGTACCGAATACTTTATTGATTATCAAATCCCAATCGCCATGCTGGATGCCTCAGGTATTAACGGCCCCAAAATCACCCGCACTTCACCTATTTCCATGCTGTTTTGTACTGCCAATAGTTTGAATAATCCGTTTCAAAAAGACTGCGCTATTAACAAATCCTGGACTGCTGATGCCGCCAAGCCAGCACCCTTTGGCGATTATATTTCGTTTAATCAAACTGAAGCTTATAGCCAGCCCATTATTTCCAGCGTAACTGCCACGGCACCCAACTCTTGCCC
>JAYTSJ010000308.1:0-3397 GCA_043745725.1 Gammaproteobacteria bacterium | reverse complement strand
TCACTAAAATATTTTTTTTGGGTATTTTTAGCTGTGTGTGTTCTTAGTGCAAGTGCAAGTGCAAGTGCACAAACAGTATCGCTTAAGCAAAATCAACTTGCACCGGCACCAGCTTCTGTCGCCAATATCGGCGGTTCATTATCTGCTATTCCCGGCTTACCCGCGCTAACTGTTAAAACCAATAAAGATGGTACGCAAGAATATACGGTAACGCTGCAAATTCTCGCCATTATGACAATGCTGACTTTTTTGCCCGCCTTGTTGATGATGATGACGTCGTTCACGCGTATTATTATTGTCTTTTCAATTTTGCGACAAGCGCTGGGCTTGCAACAGTCACCTTCTAACCAGATTTTAATTGGTCTTGCTTTATTCCTTACTTTTTTTATCATGCAACCGGTATTTGATAAAGTAAATGAAGATGCCTTGCAGCCCTATATCAAGCAACAAATCACAGCGCAGGATGCCGTTACCAAAGCCTCAGCACCGTTTCATACTTTTATGTTGGCGCAAACGCGCGAATCAGATATAGGTTTGTTTGTTGGCATCGCCAAACATAAACCCATAGCTACCCCTGAGGAAACGCCGTTTAATATTTTAATTCCCGCTTTTATTATCAGTGAATTAAAAACTGCATTTCAAATTGGTTTTATTATTTTCATTCCATTTTTAGTGATTGATATTGTCGTATCCAGTGTACTTATGGCAATGGGTATGATGATGCTATCGCCCCTGATTATTTCATTGCCCTTTAAAATTATGTTGTTTGTATTAGTAGACGGTTGGGCAATGATTGTTGGAACCCTTGCTGCCAGCTATGGTGTTTAGAAAACGGTGGTGTTTAAAAAATGGCAGTGTTTAAAAAATAGCGGTATTTAAACAAGTAGCAGCATTTAATTGAGGAATACATTATGACTCCCGAAGTTGCGATGGATTTATTTGCCGACGCGCTCTATCTCATTGTGCTTATGGTTTTGGTCATTGTAGGGCCAAGTTTGATAGTAGGTTTGCTCGTGAGTATGTTTCAAGCTGCTACACAAATAAATGAACAGACGCTGAGTTTTTTGCCGCGTTTAATTATGACTATTGCCACCATCATGATGGCAGGCCCCTGGATCATTACTAAGTTTATGGATTTGTTTACCCGGCTTTACACTAACATTCCTTATTTAATTGGTTAATAAAATGGTTAGAGAGATCCCTGTAAAAAATAAGCTCGATCCATTAGGGCATGAATAAAAAACTATGCAAGAACTGGTAGTTAGCGAAGCGCAAATAAATCAATTTATCGGCCAATATTTGTGGCCGATGATGCGTATCAGCGCTTTTTATTTTGCTATTCCCATAATAGGAGCCCGTGTTGTACCTGCGCGTGTGCGAATTATACTTGCACTATTTACCACTATGTTAGTTGTGCCCTTGTTGCCTAACATGCCTGTTATTTCATTTATGTCCTTAGAAGGCATGATATTAATAATGAAGGAGGTGTTGATTGGCCTTGCGCTGGGTTTTAGTTTACAAGTTGTGATGCATATTTTTATTTTAGTGGGACAATTTGTAGCGTTAAAAATGGGTCTGGGTTTTGCCGCGCAAAATGATCCATCGAGCGGTGTTAGCGTAACAATTCTGTCGCAATTCTATTTGCTATTGTCCACGTTATTATTCCTAGCCATTAACGGACATCTCGTTGTTATTCAAATGATTGTGGATAGTTTTGAAAGTTTTCCTGTGGGTGGTGCAGGCTTAGGGCCAGCGCATTACTTGCATATTGTGAAATTATTTTCGTGGATGTTTAGTTCAGCATTATTAATCTCTTTACCCTTATTAACTTCCATGATGATTGTAAATATTTCATTTGGCGTTATGAGTAGATCGGCGCCACAAATGAACGTATTTACTGTGGGTATGCCAATCACATTACTATTTGGTTATATTTTAATGTGGTATTCCCTATCAAATTTTCTGCCGCTGTTTTATCAAATCATTGATGAAGGTTTAAACGCTACCAGAATGTTGCTGGAGATAAAATAAATGGCAGATGACGACAGCAGCCAGGAAAAAACGGAAGAGGCCAGTGGCCGAAAGATTGAGAAGGCGCGTGAAGAGGGGCAGATTCCACGTTCACGCGATCTCACAACCTCTGTGGTTTTATTATTTGGTGCTTGTGGTTTGTATTATTACGCGGATTTCATGTTCGCAAAAATAGTCGGTCTCACTCGTGCTAATTTTATATTAAAGCGTGAAACTATTTTTGACACCAATGCAATGATCAGTCATTTAACCTCAGCTATTTATGAGGGAATACTAAGCTTGATGCCCTTTTTCGGTTTAATGTTATTTGCTTCTATCCTTGGGCCCATTGCTTTAGGCGGTTGGTTATTTAGTATGGACGCCTTGCAACCAAAATTGAGCCGCATGGATCCCCTTGCGGGAATAAAACGCATGTTTTCGCTGAAGTCAGTTATTGAATTAGCGAAAGCACTCGCTAAGGTGTTGGTTATTCTCGGCGCAACGATTTTATTGTTAAAACATTATGCGCAAGATATGTTTCGTTTAAGCGATGAAAGCATCAACATCGCCATTGTTCATTCGGCAAAAATTAGTATTCTTGCCACCATTATTCTTTCCGCAACGACGTTAATCATTGCCGCAGTGGATGTGCCTTTGCAATTGTTGGAATATGCTAAAAAATTAAAAATGACTAAGCAGGAGATAAGAGACGAATCCAAAGATACCGACGGAAAGCCCGAAGTAAAAGGTCGTATTCGTCAACTGCAACGCGAAATGGCGCAGCGCCGTATGATGGCAAAAGTCCCCGAGGCAGATGTGATTATTACTAACCCGACGCACTATGCTGTTGCGTTAAAATACCAACCTGAAAGCATGGCAACACCGATTATGATTGCTAAAGGTGGTGATAATATCGCGTTAAAAATTCGTGAAATTGCCAAAGCCCACAATGTAGAAATTATTGAGTCCCCGGTGTTGGCTCGCGCTATCTTTCATACTACGGAATTAGAGTCTGAAATTCCTGCCGGGTTATATCTTGCCGTTGCCCAAGTCCTTGCCTACGTTTTCCAACTCCGCAATCATCGCAAAGGCCGTGGTGAAAAACCAAAATATCCACGCAATATTAAAGTGCCTAAGGATTTGTATTTTGAATAAACAAATTAACAATTACGGTTGATAATGCCGAGTAGAATTATTTTTTTGCTATTTGGCGAGAATTGTTAATGAAGATATCAAATGTTGAAAAGGGCGCCGTTAGAATCGGCGCCACTTGAACCTATATAAGGTTAATATACCCATAGCGAAAGAGATTTAGGTATTTTAATAACGTGATAGCATTGCAAAATTACTATCATAAGGCAATATTTTTTATCAATGAATAAATTCA
>JAYTSJ010000307.1:0-11814 GCA_043745725.1 Gammaproteobacteria bacterium | reverse complement strand
AGAGTTTAGGTATATAGGGCTTAGGTGATCTAGTAGGCAGGTTTAACATATAGTAATGCCCTAAGTCGTTATATTATTAATGGCAACGAGGTAATCGTTTATAAAATGCTGAATAATTGTTAGAGTAATATACCACTGATAATGATAATAATAGTGAGCCTTGTACCATGATGAAATGCAGAGCTCTACTCATTGAAGATGATATTCGTCTGGCGTCTGCTGTTGTACAGTATTTCGAGCTTAACGCTATACTGTGCGATCACTGTTGTGATGGCGAAAAAGCCCTTAATCTTATCGCGAAAAATTCGTATGATGTATTAATCACTGACATTAATATGCCGCACATGTCGGGTGTGGCACTGTGTGAGCAGTTACGAAAAATTGGCTGCGACACGCCCGTTATTATGATCACATCCCTTTCCGGCCTGGACGACAAAGTGAAAGGTTTTGATGCGGGAACGGATGATTATTTAGTAAAGCCATTTGCGCTAAAAGAGTTATTAATACGGGTTAATGCTTTATCGAAACGTAAAAGCAATCAAACAAATAAATTTACCATCGCAGATCTCGGGTTAGAAATAGATTATTCGCAACACAAACTCAGCAGAAATAATATTGATATTAGTTTGTCAAAATCAAGCTGGGCATTACTGATTGCATTAATTCATGCGTGGCCGAACCCCGTGAGTAAAAAAGATTTGGAGTTTGCGCTCTGGGGGGATGAGATCCCCGACAGTGACGGTTTAAAGGTGCATATTCATCATTTGCGGCAGCGGTTAGATCGCCCGTTCGCACAACCACTTTTGCATGCCGTGCGTGGGGTAGGGTTTGTGTTGGCATTGCATCATGATTAACGTTCGCGCATCGCAATTTAAACTTGTACTTATTTTTGCTATTACCCTGGCGGTGGCGTTAGGTGTTTATGTGGTTTGGGTCATTGTTGAATTTAATAGTGACCATGCTTTCAGTGAAAGCCAGTTTCTATCAAAATACACCGAGCGAGCTATATCGCGTTATCGTGTAAACCCGGCAAAATTTGCTGCACTGCCAGAGGCTGAGTTAACGACACTGCTCGGTAGTAATCATATTAATGTGGCATTTAATTATGCTCAGCTGCAAAACCGATTTGCATTTGTCCCGCCTGAACGTAAATTTAAATTAAATACTGCGAAAGCTATTCTGGTTAATTATCAAGGCTTGTTGCGCACACCAAACTATTTATTAGTTTTGCCAACGCCAGTGGATGCTGGAAAAGTATTTTATAGTTATTTATGGGTTGATAGCCGGGTCAAAGATGTTAATTTAAATTTTCGTATTTTGGAAAAAATACAGCCAGCTATTTTTATTGCCTTAATTAGTATTTTTTTGCTGATAGTTCTTGAACTATTTCATATTAGCAAAATGAATACTAATATTAATCATTTTGCGGGTTGGGCTAGTCAATTAAGTGCTGGTGTAAGCTCGCCACCAATCCCAGAGTTTTCTTCATCAAAATTTAACTACATGGCTTTTACGATTGATAAAAACTTATCCGGGATTAGCCAAATGCTTGAACAGGAACAATCATTTGCAAAATTCACTAGCCATGAATTGCGAACCCCAATAGCCGTACTTTCCGCCAATATGGAAGTGTTGGAATTGATCATGAAGGATCTATCACCACAAGAGCGCAAAGTTTTAAAAAATATGGAGTCTGCTGTTTCTGACATGAGGTATCAAATGGAAGCGCTCTTATGGTTGAGTCGCGAGGGGGAGGCGGTAGTTGATTACGCCACTTGCCTGCTGTCCGAATTTATTACTAAGGCAATTCAGGATAACGCCTATTTGACGGAAGGAAAAAATATAGTCACTCATCTGGTGGGTGGTGATAATGGTGGCAGCATAAAAACGAATCCGGTTTTTTTACAGATTGTTTTAAATAATTTATTGCGTAATGCTTATCAAAATACCGAAGAGGGAAGCGTTAATATTGAGCTTACGCAGAATACTCTTGTTATCGAAAATATTGCCGCATTACCCATGCCGAATAAAAATCCCAGTGGCTTTGGCATAGGTTTAGTGCTGGTGGATAAATTAGTGCACAAGCTCGATATTGATTATTATGTTGAAAAGCTACCCAATGGTCGCCGTGTTCGCTTAACGTTTTAACGCGATCAATGCGCCAATCTGCAATTACATTCAATGAATCGCAATCTTCCAGATTTTAACCTTTTCTTAACTGTTGTTCGTGCATGCTAATACGGCTGAAGGTTTATGCTTGCGTTAAGTTCGATCGATGTTCGTAAAAACTCGTAAAAAATAAGTAAAAACTCGAAAAATTTATCGGCTGAAACCAAGTCTCTTTTTAATAATGATAACAAAAGTGAGTACTCATAAAATGCGTATAACAATATCCCAGCTGGCTTTGTCCAGTGCTTTACTGTTGAGCGGTATGGCCAGTGTGGCTCACGCGGATTGGTATTTTCGTGGCACTCCTAATAGTTGGGGTGCTACAGCGTTAACAGCCGCGACGGCAGCTACGATGGAAACCTGCCAAGCTTTTGCCGGCGGCGATGCTGGCGGTAACCCACGTTTTAAAATTGATCGCCTGGGTACTTGGTCCGAATCTTATCCTGCTGTTGATTATGAAGTTAGTGCCAATAAGAGTTACAACATTACGTTTTATACCAGCACCAAAACTATTTTTGCGCAAACCGTTAATAATTGCAGCAGTAAACTCAGCGAGGTATTTCCATCTTTATATTTTCGCGGAACCGCCAACAATTGGGCTGCAACCCCGATGGTGCTGGTGGCCAACAATACCTGGCAAGTTACGGTAAAGCTTGATGGTCAAACGAATCAACGTTTTAAGTTTGATGTAACGGGCGATTGGTCAGAAAATTATGGCGATAATAATAACGACAAATATTTAGAGCAATCGGGTGCAGATATTTTGCAGGCTGGAACCGGTAATTACCAAATAACCGTGAATGATGCGACTAAACTTTTTTCCGCTGTTTGCCTTGATTGCGCTAGCAGCAAGGCGAGTGTCGCTAGCAGTAAAGCAAGCGTCGCAAGCAACAGCGTTAGTAGCAGTAAAATAAGTAGCAGTATTGCTAGTAGTATCGCTACTACATTCAGCAAAGTTTTTCCCTCCTTATATTTTCGTGGCACTGCAAATAGTTGGGGGTCAACCCCTATGGCGCTTGTTGCTAATAATACGTGGCAAGTGACAGTCAATTTTGATGGGCAGGCCAATCAGCGTTTTAAATTTGATGTTCTCGGTGATTGGGCGCAGAACTATGGCGACAATAATAATGATTTTATTGCCGACCAAGATGGCACAGATATTTTTCAAACGGGCACGGGCTCTTTTAAAATTACAATCAACGACAGCACTAAAAGTTACAAGATAGAAATTCCACCCTGTGTTTCTGGTTGCGGCACGGCGGTACCTACACTAGGTGCAATTTATTCGCCTGCTTCCACGGTGTTTTCGTTATGGTCGCCAGATTCCAGCAATGTCAGCGTCAAGGTTAAGGGCGTTGTTTACACGATGAAAAAAGTGCCTACAGATTTTAATGGTTACACCAATGTATACCAGGCAACTGTTGCGGGTGATTTGCGGTTGGCTGAATATAATTTTGTTGTGAATGGTACGGATGTGCGTGACCCTTACGCAAAAATGGCTAAACCACAAACCAATAGCAGTATTGTAATGGATATGTCGCAGACAACGCTTGCCGGTGGTTGGGCCGCGCGCCCAACGTTGGTTGCGCGTGAAGATAGTATTGTTTACGAAGTGCATGTGCGCGATTTCACCATCGACAGTAGTTCAGGTGTTGATGCAAGCAAGCGCGGTAAATACATGGGTATGGTACAGGCGGGTACAACCTATAGCGGTGTTAAAACCAGCATCGATCATTTGAAAGAGTTGGGTGTTACACATGTACAATTATTGCCAGTGTACGATTACCATTCGTGCGATGGTTTGGCCGATAGCGACCCTTGCTATAACTGGGGCTATGACCCGCGTAATTTTAATGTGCCTGAAGATCGTTACTCGCAAACGCCCCAAGATTATGAAAACCGCGCGCGTGAATTTAAAACCATGGTGAATGAATTTCACAAAGCCGGTATTCGCGTGATTATGGATGTGGTCTATAACCACACGCACTCCATCGAAATGTTTAACCCCATCACCAACAAATATTATACCGCAACAGATTTATCTGGCTGTTGTGGTAACTCACTCAATGCCGACCAGCCTATGGTAAGTCGATTTATTCAGGATTCTATGGAGTATTGGCTTCAAGAATACGGCATTGACGGTTTTCGTTTTGATTTAATGGGCGTATTTTCTTACGCTGAAGGTGAAAAATGGCAACAGTATTTGAATGCTAAATTCGCTGATCGCAATTTGCTAATTTATGGCGAGCCTTGGACTGGCGCATCAGATCCAGATGAAGCTAAACATATACGTTATGGTGCAGTTCACAACATGCAACATGTTGGCGTGTTTAATGGAAAATATCGCGATGCGCTGAAAGGCGATAACGATGGCATCGCAAAAGGATATCTATTTAATACTATTGTCGCTACCGACTCTGCCGAGATTACTGATGGTATGCGCGGCTCACCCTATAACGCAAACGATAGCCGCAATGACGTTTGGTTTCGTAACTTTGCGGCAGACCCAGAGCAAACTATTAATTATGTATCTGTGCACGATAATCTTAATTTGTGGGACAAAATTTATTTAACTTTGTCCACCAATGTTGTGCAGAGTGGCCATCAAGTGCAAAGTTTAACGCCGCCTGCGGACTTGGCTTATGCGAAGCGTGTGGTTAATTTTGGTATGGGTATTGTGTTAACAAGCCAAGGCATGCCAATTTTTAATGCGGGCGATGAATTCTTGCGTAGTAAAACTAACAACGGTCAATCTAACCTTGCGTCGGCATGGAACTTTGGGGGAGACGGTGGCGCTGCGAATAGTTATTCATCACCGGATAGCTTCAATGCAATTCGTTGGGGAGACAAAGTGAGCAATGCTGCAACGTTTAAATATGTTAAAGATATGATTGCATTTCGGCGTAGCCATGCAGGCCTGCGCATGAACACGAATGCTGAAATCGCGCAATATTTAATGTTGGGCAACCCCGCTAATTTTAATGGCGAAGTGATTACTGCCAACATTACTAGCCCCAAAGATAGCGCTGATATATTTGTCGTTTATAACAGTGGCGCTAACCGTTATGTCAACTTGCCAGCGGGCATGTGGACGCAATCTGCGAATACAGCGGGTGCAGCTAATGTAACGGGGCTTAGCGCTACTGCGTTGGTTGAAGGTACTGCAGTGACGGTGTTTACTAAATTGCATTAAAGATTTTGCGTCGGCAAGCTCATCGATAAATTAGGTGGGTTTGCTGAAGCAAGGTAAGTGGTTTTATTGTTCGAACTCTCTTTGCGCAGCTTGCTGCGCTTTTTTTTGCAATATGGTTTTTGTCAAAGCAAAATAGTTCCAGTAAAACAGATAGTCCTACTCAAATAAAATAGTCCTATTTAAACAAGATAGTCCCATTTAAACAGCATAGCCCGCACAAACAAAATAGCCCGACTAAAAATGTTGCATTAGCCGCCACTCTTCAATATCGTTAGTATTTACCGCAAAATCCATTTCGCTAACAGCTCTCGCCAATAATGCCCAGAACATAAACCCAGAACATAAAATAGTTAGCAAGTTTTTCTAGCCTTGGATATTAATTTTGTAGCTTGCCCCTTAGGGTTTATATTTCGTCGTTTGAACCTGATTGTTTTGGTCGAGTAGTTAGCGGTCGTTGACTTCCCTGTGTCGTTTATATACAAAGACTGCCAGAGGTTTGTTGCATCATTCTCCGTTCGCAGAGAAAGCAATAATTATAAAAATTGACATGACTTTAGCTGGGCAGATTATGAGCAAACAAAACCTGTTTCTTGAGGCCGTTATTATTGGCAGTGGTTTCGGTGGTGCGATAAGTTGTTGTCGGTTGGCGCAAAAATGGCAAGGAAAAGTCTTATTACTAGAACGAGGTAAACGTTATCCCATGGGCTCGTTTCCGCGGTCGCCACATGCGATGGCAGAAAATTTTTGGAGCCCCCCGAATGATTCGGCGCAGCGGCCCAAAAGTATTCGCGATAAATCCATGCGCGGTTTGTTTGATATTCGCAATTTTACGCGAATGGACGCAGTGGTTTCTGCCGGGCTCGGCGGTGGATCACTCATTTACGCCAATGTTTTGCTTGAGCCTCCAGAGCAGGTCTTCACTCGGGGCTGGCCGCAGGGGCTCAATAAAGCGATGCTTGAACCTTATTATAAAGTGAGTAAGGCAGTTCTCGGCGCACGCCCGATTCCAACCTGGAAAGACGAACCGCGGCGCCAAATCATTCGCACGGAGCTGTTTCAGCAATTCTCACAATCGCAAAATCGCAGCTCAACACTCGCAGATATAGCAGTATTTTTTGGTAATAATTTTAATAATCCTACCAGTATTGGCATGCAAGAAAAAAATCGCTATGGCGCGCAGCAAACCTCATGCACTTACTGCGGGGAATGTAATGTTGGTTGTAATGTTCACGCAAAAAATACGCTTGATCTTAATTACCTTCACGTAGCTGAACAGATTCATGGCGCGCAAATAAAAACGGATTGCAATGCAGAGAAAATTGTTCCCTTGAATGCTAATGGCGATGAAGATATTGCTGCAGATGGAGCTCATGGTTACCGCGTATATTACAACCAGCTTGATGCGGACGTTACCTATGTTGATACTCGCCGTGTCGTGGTTTCTGCCGGCACACTTGGCACTAATGAATTGTTGTTGCGGTGTCGCGATGTGCACCGTACTTTGCCGCGCATTAGTCAGTGTTTAGGGCAACGCTTCTCCGGTAATGGAGATTTTTTATCGATGGTTGTTGAAGGAAAAGCGCCTTCTGATCCTAATTATGGGCCAGTGATTACCCAATATGTGGATTACAATTTGTTCAAAGATCACGATCCTGAACATGCTTTTTTATTACAAGATGCCAGCTATCCTACGTTTGCGGCTTGGCTCCTCGAAGGGTTACAGCCCAGCCTGAATTTTATCGGTGTAGTGAAAAAAGCTTACCGTATGTTGTGTTCTGTGGGTAAGTTGCTATGGGCAAATATTAGCGGTGGTGTATGGACGGGTTCAGTGGGCAATTTGCTTAACCAAATAATTAAAGATGATGCGTCTTATCGCACGAGTGTGTTGTTATGTATGGGGCTTGATAAGAGCGATGGTGTTTTTACCCTTAGGGATGGCGCGCTAGATCTTAACTGGCCGCAAAAAACCAGTATGCCGTTGTACAGTGCCATTCTTGCCGTCACGAAAAATTTTAAAGAGTTTGCGCAATCGTCTTTCTCCACTCCTTTTCCTACCTGGCTGCGGCCAACGCGCAATAATATTACTGTGCATCCTTTAGGTGGTTGTATTCTTGCGGATAGCCCCGAGCAAGGTGTGGTTAGTGCTGCTACACACGACCGCGGTCAAGTATTTGGCTATCAAGGCCTCTATGTTGCCGATGGTTCGTTACTCGCCAGTGGTGTTGGTGCGAACCCGAGTGCAACTATTGCTGCTGTTTCAGAGTGGATTGCACAGGGGATTACGGGCAATCCGGATCTGCCTGGCGCCGATCTCAGCCAAATAATTCGATAATGTTGTAATCACCATTGACGAAAATATAATTGTTAGTTGTATGCCGAAAATTGTATTCTGCCATGACTGCTTTTCTATGGCTGAAGTTGGCTTGTTTTTGAACAGAATGAATTATATCTGCGAGCGGTAGTCCTACCCCATTGGGTAGTGTGGGCATTGCGGCGGAAGGTCAGTATTAATGAAGGCCGATATTAATAGTGGCGCTAGAAATTTTTAAATCAAAAACACACAGTGATAAAATTTTATGAAAAATATTTTAGCTTTTCTAATGTTTCTTGTTATCAGTGCTCAGGCGTACGCTGCAAATCCTCCGCCCTTTAGAAACGTGGACGGTAGTACGCGATGGCAGCATGTTGCAAATTTTTCTGCAACCGTATTGATTTCAACGTTACTGATTGTTGCTTTGTTTTTATTTTTTGCGAACCGCCGTGCTGCACGCTCCAATCGTGAATTAACAGAAATAAAAGCCACGCTTGAAGATCGTGTTGCAAGACGCACCGCCTCATTGCAAGAAACAACTGCGCACCTGCAAAGTCGTGAAGCCTACATCACGAGTATTGTTAATTCTATGCCGTTGATGTTGATTGGCCTTAATAAGAATATGGAAATTATTCAATGGAACAACGTTGCTGAAGCTGTCACTGGTCGCCCCATTGCAACTGTGTTGGGTAAAAAACTATGGGAGGCTTATCCTTCTATTACACTGACTCCTGAGCAAGTGGCGAATGTGTTAACCAGCAAAGAAACGATTACTATCAAACACAGCCAGCGCGATCAATATTATTTTGACTTTACGCTTTATGCACTGACCGACTACCCCTTAACGCAAAAAAATGAAACTGGTATAGTTATTCTGGTCGACGATATTACTAAGCAAATGAAAGCCGAAAATAAATTGGCGGAACGCGATAGAGTATCTGCTATGGGAGAACTCACGTCGGCAATGGCTTACGATATTAATTTACCGTTACAAACAATAGTGTCAACCTTGCTTAACGCGCAGCATAAACTTGAGGCCGCTGATGTAAATACTATTAAAAATGAATTGCTGCAGGCGCTTAAAGCGGCGCAACAAAGTGGTCAGCAAGCCTTTGCCATTATTCAAAATCTGGATGAATTGGCGGGCACCTACTACGATCAAAAACAATTGGCGGATGTACCGCAAATTATGGATCAGAGTATAGACTTGGCAGGTGATTTATTTGCCGACTTATCGGGTTTAAGTTTTAACAGCATCACTATTAGCCGTGAATACAGCCCATCCTTACCAGCAATTTCTTGTTTCGCTCCTGAATTAAAACAAGTTTTCGTCAGGGTTTTACGAAATGCTTTCCACTCACTCAATGCAGCTATTAAACACAATTCAATAACGCCGACTATTCATGTTGAGATTGGTGAGTTTTATGATTCCTTGTGGATCAAGGTGCACCACAATGGCGTAGGTCTAACCCCGGAAGCGCAACAAGATATTTTCCAACCTTTCTTCGCCATGAACTCCAATGTGCCTGCGTGTCCGGTGGAGCAACGCTTGTCATACTCCTATTACATTATTAATGACCATCATCAGGGTCAGATGGCAGTCACTTCAGATAAGGATCAAGGCACAACGTTCCATATACAATTACCCTTGGCATAAAGTTATTTTTCTGATTTTTATGCCGCTACGCAGAATAAATTTTTACATTAAAATTTTAATTGCCAAAAAATAATCGCAGCCGCAAAAAATAAAATCCAGGAGATGGCAAGAAGAATCCAGGGTAAACGTGCCGGTTGTAATTCGTTACTAACCGGTGCGGAGTTAACATTTGTTTCTTGCATTGCATTGGCTGCTAATTGCTTCACTTTTTTTACGCGTTTATCCAGGTCGCGGGTTTTTTCACTCTGCTGACGTAAAAACTGCTCCATACCCCGTTGAATGCCGCTGGCAATTGCTTTGGTGTCGGCCTTGTCTTGTCCCTCCACTTTTATGCTGTTAGCAATTTTTAATGCTTCTGCACGTATATCGCGCACATCCTTTTTACTCTTGGTTTTTATCGGAGCTTGGTTCATGGCGTGGATTTTTCTCGCGAACGGGTGAAGGGAAAGAAATTTTAGCAGATTAGTACCAAGAGCATGCACTGACGAAACTTATTAAGTGTTCGCTATTTGATTGCCCATGAACGTCAACCTGTGTAGTCTTCATCGCTGGCGCTTATTTAGGCATTTTTTGCGGTTAAGCCCCCACTTCATATTCCTTTTCAGGGAATTGAAAAAAACAGGTGCAGGTGTAAGTCGGCACCCTTTCTACATTAAGTTATACATTAAGGAATAAGGATAAAAGAATGAACAGATTCATTTCAATATCGTGGTCAACGTTTAAAAATACACTAAACAATTTCACTTCTTTCAGCAATCAATTCATTAAGTGTAGCTTTTTGGCGGCCTGTACATTGCTGGCAATATGTGCAATTCCGGTGGCGGCGCAAATACCCTTAACGGGAATTAGTAAAATAGAGGCAGGGGCGCTTCATGCTTGTGCACTAAATACTAATGGCGGTGTTAAATGCTGGGGGGATAACTCCAGAAATCAAACCGGCGATAGTGATTTTTCCACTGGCACCAGAACTACAGCAGTCAATGTAAGTGGGTTGAGCTCTGGGGTTATTGGGTTGGCTGCGGGGCGATATCATACCTGTGCACTTACTGACGCTGGCGGAGTTAAATGCTGGGGGGAAAATATGTATGGGCAATTGGGTAATGGCACCACTTTCAATAATCGACTGCCCAATTATGTAAATACTCTCACTAATGCTGTTGTTGCCATCAGTTCACAGCGTAATCATAGCTGCGCACTAAATTCAGCAGGTGGAGTTGTATGTTGGGGCGCTAACGCTTCCGGACAGCTGGGCGATGGCACTACGATTAACAGGCTTACTCCTGTTCCTGTTATTGGTTTATCAAGCGGGGTAGTTGCAATATCTGTGGGCGACGAATTTAGCTGTGCGTTGACTAATGTGGGTACAGTGAGATGCTGGGGCGGGAATAGCTTTTACCAATTGGGAAATGGCGTAAATACAAATAGTCTGGTTCCTGTTGATGTTTTAGGTTTGACAAATATCGTTAAAATTTCATCTGGCACATATCACAGTTGCGCACTTACTGGCAGCCAATTGGTTAAATGTTGGGGCTCCAATTTAAGTGCTCAATTGGGTGATGGCACGACCGAAATGCGGTCTGCACCTGTAGATGCATTAGTGATTGGCCAAGGTGTATCTGATGTAACGGCAGGCTATACACATACCTGTGTTCTGAAGAGTGGCGGTGCCAAATGCTGGGGTGGTAATCAGAAAGGGGAGCTTGGGAATGGCACTCAGATTTTTTCAAGTAACCCTGTCAATGTGAGTGGTTTAAGTACAGATGTGTTGAGCCTGGCGGCGAGCTATAACTTTACTTGTGCAAATGTCAGTGGTGGACAAGTCAAATGTTGGGGGTATAACCAAAATAACCAGCTAGGTGGCTACACATTTTTTGAAACCCAACCCCTGCCCGTTCTGACTATGCAATCTTTCTCCCCTGCTATTGGCATCGCCACTGCAGGCAACACCCAAGCTGTGGTTAGGTTCACACCTCCATTGAATGATAGTGGGGCTCCAATTTCTGGCTATACAGTAATATCTAATCCTGCAGACGGCACTGACGCTTACGCGAACACAACCGATAGCTATACCGGTCCAGCGGACCTTAGCCACTTAATGACGGGCTTGATTAATGGTACCGCTTATAACTTCACCGTTACTGCCACAAATGCTCTAGGCACTGGCTTACCATCGACAGCTTCTAATACTGTTATCCCTTCAACTGGTTCTAGCACTCCTGCAAGTTCAAGTATTCCAAGCAGTGCTTCCGCAAGTACAAGCAGCGTTAGTAGCGTGGCAATAAGCTCAAGTAGCCTTGGGGCCAGTAGTACTCCTGCAAGTTCAAGTAGTATTAGTAGTGTTGTCATGAGTTCGAGCAGCCTAGTAGCCAGCAGCATTCCTGCAAGTTCAGTCCCAGCTAGCAGTACGCCTGCGAGCTCAAGTATCGCCAGCAGTTTAGCCGCGAGTTCAAGTATCAGCAGCAGTGTTAATGTTTGCAGTATTGT
>JAYTSJ010000306.1:0-3408 GCA_043745725.1 Gammaproteobacteria bacterium | reverse complement strand
AATGAGTGCTAGCAATAATAAAAGCAGCTGGTTTTATATGAATTAAAGAGACTCTATAGGTTAATAAAAAGATTCTATATGTTAATTAAAAGGAGCTTTATTTTATGCTAAGAAAGTCCACTTCAAATACTAGCGCGGCATAGGGAGGTATAACACTATTTCCCTTTTCGCCGTAAGCTAAAGCAGCGGGGATGTACATTACTACGCTAGAACCTTCAGGCACCTGCGCTAATGCTTGAGTAAAACCAGGAATCATCGCACTTAACTTAAAGGTGTCGGATTTGTTGCGTTTATAACTGCTGTCAAATTCAGTGCCATCTAACAGTGAGCCTTTGTAATTGACCGTAACAGAATCCTTAGGTTTGGGTTTTTTCCCATTGCCTTTTTTAAGTACAACATACTGAATGCCGGAATCTAAAGAAATCACATCGGGTTTGGTAATGTTGGCGGCAAAAAACATTTTTTCTTCATTGATATAATAGTGGCGGCGATTTTCTGCCCAATCGTTATCGGTTTGTTGAATTTTTTCTTTGATCATTTTAAGAATAATTTTTTCTTCTGTGGCTGAGATTTTGGGAGCATCTTTTGTTTGCGTGTCCATTAAGCCCAGTACCATGCTAGCCGGCATAACCGGGATACCACTTTTACCAAAAGTTTGCGCAATGGCCCGTGCAATTAAATAACTTAAGCGCTCTTCCGTAGTGCGTAAACCTTTAGGTAATTCAGGGGTATCTTCATCTGTGGCAGTTACAGTGGTCGCAATTGGCGAGGTATTTTTATGCAGGGTATCGAGCAACTCGTTGTAGCTCGTCGCTGGCACGCGTGAAGCAATGCCATCGCGCACATCAAATGCCCCGAGTAAAAATGGTTTATCAAGGAGAGAAACATTCATTCCTGACATTTTTTTGCACACATTTTTGCTAGTAATGTAGTTTGCCTGTGCTTCCAGCGTATCCAGATCGGCGCCTTTGTTGGGTATTTCGGGAGTGCTACTGCAAGCAGTGATCAGCAGTAGTAAGAGGAGGGTGCCAGTCGTAAAAAAAATGCGCATAATTCAAACTCTTAAAAAATTAGTCAGTAAATAAGTGGTGGAATAGAGGGGCGTATCATAAACCATATGATGCAAATTCCTACTGAAACACTATAATGCTTGCCCGTCCTATCTGTAAAAATTGGCGCAAAATACCCTAAACTTTTGTCTATCAACCCCATACTACCCGTAAATGGAGTCTTATCGTGAAATCACCCGTTAGAGTTACCGTCACTGGCGCCGCCGGTCAAATTAGTTATTCTCTGTTGTTCCGCATTGCCGCTGGCGATATGTTGGGCAAAGATCAACCAGTAATTCTACAATTGTTAGAAATCACGCCAGCCCTGAAAGCCTTGCAAGGCGTGGCGATGGAGTTGGACGACTGCGCCTTCCCATTATTGGCCGGTATTGTGACGACTGATGACCCTACTGTTGCCTTTAAAAATTCTGATTACGCCTTGTTAGTCGGTGCTCGTCCACGTGGCCCGGGTATGGAGCGTAAAGATTTACTGGCGGCTAACGCTGCAATTTTTTCGGTGCAAGGTCAAGCGATTGACGATCATGCATCGCGCAATATTAAAGTATTAGTAGTGGGGAACCCTGCGAATACTAACGCGCTGATTGCACAACGCAACGCGCCAAATATTAACCCACGTCAATTCACCGCTATGACACGTTTGGATCACAACCGTGGCTTGTCACAACTGGCTACTAAAACGGGTACTAGCATTAATGACATCACCAAATTGACTATTTGGGGCAACCACTCATCAACTCAATACCCGGATTTGCACGAAGCAAAAGTTAATGGTAAATCAGCTATGAGCTTAATTGACCAAGCTTGGTACGCAGCAGATTACATTCCTACCGTACAACAACGCGGTGCCGCCATTATTGCTGCACGTGGTGCATCTTCAGCTGCATCAGCGGCAAACGCTGCAATCAATCACGTACGTGATTGGGCGCTTGGTACTCCGGCAAATGATTGGGTAAGCATGGGTGTATATAGCGATGGTAGCTACGGTATTGATAAAGGCTTGATTTATTCATTCCCGGTAACCTGCAAAAATGGCGATTGGGAAATTGTACAAGGCTTAACGATTAACGAATTCTCACGTGCAAAAATGCAAGCTACTGAAAAAGAATTGCAAGAAGAGCGCGATGCGGTGAAGGATTTATTGCCTGCGTAATTTTTTATGTTTTTCACCAAAAAAGCCGCTGAAATTTTAGCGGCTTTTTTATTTAAATAGAATTTTTAAATTCGGCGGATTCAACTGCGAAGTGCATAACTATTTAAGCTGCTAAGGCAGCCATTTCTTCTTGCATTAAAGCCGCTGGTGTTTTGAATGAAAGTGTCTTTCTCGGACGATCATTTAATTGATCTACCGAGTGCGTAACAGCTTTCGCACTGACTGCTCTAAAATCTGTACTTTTTGGAAAATACTGCCGCAATAATCCATTGGTGTTTTCATTCAGGCCGCGCTCCCATGAATGATACGGATGCGCAAAATAAAAATCACACCCCAAGTTTGCTGCAATTTGCTCATGATACGCAAACTCTTTGCCATTATCCGACGTTATCGTGTGAACCAGATCCTTAAACGGCGTCAACAGGGCAATCGTAGCAGCGGTAACATCTTTCGCACGCTTGCTGTTTACGCGCTTCGATACCGTAAACAGCGTCACTCGTTCAACAATAGTGACTAACGCGCCGCTGTGATTTTTTCCAATTACCGTGTCAATTTCCCAATCACCAACCGCTATTTTTTGTTCCACAGATTCCGGTCTATCATCAATACTGACGCGGTTTTTAATTTGCCCGCTTCGCGTTTTCCCATTACTTCCGCGAACCTTATATTTTCTGGCGTGACGCCGTAAATTTTTGTAGAGCTCGCCGTTTGCGGCCTTATCTGCCCACACATGCCGATAAATACTTTCGTGACTGATGTCGATATCTTGCTCAAGCAACAGCCAGCCACTGATTTGCTCGGGGCTCCATTTCAAATACAACTTATCTTCTATTTCATCTATTAACGGTGCCGACATTTTGTGCGGCTTGGCGGTCGTCTGCCGCCTGCATTCCGACTTTTGTTGTGCCTGCTTATGCCGATAACCCCGTAAACCAACATTGCGCAATAGCTCTCTGGATATACTCGATTGACTGACACCGATTAAGGCAGCAATGGCTTTTTGTGTAATATCGCTTTTATTGATAGCGTAGAAAACCACGTCCTTTGGGCGTGGTCATCAATGATAGGCTCTGCCTGTCATAGTTAGAAACCCATGTTAAAACCGAAGTTGAGTTGTCCCCACAACATCAACGAAGGAATTAACATGAGTAGATTTGGTAAGTTATCGCATGTGGTGTGGCATTGCCA
>JAYTSJ010000305.1:0-2677 GCA_043745725.1 Gammaproteobacteria bacterium | reverse complement strand
TAAAATTCGGTTTTCAGTATTCTATCGCAATTATTCACATCGAGCTTCCATGACCTCATCGCCAATAGCCTCTACCCCCCGCATTCTGGTTTTTGATTCTGGCGTCGGCGGTTTGAGTATTGTCCATGAAATACAAAAAAAATTGCCTTTTGCTCCCTTAATTTATGCATCGGACAACGCATTCTTTCCCTACGGCACAAAAGGTGAAGCCGAATTAATTACCCGAGTGGATACTGTATTACATAAGATTATTGCAGCGCATCCAATTGATATTATCGTAATTGCCTGCAATACCGCCAGTACACTTACACTACCTCATATTCGTAATAATTTCCCACAGCCAGTAGTCGGTGTAGTGCCAGCGATAAAACCGGCGGCTGCGCACAGCAAATCGCAAGTGATTGGCTTACTCGCCACACCAGCGACGGTGGCGCGGCCTTACACCCACGCGCTAATTCGCGAACACGCAGCCAATGCCGAAGTTATTTCTGTAGGCTCCAGCGAATTAGTAGAGCTTGCAGAGCATAAGTTACGTGGCGGTGAAGTAAAGCCAGAACAACTTAACGCTATTTTACAACCATTTTTCCTACATCCACGTATTGCTGAAATGGATGCACTCGTTTTAGCCTGCACTCATTTCCCTTTATTGCGCAATGAATTAGCCGCACAATTTTTGCCGCATGTACAACTCATCGATTCAGGCGAAGCTATTGCACGGCGCGTTGCATCCTTGTTAGAACCACATCATTTCATTGCACATACAATTGAACATTGGGCGGTATTTACCAAAGCATCGGCAGCAGTAAATGCGCTAAGCCCACAACTTGTTCAATTTGGAATTAATCGCATAAATATTATCGAAGTTTAAATTCGATCTCACTTTTTATTCGCTCTTTTTTTATTTGATCTCGTTTTTTATTCGATCTCGCTTTTATTAAAGGTAAATTATGACAACCACTGCAACCACCAACGAATTAAAAAAACCTGAATTAGAACAATTTCTAACCCATATTCACGGCGTTTTTAACGATGGTTCTTTGCAGCGTTTGGTGCTGTCTAAATACGTAGGTAGCGATGCCGAATTAGAGCGCATCACGATTCGCCCGGTGACAATAAAAGATGAGCCCTTGTTATCGTTTTTGTACGAATATCGCACTCGTCATATCACTAAAAATCATCCTATCATTGAAGCAGTGGCTTTATGGCAACAATGGCTTGGGCAAGATTTCAAAAATGCACACCTGTTAAGTGATGAGTGGGAAATTCAGTTGAGCTTTAGTAAAAAAGGTAAAATCTTGCTTAACAAACATCGCAATAAAAACACCTCTAACAACGCGACTAACGAATCATTAGATGACAATAAAGAACAGCCCTTAGCTCACGACAAAAAGAAGCATCGTTTTGTGGAGCAAAGCCGACCTTATTTACGCGAGCTTGGTATTACTGATAACAACGGCCAAATTATTCCGGCGATGTCGCGCAAATGGAAACAAATTAATAAATTTATTGAAGTCTTATCCAGTGCCGTTGATAGTACAGGCATTGCGCAACGCGAAAAAATTCACATCGCCGACTTTGGCTCTGGCAAAGCTTATTTAACTTTTGCAGTGCATGACTATTTAAGCGCGCAGCTTGGCGTAACAACTCACGTAACCGGCGTAGAGCTACGCCAGGCTCTGGTGGATTTATGCAATCAAACCGCAAGTAAATTATGTTTAAGCGGCATTCAATTTGAACAAGGCGACGTACAACATTTTGCCGCGCGCGGAATTAATATAATGATTGCGTTACATGCCTGCGACACCGCGACAGATTACGCTATTCACATGGGCATTCGCAGTGGCGCAGAAATTATTATGTGCTCACCCTGCTGCCATAAACAAATTCGTCCACAACTTAAAAGCCCATCCTTATTACAACCCATATTACATCACGGCATTCACCTCGGCCAGGAAGCCGAAATGGTTACCGACGGCCTGCGTGCATTGTTGCTCGAAGCCAACGGATATGACACCCAGGTATTTGAATTTATTTCACTCGAACACACCAGTAAAAATAAAATGATTCTTGCCCAAAAACGCAAAATAGCACGCGATAACAGCGCTATTTCGTTGCAAATAAAAGCAATCAAAGAATTCTATGGAATTACCGAACACTGTTTGGAAAGATTGTTAAAAGACAAAGTTTAGAAAGCTTGTTAAAAACAACTTGTTAACAGACAAATAGTCCCAATAATGAATTTACACGTAGCTATAGTGTCAATACTTTTGTAGTATTCGATAAAAGAATCAACTTTTTAGACATAACCAGTCATTAGCGGAGATCATCATGCAAAACGTATCAAGTATTCAGTCGATTCAATCGACCAGCCAAATTGCTGCAAGTAAGGTGTTACGCAACACTTATCTGCTGTTAGGCTTAACCTTAGGCTTCAGTGCGTTGTGTGCAGGCGCTTCAATGGCGGTAGAGCTAGGTTACGGTATCAGTTTTATAATGAGCCTTACCGCAATGGGACTGATTTGGTTTGTATTGCCAAAAACCGCTAACTCTGCCAACGGTTTATTAGTGGTGTTTGCTTTTACCGGTCTTATCGGTGGCAGCTTGGGGCCAATGCTTAACCACTATGTCCACTTGGCCAACGGCGCCACTATCATCATGCAAGCCTTAGGTGGTACGG
>JAYTSJ010000304.1:0-4803 GCA_043745725.1 Gammaproteobacteria bacterium | reverse complement strand
TGTCCAGCCAGCCAGTAATTTGTAAATGGCCTTGCGTGGTGAGGATTTCCTTTAGAAATTTATTTTGATCTTCCAAAGGTGCAGGCGGAAGATCTTGTTGCGACCATTCGCTAATAATATCCGCATCAGGTTTTTGTTTCTTCGAATGCAAAGCAGGTTTAATCGTGGCTGTACTTGTTACGAGTAACGGTTGTTTCAGGTTATGGACTACCGTTATTTTTTTTATATCGCCACTAATCTTTGCTTCGCCACTCATATTTGCTCTGCTGCTGGGCGCAATGTTTTGTGCTTCGGTTTTATATTGCCATTGGCTTTTTATATCCAGGTTATAGGGGTAACGCAAATCCATAGTGCCCTTGGTGGCAATATTAAATTGTTGGTTATCTACCACCAAATCATTAATGCGTAGATGAAAGGTGCCAAGGCTTAAGGAGCCGCTGATGCTATTTAATAATACTTCTTTATTATTTTGCTGAACCTGTATGTCGTGTAACTTTAGCCCTCCCAGTTCAATCCGCAATGGCAGCGCTAGGCTGGGCCAGTTATAGTGTTCTGGTTCAGGCACATTTTCCGCTTCTTTAGTTGCAGGGAGCTGCACACGAATTTTTTCTGCTGAGAAAGATTGTACGGATACGGCAGTGTAGAAAAGAGCCAGGGGTTGCCAGCGGAACGAAATTTTTTCGGCGTGGATGTGCAGTTCATTTTTATTCCAATCAAGGCTAACAATATCCAGGCCGGTTAATAAGTTCCCCTTAAAACTTCCGAGTTGAACATCTGCCATTTGTGCGGCGTGTGTAACTACCCAGCGGCTGCCGGATTGCGTGGACACCATTGCGCTGAGCAATAGAATAAAAATGGCCAGCAGTGCGAATGACCATAAGAAAAATCGCTTTATCCACTGGCTCGATTTCAAATAATAAAATATTTTTTTCATCTGTCCTTCAGTAATAAGTTTTCAGTCAGTGATAAATTTTCGGTTGCGAAATATTTGTCACTTCAATGTGCTATGTGTAAGGTTCAGTGTCTAAAGTTCTATGTTTAAGGTTGAACGTTTCATTTGCATTCGGATTACAAGTCTGGGCCCATAGTCAGGTGTATGCCCCAGCCTTTGTCGTCGTCAAAAGCGTGTGCAATATCAACGCGAACGGGGCCTATAGGAGAAATCCAACGTACACCAATACCAGCACTGTGCCTTGGTTTAAGGTTTAAATTATCTGCGGCGTTACCTACATCATAAAAGGTGGCGAGTGCCCATTTAGGTAATATTAAATAATCGTACTCAATGCTACTTACCAATAAGTTATTGCCGCCAATTATATTTCCAGCACTATCCGCTGGGCCAAGCGATTTATAAGCGTAGCCGCGCACACTGGCATCGCCCCCGGCAAAATAACGTTTTGAAACGGGTAGCTGATCAATATCATCTGTTTTGGTTGTACCTAGTTCGGTGCGTAGCAGTAACCGTCCCACTGGTAACGAATAAATATATTTTGCTTGCGCATAAAATTGTAAAAAGCTGAGATCAGAGCCCAATGTTTTTGGCGAGCCTGATAGCTTGCCGAGCAAACGCCATCCTGCTAATGGATAAGGCTGGCCGTCAGTTTGGGTGCGCGAAAAAGTAACGGAAGGAATCAGTAAATGGGTGTATTTAAAATCGTCGTCGTTGACGCGCGAGGCTTCATTTTCAATATCGATGGCATAAGTATGTAGCCAGTGATTATTTTGGTAATAGGTATAGCTAGTGCCCAGAGTTTTCTTTCGGCTGTCGCTGATGTCGATTTCTTCTCTATCGTAGCCGGTATAGAATTTCAAAAATTCATAGGATGGCTGTTGCAGTGGAATGTTATAACTTAGTAGTGCGTTGGTTTTTATTTTAGAGTTACTAAGATCTGCTTTAATACTATGCCCGGAATCATTCACGTAACGATCTTCAAAGCCCAACAATAAACGCGGCCCGGTATCCGTTGCTATGCCAGCACCGTAGGAGTAGGCGCGACGTTTACGCTCTTCGAGTACAACATCAATGGGCACTTCATAATTTGTGATATTTTGGATGTCGGGTGATGCTGTTGCCACGTTAAAATAATTGGAGGCATTGTAGAGATTTTTTAATTCTAATAATTTATCCGTATCATAATAATCACCCCTGCTGATATTTAGGTAACGCCGCAAAAAATCTTCAGAGAGAATATTGTGCGAGATGCGAATTTCACCGAAGCGGTAGCGACGACCTGTGATATAAATTAAATCAATCGCCGCAGTATTGTTGCCAGTGTTAACAAGTATTTTTGCCACTTCAAAGTGGCCATCATAATAGCCGCGGCTGCTTGCCATTGTCAGAATACGATTTTTTAAACTTTCATAACGTCCATGATTTAACGTGTCGCCCACTTTTATGTTGGGTGTTTGCGCCAACTGTTGGAATATAGCGTCATCTTCACCATCGCCATTAACAAGCACGCGTAACTCGCTGACCTTTACTGCTTCGCCAGGTGTGAGGTCGATGTGCAGCTGCCAGCAATTATTATTCTGTGTAAGTTTGGTGGTAAATGTGAGCTGATAGTAACCCACTGCCTGGGCTGCGAGGTCTATTTCCTGGTCCGCTTCGCCGAGCAACGATTGCAAGCGCCACAGAGGGGATGAGCATTTTTCATCGGCAATCGTTAGATATTGCCGAATGTTATCTCGCAGCGTGGCCGGGCCGCCTGCAATACTAATTTCAGGATTGGTTTCGGCCCATGCGGAATTAAGTGACAAGGCTAATGTCATCAATAGCGGCGACAATAGTCGTTTGCAGAATAGTCTCTTGCCGTTCTTGTAGCTCTTGCAGTATTGAGTGAACAACATTTTACAAAACCCTTGGTCACAAAGCTGTAAAGTACAAAGCCGTAATACACAAGCTGGAGGTTGGGGGGCATTCAAAATGGATGATCCTAAGCTGCACTGATCGCCACTTTACCTTAGCGGATGAAAGTCTCAAAGTTTCGCCAGAAAATTCCGCTATAATCTGACCATTCATTTTCAGGATGTTTCCATGCTTAGCTATCGTCACGCGTATCACGCCGGTAATTTTGCCGATGTGCTTAAGCACAGCTTATTGATACACACTTTGACCTACATGACGCAAAAAGAAAAACCGCTGCGTATTATTGATACTCACGCGGGTGCTGGCGCGTATAAATTTGGCAACAGTCAGCCGCTCAAAAACCGTGAATTCGATAATGGTATTGGCAAGTTATGGGAGAAAGCAGATTTACCCGCGTTGTTGAAAGAGTATATTAATGCGGTTAAGAGCTATAACCCATCTGAGCGTTTACAGAATTACCCCGGTTCGCCGCTGTTAATGCAGTCAGTTTTGCGGGTTGATGATCGTTTATTTTTGCATGAGCTACACAGCACCGATTGGCGCTTATTAACGGAAGCAGTCGGTAAAGATAAGCGGGTCACGATTACCGATGATGATGGGTTTGCGGGTATGCAAGCACTCTTGCCGCCGCCGGATCGTCGCGCGTTAGTTTTTATTGATCCATCTTATGAAATTAAAAGTGATTATCAAGACGTGGTAAAGCAAGTTATTGCTGCGCACAAACGTTTTGCCACGGGTACTTTTGTGATTTGGTATCCAGTAGTATTGCGTCAGCGTATTGATGAAATGGAGCGGGCCTTTAAGAAGAGTGGTATTAAAAATATTCAATTATTTGAATTGGGTATTGCCGCAGATAACCCGGAGTACGGTATGAATTCCAGCGGTTTATTTGTTATTAATCCTCCGTGGACGTTGTGGGCGGCCATGGAACAAGCCTTGCCCTATTTGGCCGACAATCTTGGTGAAGCTGGTGCGGGATTTTATCGACTTGAGCAATTAGTGACGGAATAATATTTATGCAAAAATCTACCAAAGCCGCTTTATATTCTGCACTTATTCTGCCGGGAGCAGGGTTGTTGTGGTTAAAACGATATAGAAGTGGGTTGATTTATCTGGGCCCCTCACTCATTGCCGCTACCTATTACTTTCGTATGAGTATGGAAATAGCGGGGCAAGTTTCCGATAAGCTTGTCGACGGATCTCTGCCGCTTGATCCAGCTGCCGTGTCTGATTTTATTGATAAAATGATGAGTCAGCCGGGGTCTTATGCAAACGAAGCTAAATGGGTATTTATTATCTGTTGGTGCGTAAGCATAGTGGCCTCTTATCTCGCGGGGAAAAAACTGGATTTGCCGAACGCCGAAAATAAATAGGGGTCGATCATAAATAGGGGCCAATAATAAATAGCGAGTAGTCATTATGCCGCCCACCAGTATTACTATCCTGCTGCTTATCTGCAGCAATGTGTTTATGACCTTTGCGTGGTATGCGCATTTAAAAGAGCTTAGTCACAAACCCTGGCTTATTGCTGCGTTCATCAGCTGGGGAATTGCGTTGTTTGAATATCTCCTGCAGGTACCGGCCAATCGTATTGGTCACACGGTTATGAGCGTCGGGCAATTAAAAATTTTACAAGAAGTGATTAGTATTAGTGTGTTTGTACCCTTCGCCATTTATTATTTAAAGGAGCCTATTAAGCTGGATTATTTATGGGCGGGATTGTGTTTGCTTGGCGCGGTATTTTTTATGTTTAGGGAAAAGTTGTTCGCGTGATTTTTTGTGTGACCCTTTAAAGGTGCCGGCTCGTATACCCACATTATGTTGAATTTATACACAAAATAGCGGTTATTCAGGCTGAGTATTCTGCTGCAATTGGTTTTTTTAGCCTATGAAAAGACCATCCTTGAAAAAAAAAGTCAGCTGATATAAGGTGGCGG
>JAYTSJ010000303.1:0-7636 GCA_043745725.1 Gammaproteobacteria bacterium | reverse complement strand
CTTCTTCACAAGCCAAGGCTTCAGATGAAGCCCCACAGGTGTAATGAATTAGATTACGCTCTAATGCTTTGGCAGATGCATTGTTAATTTGGCCATCCGCTACAGACCCGCTATTATAATTTTGGGAATTCCATTGTTCGCACTTCCACAGCTCCAGAAGCTCCATTTTATTTTCTTTCAGATACGCATCAAAAAGCGACAAAGCTTCTTTCATACTTGATGCAGGTACAACACCCACGCCAAGCATAAATTCTGAGCCATCAAGATTCGCGGGGGAGGATGGATCTAAAGACACCTTGTGGTGTAAAAGCCAAACCGATTGAATAACCATATTAATTATTTTTCCTTAAATAGAAATTGAGAGCAACGTAAAATTAAGTAACCGCCGCCCCTGAGGCTGATCTTAATGATTATTTTCGACAAAAGCTCGAAAATAGTACGCGAATCCAGACATCCGCTATCAATTCTTGCGAAAACCCCCTTGCCCACCTAGCCCGCCACATTTTCTGCACTTATTGATGCCTTGCCTGGTATTGGGTTTGCTGTTGGCTTGGTGTTGAACGGTGTATGCACTAAACGTCATGCCGTGACGCATAAAATAACATTTAGACTGAGTAATGGTATGCGTACTGAGAGGTGTGTTTCTAAACTGTCACAATTGCTTTATATGCTAGTGGTTATAAATCTTGAGAGTGCCGGATAACACTGGCGCCCGTCAATGCTACTAAAGATAAAAAGCAGTGCTACTAAAGCGCAGCCAGGGGCTATGGCAGTATGATTTACACCAATAATAAAAAATTAGTTATTCTGGATGCTGATGGTACGACTATAGATGCCTATAACGCCATCGAAAAAGCCTTTATTGCACACGGTATGGATTTAGGCGATGAAGAAAGTTTTCAAAAGCGTCATCATATTTTTAAGTACCTGGGTGGCATCAAACAATTTCCTTCTAATCTGCGCAAAAATATTACTAAAGCAAATCGCCAACAAATTGTTGATACGCTCACGGGTGTTTATCGCAATGATGCATTGCTCTACCCTGGCATTGCCGATTTTATTAGCCGCCTTATTGCCGCACCGGATGTGATTGTAGGCATGATTACGCGCAACATTTGTAATGAGCCATTGGACACCTTACGTCAATTATTTGCTCGCCACGATGTTGATATAGGCCAGCTGGATTTTTTGGTGCATGTACCGCTTGAAGAAAAAAAGACTGTTCATTTTCGTAAGGTGCGTGAAGAGTATAATGTAAACCCGGCGAAGTCTTATGTATGCGGCGATGAAAATAAAGATTATGTGGCGGCAATTAGTACTGGCATGCACCCGTTTATGGCTTCCTATGGCTTTGAAAATTTTTTAAGGTTAACGAATAAGTTTGAAATTTCACCGGATGTTATTTCGCGAACTCCAGCCGAGTTGATAGAGCGCGTGCAGCACGCTCTCGACATATAGGTGGCAATTAAGTTGAATAAATAAATATAAATACTATCCGTAGAATTTATATTTTTAAGCACATGATTTTATGCTTCGCCGAATAAACCAAAGTCACAAAAATATCATTGAATATTCTAAAAATAGCCATGCACTTGTCATAATAGCCACTTACTCTCAATTTGAAATTCACAATAATCATTTTGAGAGAATTGACTATGCCTTTATTGAATCGCCATCAATTTCCATTAGCTATTATTTGCCTTTTAGCAAGCATGATTGCATCACCCGTGTTTGCTGAATTGTATTTTTCGGAATATATCGAAGGCAGCAGCAATAATAAAGCGCTCGAAATTTATAACAATAGCAACGCGCCAGTTAATCTCAGTGGCTATAAAGTAGAAATGTATTTTAACGGAAATATCACTGCGGCTACTAACATTACGCTTACAGGTAGCGTTCCTGCGAATGGCGTATTTGTGTTAGCAAATACCAGCTCTAATGCCACTATTCTTGCAGTTGCCAACCAAACTAGCAGCGCCAGTTGGTACAACGGTGATGATGCAATTGTATTAAAAAATGGTACTACCATTGTGGATGTGATTGGTCAGGTCGGTTTTGATCCGGGCACTGAATGGGGTACTGGTTTAGTAAGTACAGCGGATAATACTTTGCGGCGTAAAACATCTGTCACTACTGGCAGAACTGCCACAACTACGTTTGATCCGAGCCTCGAGTGGGATGGTTTTGCGGTAGATACATTTTCTGATCTCGGCAGCTATCAAAGCAATGGCGGCGGTGGTTTGGAAATCGGAAGTTGTGGCTCCGCATCAACATTAATTTCAACCGTTCAAGGCAGCGGCAGCGCAAGCCCATTAGTGGGTACTGTTGTAAATGTTGAAGCCATTGTAGTGGCAGGTTTTCAAGGTGCTAATCAACAAGGCATTAGTCAAATAGGCGGATTCTTTTTGCAAGAGCCAGATAATCTTGCTGATGGAAATATTACCACTTCAGAAGGTATCTATATTCCGAGTACTACACCGGTTGCTGTGGGTGATCGTGTACGAGTAAACGGCGCAGTGGCAGAAACTTTTAATCTGACACAAATTGTTCCAGCAACTATTATTGTGTGTGCCAGCAATCAGAGTTTACCGGCAATAACAGGTGTAGGTTTGCCAGTATCCAGCCTAAACGATTTAGAAGCTGTAGAGGGTATGCTAGTTAGTGTGCCGCAAACCTTAACGGTGAATGAAACTTACGCGTTGGGTAGATACGGTGAATTGTTGCTGTCTAATGGTCGCTTGCCGCAACCAACAAATCTGGTAAACCCAGGTGCTGCTGCCGTTGCACAACAGGCACAAAATAATCTTAATAAATTAATTTTGGATGATGCAAGTAATTTGCAAAACCCTGATCCCGTTATATTTCCTGCACCGGGATTATCTGCACTCAACACAATTCGCAGCGGCGATACTGTAACAAATCTCACCGGTGTAATAACCTATGATTTTGGTCAATATCGTTTACTGCCTACCGTCACGCCTAATTTTGTAGCAACTAATCCACGCCCGGCAGCGCCTGCTCCAATTGCCAATACTAATTTGAAAGTTGCCAGCTTTAATGTGCTCAACTTTTTTAATGGCGATGGTTTAGGCGGTGGCTATCCAACTGCACGCGGTGCTAATAATGCTGCGGAATTCGCACGTCAAAAAACAAAAATTATAAATGCATTAGTGGGATTAAATGCGGATGTAATTGGTTTGCTGGAATTAGAAAATGATGGCTACGATAACTTCAGTGCGATTTCTGAATTAACTGCCTCGCTCAATACTGCCACAGGCAGCACCCAGTGGACATTTATTAACCCTGGATTAACTAAAATTGGCACCGATGCAATTGCTGTAGGTATTATTTATCGCAAAGATCATGCGACTGCTATTGGTCAAACCGCACTGCTGGATTCAGCGATTGATCCTATTTTTATCGACACTAAAAATCGCCCGAGCATGGCGCAGAGTTTTCGCGCAACTCAAGGCCGCGGCGTAATCACAATAGCCATCAATCATTTAAAATCCAAAGGCTCTGGTTGCGTCGATGTAGGTGATCCAGATGTGGGCGACGGCCAGGGCAATTGCAACATTACGCGCACGCATGCTGCACAAGCATTAGTGAGTTGGTTATCGCGCAACCCAACAGGTGTTAAGGATAGCGACTACCTTATCATCGGTGATTTAAATGCTTACGCCAAAGAAAACCCTATCAGCAGCATTATCAATGCTGGCTACACAAATTTAATTAATAAATTTAATGGCGCCGAGGCTTATTCCTATGTGTTTGATGGCCAGGCAGGTTATCTCGACCACGGCCTTGCCAGTCAATCACTAACTGCACAAGTGTTAAACGCAGCTGATTGGCATATTAATGCGGATGAACCTATTAGCCTGGATTACAACACTGAATTTAAATCCGCAGGTCAGATCACCAGCTTCTATTCCAGCAACGCCTATCGCTCATCGGATCACGACCCATTAGTCGTTTCGTTAAAATTAATTATTGATTTGGATGGCGATGGCGATGTTGATAGTGACGATATAAAAATGATCACAGCCGCACTGAATACTAATGCAACATCATTGGATCAACGCGATGTCAATGGCGATGGCATCATCAATATCAATGATGCTCGCGCACTCAGCTTACAATGCACTCGCACTGGTTGCGCCACTCACTAATTCTGGAGAAAAAAATGAAAACTATATACATAATTTTACTTGCACTGGGTGTCAGTATTTCGTTGAATTCGCAGGCAGCCTTTACTATCGATTTAGTAACCAGCAGCCCGCAAATTAATATCGGTGATAATGTTTTAGTACAAGTACAAGTTTCAGGCTTGAATCAAAGTAGCGCACCAGCGCTTGGCGACAGTCTTGGTGACTATGATGTCAATATTAATTACGATGCCGGATTGTTCGCGTTTAATAATGTATCCTGGGGCGATTCAGTTAAAGGTAATCAATTAGATATAAATGGTTTTGGTGGTTTGTTTGGCAATGATAGCCCATCCGCTGGCCTGCTCCATTTCTTTCAAACCTCCTTTGATAGCGCAGTGGATTTAGAATCCATGCAATCAGATAGTTTTACATTATTTAGCATGGTGTTTTCTTCTCTTGCCACCGGCAATGCAAGCTTTAGCCTAACCACTAATGCACTCGGCGATGCTTACGGTAATAATCTTGCACCCGCTGCTGTTAATGGCACAACAACCGTCAGTGTTACACCAGTACCTTTACCCGCAGCATTTCCATTACTGCTTTCTGCGTTGTGCATGTTAGGTGTATGGGGGCGTCGTAAAGTGTAAGTAAAATATTTACCGTCAAGCAAAAATATTTGTACGTAAAAAAATATCGCCGCATTAAAAAACCGGCGATTTTTTTAGCAGGTATTTTTTAGTAAGTTTTATTTTCGTTAAAAGCAGTTGATCTAGCTCCAGCTCCGACAAATCCAAGAATCGAAAGTACTAAAGCCCAAGTTGGAAGCGTGGGTATTTCATCACTATTGCTAACGGCTATTGTTCCTACAGCGGCGCGAATGTCCAGCCTTGGAGTGGTGATATTATTGCGGGGATCAGTGATTAAGGTATCGCTTTTACGCAACCGTAGTTCAAGTTCCGCGAGCGATAAATTAGGGTAAGCCGATTTCAATAATGCCATAGCACCCGTTACATGAGGGGCGGCTTGTGATGTGCCAGATAAAGTTGCACCGGCAGCAGTAATCATAACGCCCGGCGCCAACAAAAATAAATAAGTTGCGCTATTAGAAAAACAACCGACTTGATCGCTTTTGGTGGTGCTGTCTGTACACACCGACCAATTTAATCCGCCTACATTCCTATCGTAGACTGCGCCAATTGCCAGTACCCCTGGAGTACACGCCGGTGATGCAATTCCGTTGCTACTAGCATTATTACCCGAGGAAGCAATCACAGAAATTCCCGCGGCTCTAGCATTGTTCACGGGTGTCGAAAAAGGATTGAAAGTACTGCAGGGTGAACTGTAAGTGGTGCTGCTACCAAAACTCATATTGAGCGCGGCAATATTATAAGTTGTATGATTGGCGATAACCCAATTAATCCCCGCAATAGCATCAGAACTGGAAATGTTTGCGCCATTCATTATATCGAGCGCAATAATTTTGGTGGCGGGCGCAACGCCTAGTGCAATCGCAGCAACGTTAGTACCGTGGCCATTGTTATCCAATGCACCATCGTTCGCTGCAATTTCTACCGCTGCACTGACACGACAAGTATTTGTTGGTATGCCGGGTGTAGTGCAACCGCCAAAAGCAGCATTGGTATAATCAACACCACTATCAAGAATTGCAACGCTTGTGCCCTGCCCTGAAACACCCTGGTCAAGCGCGAATTGCTCATTAATCAATGGCAAGCTCTCGGCAAGATGTAGCACCAAAGGTTCATCATTATAAATGGCGACCACATCAGGATCACTAAGCAATTGCGTAAGACTTGCAGTAGTTTTCAACTGCAAAGCCTGCATAGGAAATTGGTCATACTCGTGTGCAATATGATACTCACCGCTAGTGAGTTTATTGTTCACGCGCTGCTTTAAATCTCTGAGTTGAGTAAAACGCAAGTTCTTCGCTGCGGGCAATACTCCCGAATTACTGCTTTGAAGGGTATTGGCTTCTTTGTACAACACGATGATATTGGCAACATCCACATTTTTCAGTTTATCCAAGAAATAAGGCGCAGCTTTGCGATTCAAACCATTTTTAGCATCAGGATAACGCTCAAACTCTGAGCGTTCAAATTTGGCGCTAGCAGGCACGCTGAAGCAGATCACCACTAGCATTAACGCGAGGGTATTTTTATTATTTTTGAAAAACATGTTGACGGCCTAATGAGTACAATAATTCTGTCGCATTCTGCCTGTAGAATATGAATAAAATAGTATTTGTTGTTTACATTTATATGAATTTTGTCATTGAGTTATAACCTGTGCTGAACATACACACTAAAAATACCCGCCCTGTTGTTTTTATTCTTTTGTTCTTAGGGCTTTTTGTCATACAAAGTTATGTCTATCATTTGGCACGAGGCACTTGGGTAGAGCATTGGCTAATTGATGAAATTACCGTAAAACCCAGCGCGTTACTGCTCGATAAACTTTTGCCAAAGGACAATGTGCAAGCGCACGGGCAGAAACTTGTTTCACAAACAACGAGCATTACCGTACTCAATGGTTGCGAGGGTACCGAAAGTATGTTTTTACTCATCGCTGCCATCCTTGCTTTTCGTGCCGCCGTGAAGCACAAACTCGCAGGTATATTTTTAGGTGTAGTATTTATTTTCCTATTGAATCAAATTCGCATTGTCAGTTTGTTTATCGCATTGAAATACAACCGCGAATGGTTTCATTGGCTGCATGCCTATATTGGCCCGACCTTGATTATTATTTTTTCCTGCATCTTTTTTCTGAGTTGGCTGCATGTCATTCGATCACAAACTACAACGGCATAAACTGCAGTCACGCAAACTTTTACGGTGCGGATTTGTGCTACTTATCAGCTATGGGTTAATTACAGCTTTTTTTATTCACAATGCGCGGGCTTACGCTAGTTTGTGGTTGGGCTACACTCAAGCGGCTATGGTGCTGTGGGCGCCGACATTAAGAGTCGATCAACTCGGCATCGCGGAAGAAAAAGGTCAGTTGATGTTTGTGGGTTTAATGAGCAATAAATATAATATTACTGTTGGTTCACAAACCATGCCGGCAGACACCCAAATTCAATCCTCAACACTTGTGGGTAACGCCATTCAAACACCGATTATTATATTGTGTTTTATTTTTGCTTGGCCGAATCTTAATTTATGGCAACGATTAATCGCAAGTATTGTTGCAGTGCCAATCATTTTTTTAATTGCCGCTATAGATATTCCCTTAGTGTTAATTGGCTCCGCTTGGGATGGCTACTATTTTTATCTGGAACCTGAAGGTAGTGAACAAATATTCAGTATTCAAGCAATGTACATATTGAATAATGGTGGGCGTTTGGCACTGGCCATTGCTGCGGCCCTAATTTGTATATACTAACGAGGCGCAATATAAGAATACCATTACATAAAAATATCCTGTAAAATGCATGGATGAAATATGACGCCAGATCACTCAGCACAGAAGAA
>JAYTSJ010000302.1:0-6837 GCA_043745725.1 Gammaproteobacteria bacterium | reverse complement strand
CGATAGCCGATAAAGGAAGACGGTGGATAGGGGAATAACCCTTCCTCGCTGCCAAAGCCTACAGCTTTAATTACATTCTTACCTAAAAAAATAGGTGCAATGTCTGCTTCGCTGGTCGTCATAACCACATTTTGGCATTCGTTTAATAGCATTTCATACAGTGGATTTATATGCTGTGGTTGGCCTTTTAAATAAAAACGCAAACGATCTGGCTTTAATTCGGCAATACTAATCGCATCGGTAAATGTTTTTAATTGGATGCGTAGCACCGCACCTGCGCCACGAATTGAGGCTGATCCTGGAGTAGCAAAAGGTCGCCCGACAAGCCCCGCGTCAACCACCGAGAAGGGCATTAACTCAGTGGGATACACTGTGGAGAAGCGGCAGTTTTCACCTTGAAATTGTTCTGTTTCAAGGAGGGTATTTTTTGGTAAAAAATAACTTGCTTCCAATTGCTCTTTATCCGCCATAAATTGCACTATGGTCATGGACGGAATAGGGCGTTGATAATGCGGAAACAAAACGCCCAATAACGCATCGCTAAGCTCTGGAAAATCATCATCTAATTTGTGTTGAATGCGCGCATTAAGATACGCAAAGCTTTCAATTAAACGCGAGACATGAGGGTCTTCGATGGCTTCAGAGCTAACACCTAAACGTCCAGCAATTTTTGGATGTTCTTTGGCAAACTCGGTACCCATTTGGCGAATAAATGCTAACTCTTTTTCGTAGTAGGGGAGTAACTCATCAGCCATGTTTTGATTCTTCCACATTCACAGTTCTTGATACCGGATCCAACACTGAATCAAACACGACCATTTCAGGTGCGGGGTCGGCATAGAGTGTTGCATCGATTCTGAATTTTAGCGTTCTGTCGGTAATGTCTTTGCTATCCTGATGCGTTACTTTCACCGTTTTAAAACGCGGCTCATAATTGCGTAAAATTTTTTCTAATAATCGCGTAAAATTTTTCTTCTTCTCAATATCAGCAATATTGATTGTTGCTAAATCGGGTAGTCCGTAATTAAGCAGAGACAGTTCAAGATGTTTGAACTCTTCCGGTGGTGCGAGCATTCGGTAACGAGTATTTAATAAATTTTGTAAATCGCGTTTAACACTATTGCGCAACTCGCGCATTTGTTGATGACGATTTTTATCTGCCTCTACTTGAATATGCGGGGCTTCATCAAGAAGGCGGTCAAGAATTGAGGGGCGAAATTCTTTCTTTTTATCCATTCTCATATTGCATTACCCCTTACTGGGTTGAATCAATTCAGTCACTAACTCTAACTCTGAAACCATGTTATCGAGTTGATAGTGAGGTACTAAATGAATAACGCACAAGTACTGCCCGGGTTTATCCGGGTGTTCCGTGACTTTAACCCTGGCTTCGCGCAAGGGATATCTGGCCTGTTCATCCCACTCGAGATCATCGCGGCCGGTAGTGTATTTAAACAACCATTTCGTTAAAAAATTTTCACATTCATCGGCTGTAATAAATGACCCGATTTTATCCCGAATCATGACTTTAATGTAGTGGGCAACACGTGATGCACACAATACATGTTGTAACATAGAGGAAAGCTTTGCGTTTATTTCTGCATTACGTGCACCATTTTTATTGGGGTGCTGTAATGATTGATTGCTATAAAACGCCCCGAAAGGGCTGTCATAGCATTGACACAGAGGGATGAATCCTAAATCGCTTAACTCTCTTTCCAAGTTGTCGGTAATTAACACGTCGGTTATTGGTTTATGCGCAATTTTTTCTGAATCTGTATCGAAGACAGCCATGGGTAAATTAGCGAGAATTCCTCCACCAATCTGATCGCGCGGAACGCCACGAATGTGGCCAAACCAACCTACGTTCGCAAACTCACGAATTAAAATACCGGCAAACGCATAACAAGCATTACCCCACAAATAACCACTATTATTTTTATCTTCATTTTTTTCATAGAAAAAAACACCTTTGTAGCTACCAGGTTGGGTGCAATAAGGTGTTCGCATCAATGTGCGTGGCATAGTTAAGCCAACAAAGCGTGTGTCACTTTTGTTGCGTAAAGCACGCCATTGAATATATTCATCCTGGGTAAAAATGGTTTGTAAATTAAGTGGCATACCCAAGGTGGAAAAATCATCCAAACCAAATAGTTCACTGGATGCAGAGGTAATAAATGGCGCAAAAGAAGCGGCTGCAATTTCTGCAATGCCACTGATTGTTGCGACATCGTCATAGGGATGATCTGCAGATCGTTTGTGGCTGATTTCATAATCACCGATAATAACCCCATAAGGTTCACCACCGGGTGTGCCATATTCTTCGCTGTATATTTTGTGAAACAGTTGGCTTTGATCGAAATCCAAAGCGCGTTCAATATCTTTAACGACTTCAGCCCAGCTAATGTCTAAATAGCGAATTTTTATATTTCTACTATCGTCAGCCTGGGTAACCAAATGCCAAAGGCCGCGCCAAGAGGCTTCGAGTTTTTGAAAACTTTTATGATGGATAATGCAATTTAATTGATCGTTAATTAAATTATCAATAATTGAAATGGAACGATATATTGCGATTGCAATGTCATCAGGTGTTTTAAATTTTCGCGAGCTTTCAAATTCAGAAATCCAAAAGCTTAAGGATTTCCGTAGATTAGTTTCGGCGAGAAAGCTATTCAAATTAGTGAGATAAGCTTGCTGAGAATAGAGTGCGTCTAGGATTGTGGGTTCGGCAGATATCGGAATTTTGCTTGATAGCGAATCATTAAGTGCTGACACAAAATATTCCATTTAATTAACAAAAAGAGGGGGCGTATCCCCCTCTTTGAGTGACGATCAATTCAGGTAACAATTGATCTTTGTGGATGTCATTAACCAGCTTTAGGGATATTTGCCACAAGACGCAATGAAGCTGTCAGTTCTTCCATTTGCAACCAGGGACGCATCCAACAAACTGCGTTATAAACTCCCGGTTGACCAGGAACTTCTTTAACTTCAACGCGTGCTTCAGCCAGCGGATAACGTGCTTTCATTTCAGCACTTGCACCGGGGCTACCATTTACATATTGGCTGATCCAACGGTTCAACCATTCTTCCGCTTCAGATGCTTCCATAAAGGAACCGATCTTGTCGCGCGCCATTACTTTGAGGAAATGTGCGATACGTGCGGTAGACATGATGTACGGCAAGCGTGCAGAAATTGCAGCGTTAGCAGTTGCATCAGGGTCATCAAATTTCTTGGGTTTTTGTGTGGTTTGAGCACCAAAGAAAACCGCGAAATCAGTATTTTTATAGTGACACAAAGGCAGGAATCCAAGCTTGCTCAACTCAGCTTCACGACGATCAGTAATACCAATTTCAGTTGGGCATTTTTGATCGGTGTCGCCATCATCACTAACAAATGTGTGACTAGGCAAGCCTTCAACTTTACCACCACCTTCAGCACCGCGAATGCTGGTACACCAGCCGTATTCGGCAAACGCTTGTGTTAATGTTGTGCCTAACGCATAAGCAGCATTCATCCAGCAGTAGTCATCGTGATCGGTTGCCAAATGGCGGCCATCATCAGCTGATTGAACTTCTTCATAATTGAAAGCATCTACGGGTTTGGTGGCTTGGCCGTAGGGTAAGCGCGCCAAAACTCGCGGCATTGCTAAGGTAACGAAGCGAGAATCATCGCTATCGCGGAAGCTGCGCCATTGAATATATTCAGCTGAATCAAAGATTTTTTCTAAATCGCGTGGTTTGGAAAGTTCGGTAAAGCTATCAAAGCCAAACATTTGCGGAGCTGCAGCAGAGAGGAAAGGGCAAAACCCTGCGGCCGCAACGTTAGACATTTTAGACAGTAACGATATGTCATCCGGGTGCGATGTGAATTCATAATCGCCCACTATCGCTGCGTAAGGTTGACCGCCAGCAATACCAAATTCACTTTCATAAATTTTCTTAAAAATTTGGCTCTGATCAAATTCAACGGCTTTTTCCAAATCTCTACTGAGTTCTTTTTTGCCAATATTCAGCATGCGAATTTTAAGCTGAGTGCTAGTTTCAGAATTCATTACCAAATGATTTAAGCCGCGCCACGAACCTTCCAGTTTTTGGAATTTTTCATGGTGCATAACTGCAGCTAATTGCTGAGACATAGCTTTATCAATAGCTGCTATAGCAGAGTTGATTGTGATCGAAAGATTTTTATCCCACTTAACAGTGCCTTTCATTGCTTCACTGGTGAGAGTTCTTAATAAATCTTCAGTCTCGTCGCGTGCGGTTTGCTTGGTCGCACTAATTGCTTGTTCAAGAAAACTAAGCTCGCCAGCTTCCGCAGTTGCTGTTTGGGATTCTTGTTGTTGCTCGTTATTCGCCATCTTTATCACCTTTATTGTCGCCAGCACTGAGGCCGAGCTCGCTGGAAAGTGTCGACAGTGCTGCAGTATTGCTCAATATGTCTTCAAGAATAGCTTCCAAGTCTTCTGAACGATCTGCTTTCGTAAGCAGGTCTCTCAGTTTATTGCGCGTTTCCATGAGTTTTTTGAGCGGTGCAATTTGTTCTACTATTTTGTGCGGTTCAAAATCTTCTATATTTTTAAAATCGAGGTTTACAGACACTTCACTGCTGTCACCTTCCAGCACGTTTTCTACTTTCATTTTCAGCTGAGGGTTAACTTTTCCCATAATATCGTTGAAGTTATCGCGGTCTATTTGCGAAAACTTACGATCTTTGAGAGACTTTTTACCTTCGGTGTTATCACCTGAGTAATCGCCCATAACACCCATCACAAAAGGGATTTCTTTTTCAACTAGAGCGCCATTTGTTTCAAGATCATAAGTGATATGAACTCGTGGTTTTCTAACGCGTTTAAGTTTGTCGTGAATACTATCGGACATGATCCCTAATCCTCTTGGCTAGGTTGTTAAGTTAATCTTCATTTTTTACGCCAGTAAGAGCACTGAATCGTTCGCGAGATGAAGAGTCTGGAATTAACTCAATAATGAGTTCATTGAGTGGCATATTACCCCATTTTACTGCTTTTTCAATCACATATGAAATTGGGGAGTGTGGTTCTGTTTTACGGAAAAACTTTGCAATTTCCAATAATTGTGCAAATGCAGCCTCGCGAGTGGCAATAACACCCGCCACACCAGCGGTTTTTGCGGATGGCGCGCCTTGTGTAGTACTATTTTCTTGCTCGGGTGCTACTTCAACAACAGGAACGGGTAATTTATGCTTGCCGATATGGTTAATTGCGCCACGGCATTCTTCTAGAATGCCGATAATTTTCCGCGTAGGCGGAACTTCGCTTGAGCTACAACGTTGTTCCAGCAGAGTGGTAATACTTTTATAGGCATCAATTGCTGCAGTGATGTCGTCCAATAAATTCACGTAAAATTCACTGCTTGATTCGTTAACTGCTTTTTCAATATCTTCGATGGTAAAGCCCAATTTCTCAGCTTTACTCGCGCGAATATCGTCACTCGCTGAGCGATTAACGTCCAGTGCTTGTTGATACTGCCAGAGACTGTATGAAGTATGACCTTCGGTGATGGGTACTTTTCTAATCGGGGCAATCAAAACTCCTTCACCATCTTCACCATTGAGCCCTGCCAATGGTGCGGTTCGAGTTTCCATACCATCATCATCAGGCAGTGGGTACAAAGTGTCCCAAAAGTTTTCTATTAACCCATGAATTAGTTTGAATGCATCTCTTAATCCTTCAAAGCCATTGCGACGAATAAGTGCTTCTGTGAGCCAGCTGGCAACCTCCAGGTCTTTGCTTTGTGTGGTTAAAATATCGGGCGCTAAGCCAATAATTTTTCGCCAGTATTCATCGGCTTCTGTTAGGTCGCCATCATGCATACCTTTACGTTCTGCAGCGCGGGCGGCGGAGCGGGCAGTTTTAATGGCTTGATATTTGGAGAGCGGTGACGTGTCTTGACGGACATCGCTACCGGCGGGCGAATCTTCTGTTATAGGAGCTAAAAGCTTGTTGAGGTCAATAATGTCAGGTGAAGCCATTAATTCTAATTCCTATTTATGCATGTGGTGCATGCTTTTTAATAATGTGGTAGTCAGTATAACCCTATGATTTCGTAAGAATTTTGAAATTAAAATACTTGTCTATTTTTTCGCAACCCAAGGACTGCGCGATTTATTATTTGTTGCCTATGGGGTAAGCTAGCACAACTAATGCAACAAGCATCATAAATTAGCAATTAACATTGAAAATTAATAGTCAATGCAGGTCTTTAATTTGCTCTTGGGATGTAGTATATGCGTTTCTTTGCGTGATACTATTTTGGGCCTGCCGATAGTGGGGTCTACTATATGCGATTTTTATCAGTTATTGAATAATCGCAATTTATTGAAATCAAATTTTCTAACTTATTTTTAACGTAGATGGACCAGACCGGTTTAGGATGATAAACGAATGGCCTTGCAGATTACATTAGTAAAAACACCCGCGAAAGTTTCTGTATCTAAAACAACTCATACATTTAACAAGCAAGGCGGAACCTTAGGGCGCGCAGATAGTAATGCCTGGGTGTTACCTGATCCTGATAAGTTTTTATCTTCTTGTCATTGTGAAGTGCTGTTTGATGCTAGTACTTATTATCTTCTTGATTTAAGCACTAATGGCACATTTTTCAATAACTCTTTAGAGCCTTTAGGGAAAGGCACAAAAGCTCCGTTGAATGATGGCGATTTTTTTGAAGTAGGGGAATATCGCTTTTCAATAAAAGTAGTTGCTGATCAGAGTTTTACGGGTAGTTCACCTTTTGCGTCACAACAAAGCTTGCCAAGCTCGGCTGGTGCTGATGATATATTCGGTAGCCGTGAATTAT
>JAYTSJ010000301.1:0-18479 GCA_043745725.1 Gammaproteobacteria bacterium | reverse complement strand
TTTGCTGGTTTACAAAATGGTGCGAGTGACCCAGCTTCGTTGCCTGCGCGACAATTAGTGGTTGCGCAAACAGAAAGCCTTACTGCGCGGTTTAATGATTTATATGAGCGCTTAAGCGGTGTAGAAAAAGGTGTGAATGATGAAATTACAACGGTTACAGGGCAATTAAATGCGTTAGCAAAATCGGTTGCGAATTTAAATCAGTCGATAGCATCGCAGCGAGCTTCGGGCGCTGAGCCCAATAGTTTGCTGGATGAGCGCGAAGAAGCATTACGTAAATTATCGGAAATGGTTTCGGTGCAATTAGTTCAACAAGATAGCGGCGACATTAATGTTTTTGTTGGCAATGGCGAGCCTATCGTTATTGGCGCTACCGCCAGTAAATTTGAAGCGCGTGCCGGTGGAAAAATTTATTTACCCAACAATATTAATTCATCCGAAATTACCAACGAAATTAGTGGTGGGCAATTAGGTGGATTATTGCGTTTTAAAAGTGAAGTACTAGAGCCATCATTTAATCAGTTAGGTCGCGTTGCCATTGTAATGAGCGATTCATTTAATAAAATACAATCGCAAGGTTTAGATTTACAGGGCAATTACGGCACTGATATTTTTTCAGACACGAATGATGCATCGGTGGTGTATCAACGTGTATTGCATGGCACAAACGCCTTGCCGGATGATCGCCAGATTTATGTCACGATTGAAGATGCCAATAAAATAACGACCAGCAATTATAAATTTGCGATAACGCCCAACACATCCAACTACACCATTACTCGTGAGTCTGACAATACCATGGTTGATCAAGGTGTGTTGTCGGGTGCTTATCCTACTGAAATAAAATTCGATGGCGTAAGCGTGCATTTACAAAGTGGATCTTTTCAAGGTGGTGATACTTTTACTATTCAGCCGACGCGAACCGCAGCACGTGATATTCAAACAATGCTTACGCAACCTGAAAAATTAGCGTTTGCAGCGCCCATACGTACAGCAACTGCAACAGGAAATCTTGGCTTAGGTGTCATTAGCTCGGGTGAAATTTTAAGTTTATTAGATGCCAATAATAATTTATTGCCAACGTTTGCCGTGGCCGGAAAAATGTCGCCGCCCGTTGTGATTCGTTTTACATCAGATACTACTTATGAGGTTTTAAATAATTCTGACCCAGCGCGCCCCGTGCCTTTAAACCCACGGATGAGTGAGCAAATATTTATTCCCAATCGCACCAATGAAATTTTTGCAACTGACAAAGGTGAAACAAGTGTGATTGGTAATGGCGCTATTATTGGTTTGCCCGCAGGGCGCCCGCCAGCAACTTTATTTCCGGCGAACCCTATGCAGTTAAATGGTTACCCGGTTGAGGCTTACACATTTACCACGACAAACCCCACCACGGGAAATGTTTCTACGCAAACCATGTCGACTTTTGCAAATGCATCTGCGGCACAAACTGCTGCACAAATTAGTAATATGACGGGTGTGAGTGCACATGCATTTACAACGGCGACAATCGGTAACGTAAATATTACACCGGCGGCATTTGCATCACCTTTACAACTTAGTGTGAACGGTCAGGATTTATTAACTTATACCTCGGGTGTTTTAGATTCCACCGTGCCTAATCCGAATGTAAGCCAATCAGCATTTAATGATTACCTTGCTTCACAAATTAATGCTAATGCAAATTTGAAAGCCTTAGGAATTCGTGCGCAAAGTGGTAGTAATGCAATAACCGGTGCGCCTGAATTACATCTTGTCGCGGCATCGGGTGTTAATTTAGATATTCGTTTTTCAGCCACCAATGCATCGGTAAATAATATAACGGTGAATGATGGTTCTGGTAATCCGAATGTTCAGCTCGATGGCGTTAACACCGGCTTAAATGAGCAAAGCGCAACAACTGTGGGCGGAAAAATTGATATTACTTTAGCAAACGGCGTGGTCATGACAACTGCACCAGCGCTCAGCCAAATAGTGGGTGATTCAACTGCGGCGAATTTTGCACAGAGTTCGTACACGGGTTATCAAGTGACTATTTCAGGTCAACCAAAAGTTGGTGATATTTTCAACGTAAATTTTAATACAAATTCTAAAAATGATAACCGCAACGCTTTAGCTTTAGCGAATTTAGAAACCGCTGCCACTATGGAGAATGGTTCGCAAAGTTTTGGCCAAGGTTACAATCATTTGGTAGATGATTTGGGCACTAAAAGTAATCTGTCAAAAATAAATACCGATGCCAGTAAAAGTTTATTAGAGCAAACGAAAACATTGCGCGATGGTGTATCTGGCGTAAATCTTGACGAAGAAGCAGCAAATTTAATTTTGTTTCAGCAAATGTATACCGCAAATGCCCGTGTGATTAGCGTCGCAAAAGATTTGTTTGACACGCTAGTAAGATCATTAGGTTAGTTCATGAGCATTCAGCGTAGCAGTTAAAAGGTTTTTGGAGAATTATCATGAGAATTTCTACTTCACAAATATATAGCATTGCCGATATTGGCATGCGCGATGCCCAGGTTGCGGTAGAGAAAACGCACGAACAACTTTCGTCGGGTAAACGCCTTTTATCGCCGGCAGATGATCCTGTAGCAGCAACCAGTATTTTATCGCTTAACCAGGAACTTTCTCGGACGGAGCAATTTAAAAAAAACATTGATATAGCCAGTAGTGATTTAGATTTGGAAGAAACATCGCTGAAATCAGTAGATAGCATAGTGCAGCGGTTGCGCGAAATTGCTGTGTCTGCTGGTAATACGGCGGTGCTAACCCCCGCTGATTATAAAGCGATGGCCGCGGAGGTGGATAGCCGGCTAGATGAGTTGGTTAATTTACAAAACACGCGCAATGCTTCAGGCCAATATATTTTTGCGGGTTACCAAAGCGCAACAGCACCGTTTGTAAATGACGGGGGCGGAAATTTTTCGTATCATGGAGACGAAGGGCAATTGCGGTTACAAGCATCCTCAACCGTTACGGTTGCGGTAAGTGATTCTGGCAAACGTGTGTTTGTGGATATTCCTAGCAGCCACAATACCTTTAATACTTCGCAAAGCTCTGCGAATCTTGCAGTTCCGCCTGCGACAATTACCGTGGGTGAGGTAGTTGATCAGGATGCTTACGATAAATTTTATCCGCAAGATATGCAGATTACGTTTAATCAAGACTCGGCAGTTATTCCCTCCGCACAAAATTACACAATTACGGAACGCACTACCGGAAAAATATTAGCGGCAAATCAATTGTATATTTCCGGGCAGGATATTCAATTGAATGGAACAAAATTTTCTATTTTTGGTACGCCAAGTTCTGCAACCCTAACAACACCTGGCGATAGTTTTTTTATTGACTCAACGGATAAGCAAAGTTTGCTAACATCCGTTACACGTTTTAGCAATGCGCTTAAAACCGTTAAAAATACCGAAATAAGTAAAACAGATTTCGCCAAAATTGTGGCTAAGACGTTAACGAATTTTAGCAATACAATCGACCAGGTTGGCTCTGTAACCAGTGAAGTTGGTGCGCGGCAGAATATGTTAGAAAGCACCAAAAATTTACATGCAGATACAGAATTGTATGGTAAAACAGTATTGTCACAATTACAGGATCTGGATTTCGCTGAAGCTTCAACTCGTTTGCAAATACAGACGATGGTGTTGAGTGCTTCACAGCAAAGTTTTGTAAAAATTAGTGATCTAAGTTTATTTAAATATTTGTAGTATTCACTTTTAACCATTCAACACTTTTAGCCAGACGCCTATTCATGTACATTAAGACATCCATGCGGTTTTATACAAGGATGACGAAGAGGTAAATTATCATGACCCCCGAAAATCTATTACAACCCCTAAACCAGTTATTAACACAAGCACAAGCGCTAATGATTCTTGCACAGGCGGAAGCCTGGGATGAAATGCAGTCTGAGATTGTGGACTATCAGCAACGCATGGCTGTCTTGGCGGATGCAACTTATTTATTGGCGCTAAAAGATGCAAACTTAACGGCCGAAGCGCAAGCATTAATTTTACAGATTCAAGAGTTCAATCAACAACTTGATGGAAATGCTGAGCAAGTACATACCAATATCGCGTCAGAATTACGACAAATTATCCAGGCTGATAAAGCGTTGGATGCCTATCGTCGATAATTTGGCTATTTAATATTGTAATTTGTCGCCTTATTACTTTCTGCAATACAAAAATCAAAACACCGCTACAAATGTTTTAAGTTTCGCATAAAAATCTCCTCAAGCTCTTTAAGAGTCGGACGATAACCTTTACAGAAGTGCTGATAGTGCTTTGTTCAGGCTTCATCAACCCACTCACTACAGCACTATTTCTGTAGTTAGAAATAACCACTTGGAGATACATCATGTCATTAGTCATTAACACAAACGTGGCTTCACTAAATTCTCAACGTCAATTAAGCGGTTCAGGCATGGCACTTGATCGTGCAACTGAACGTTTATCATCAGGTCAACGTGTTAACTCAGCAAAAGACGATGCGGCAGGTTTAGCAATTGCTAACCGTATGACGTCTCAGGTTCGCGGTCTTGATCAAGCAGTGCGGAATGCGAATGACGGTGTGTCTCTCATTCAAACTGCTGAAGGTGCGTTACAAGAATCTACTAACATTTTGCAACGTATGCGTGAACTAGCGGTGCAATCTTCGAACGGAATTTATTCTGATGCAGACCGTGGTACTCTGAACGCTGAAGCTAAACAATTAAAATCAGAACTTGATCGTATTGCCACCACGACTTCATTCAACGGCAAAAATTTGTTGGATGGTTCTTTGGGCACGACTAAATTGCAAGTGGGTACTTTGTCTGGTCAAACTATGGACTTGAAAGTAGGTAACTTCAAAACGGGCTCCATGGGTGGCAGCTCAACCGATATAGTTGGTTCTGCAACGACTCTCGCTTCTTTACAAGCTTTGACCGCTGGTAAATGGACAATTAATGACACCGCGATAAGTACGTTGGCAACAGCTACTACTGTTAACAAAGCTGTCGCTAGTCTTAATGCAGATTTAACCGGTAAGGGTGCAGTTGCTTCAGCCGGAGTTGAGTTAAAGGCTACTACCTCGGGTACTGGGGTGTTGAAAACTGGTACAGATACCTTAACCTTGGCCATTTTAAACGGGGACGGGAATACTCAAACCTATATTCTCTCTGGCACTTCTAACATGAATGAGCTAGTAACAAAAATTAACAAAGACGTCGCTGGTGTAAGTGCGAAGTTAGATGACAACAATCGCTTAGTATTAACAGCTGAGGGCGCTGAATCTATAACCGTCACCGAATCTACTGCTGGCTTCACGGGTCTACCAGCTTCAGGTACTTTTAGTTTGAAATTTACCGATACTACTGCAGAAAAAACTGGCGTTAAAATCGAGGCAGGCGTTGTTGCTGGTACGGCAGTAGCGGGTTCTGATGCACTTGTTGTAGCAGCAGGGTTAGATGTGAGTGATGATAATAAAAAGCTTCAAGGCATTGCGATTACTAATGCCACGGCAGGTACCTCGGCTGATGGTGATTTAATTCTTAACGGAGTAGCACTAAAAGGCACTACTTTTACGGCAACTCTTGCGACGAATGTGTTGGCTGTTATCAAAAGTATAAATGATCAATCTGCGCAGACAGGTGTAGTTGCTTCAGCCGGTACTAGCACTAACGGCGCGGCTGCTGCAAACGTAACCAAAATTGCATTAAGTTCTGTAAGTGGTCAACCTATTTCGATTAAATACGGCGCTAATGCTACCGCAGCAACTGTCTTGGCGAATTACGGTTTTCAAGAGCGTAACGCTGCTGAGGGCAGTGGTTCAGTGAGTAGTGTTGACATTTCTACTGCAGCCGGTGCGGGAAAAGCAATTGCGATTATCGATAAAGCGATTGACCAAGTGAGTACGCAACGTGCGGATTTGGGTGCGGTGAATAACCGTCTTGACTTCACCGTAGCCAACTTAACTAACATTTCTGAGAAAACTACCGCAGCTCGTTCACGTATTATCGATGCGGACTTTGCTGTTGAAACTGCTAATCTCAGCCGTTCACAAGTACTGCAACAAGCAGCCAGTGCGATGTTGGCGCAATCGAATGCGCGTCCACAACAAGTGTTGTCATTGTTGAGATAAGTGAATAACCCACTGGAAAAGATTCCAGTGGGTGTTTCTTTTCTGGAGTAAATTATGAACAATATTTCTAAAGTAACATCACAACCGGTACCGGTTAAAACCGCTCCGGTTGTACCCTTGTCTGGTGGTGTACAAAGTCAAATTGTCGGCAATAGTTTGCCGCCGGTAGCGGTAGCCGCACCATCTAAAGCTGCCGCTGCTGCCGATCGACAAGCGGTAGAAGCACATGTGCAGGCCGCTGTGGCGCAAATGAATGAATATATTCAATCAACGCAACGCGATTTGCACTTCAGCTACGATGCTAATTCAGGCGAAACTGTGGTGAAAGTATTGGATCGCTCAACGCAAGAAGTTATTCGCCAAATACCGGACGAAATATTTTTGCGCCTTGCACAACAATTGGATAAAAATGACCCTATTCATTTGTTCAATGCTCAAGCATAAAGCTTGTTTTACTGCATAATATGCTGTTTTTATGGATATTTTTATTTTTAAAAGAGTGCTCCTGGGCGCTCTTTTTTTTATAAAAGATTTAGAGCATTGTAAGAATATTCAACCATTATTCATTATGTCCGCATAGTTACCCGCGATAAATTCCTCCTCGTTATTTTGTTTTTCCATCCGCAAAACTAACTCCAATAGCGCCTTTTTAGTGGTGCAAATAAGCGCTGCTGAAAATTATTCTAATGTCGTGTGATTTTTTTGGCACGCTCCGTGCAAAAGTCGAGATAGGCAATCAGTACAGAAATTTTCATTGGTTAATTTCTTCTGCATTTTGCCAAGAAGTTCTGTAGATCATTGAAGCTGTTGAGCTTCATTGTCGACTGTTCACAGCAACGCAGACTGGCCACAGCAAACGCAGCTGTGCACACGAAAAATCATTAGGAGATTTAATATGTCTTTAATTATTAACACTAACGTCGCATCGTTGAATTCGCAACGGCAATTAATGGGTTCAGGTACTGCATTAGATCGTGCGACTGAACGCCTATCTTCAGGGCAACGCGTTAACTCGGCGAAAGACGATGCGGCTGGCCTCGCCATTGCCAATCGCATGACGTCGCAAATTCGTGGTTTAGATCAAGCCATGCGAAATGCCAATGACGGTGTGTCTATGGTGCAAACGGCAGAGGGCGCATTGCAAGAAGTCACCAATGTTTTACAGCGCATGCGCGAACTTTCCATTCAATCTGCGAATGGAATTTATTCAAATGCGGATCGCAGTACGTTAAATGCAGAAACTCAGCAGCTTAAATTAGAGTTGGATCGAATTGCCGACACCACTTCATTTAATGGCCAAACATTATTAGATGGATCAATTGGTAAAACGAAGTTACAAGTTGGCAGTGCCGCAAATCAAACTATTGAAATTAAGGTGGGCTCTTTTAATACTTCTTCATTAGGGGGTAGCTCAGGTGATGTGGTCGGTGAAGCTGTTACCGGTGGCCTCGCTGCATTAAACACATTAATTGCGGGTGATTTAGTTGTAAACGATACAAATGTTGGAGATTTAACAACGGGTACAACGGTAAATAATACCTTAGCCTTAGTTAACGCAAGTTTGGACGGTAAAGGCGCGCTAGCCTCTGCAATGGTTGAAGTAAAAGGTACTAGTTCGGGTAGTGGAGTATTGGTAGCGGGTACCAGCAGTTTGACACTTTCCGTTGTGGATGGTGATGGGTTAACACAATCTTATGTGTTAACCGGTACGAGCACTTTAAAAGAACTGGCGGCCAAAATTAATTCAGACACCAGTATTGAAGCTTCCATAAATGATACAGGTAAATTAATTCTCCATCGTGCAGGTGCGCTGTCAGTGACCGTTAACGATACTTCCACAAATAACGTCGCTTCAGGTTTGTTAGACGGCGCTGTGAATTACGGTGTGGTATTCAGTGATACGAGTGCAGATAAGCGCGGCGTTAAAATTGAGCAAGGCACAATTTCTGCTGCACAAATTCTTGCATTAGGAATAGATGTGCAAGATGATAATTTGAATTTACAAGGTGCTACGGTTGGCGCTGCTGCAAGCACCTTAAATAAAGGTGACCTCATTCTGAATGGAGTGGAAATTAATACCATCACCTTGCCGGGGGCAACTGCTGCACTTAATCTCCCGGAGTTAATCAAAAAATTAAACGAACAATCTGAAGCGACAGGTGTAGTGGCGTTCGCCGGTATTGGTACAAGTAATCTTGGTTTACGTTCAGTATCTGGTTCAGAAATTTCTATCAAATACGGTGATAGCGCAACTGCGGCGACTGTAGCGGCGCAAACTGGGTTACAGCAACGCAATGCATCGGAGGGAAGTGGCTCTGTTTCCAGCATTGACATATCTACTGCAGCAGGCGCACAAAAATCAATTGCGATTCTTGATAAAGCAATTGACCAAGTGAGTACAACTCGCGCAGATTTGGGTGCGGTTAATAATCGCTTGGAGTTTACTGTGAATAATTTGTCTAATGTTTCTGAAAAAACATCACAATCTCGTTCACGTATTATGGACGCAGATTTCGCATTAGAAACAGCAGCGTTAAGTCGCGCATCGGTTTTGCAACAGGCAGCTACAGCAATGCTGCAGCAAGCTAATGCAAGGCCTCAGCAAGTGCTTTCACTATTAAGATAATTGCGCAGATACTTGCCATAAAAAAACCGCTGATAATTCCTCAGCGGTTTTTTTATGGATACAATAATGTAAGGTATTTTTCAAGCCAGCGATCAAATAAAATTAAACCATTATTTAGAGACCTTTGCACGAAACAAAATCCCCAGGACGCATAAACAAATATTTGAGATAATACTGTAAAAAAATCAGAGTAACGATGTATGGCATGGAAAAATATTCAACAACGCAGTCTGGCTGATAGTTTGGCGGTTGAACATAAAACTATTACCGAACTGGATAATGCGCATGGCCACCGCTGATGATGTTCAAAGCCTTATTGTTGCAGTCTTGGTACGAATTAAGCGATCCACAATTGGAAAAACAACTTGCACGGGTTTTATTATTTCGTCGTTTTGTGGAATTGTGTTTGGCGGATACCGTGCCGGATCACAGCACGCTGTGGCGTTTTCGCAACAAGCTCGACAAAGAAAATCTGCGGGAAAAATTATTAGCTGAAATTAATGAGCAGCTCAGCGAAAAAAGTTTATATATCAAAAGCGGTGAAATCAGCATTGTGGATGCGAGTGTAATTCAAGCGCACAGAAATCGTCCGAATAAAGGCGTTAGCGGCGAAAAAACACAAGATTCAGAGGCGGGCTACAGCGTAAAAATTGGCGCTGTTGAAAAATTAAAAACCACTTACGGATTTAAAGCGCACGTAAATGTGGATGAAGATGGCTTCAATAAAAATCCCCGCAGCAAGCTACGGGGTATTAAGTGCATTCGCTCGCTTCGCATAGCTCAACAGCTTTATATCGCCCCAAGGGGCGGGGAATTAAACCCTTGCGATTAAAGCGACTGGTTTTACTGCAGGCAACGTACACGACTCGCAATGTTTTACACAACAGACGAGCAGATCACAAAGCCAGAAAACTGTGGGAGTGTTCTGCCATTCGCAGCATATACCGGCGCTGGCTTGAGCTATTATTTCTGTTAGGTCGTAAATAAGTTTTTTGCTATGGGGGGATAACACATCGTGATCGATCTCGCCAACTTAGGTATAGGCACCGGCGGCATGACCACGCCATTGGCTACTGTGCTTGTCTCCTTAATCGGGGCTGTTGCCACTATTATCGCTGCATCTATGCAGTTACGCGTTGCCTGGCATAAAGAGATGCTGGCGCGCGCAGGACACAAACCTGTTACCCGAAAGGCAAAGCGCGGCCCAATAGTTGCGGTAATTGTGCTGTTGCTTGCTTCGGCCGTTGGCGGCTTTACCCTATCACAATATCTGGCGACTGGGCGACACAGGAACGATGCGGCACTGGAGGCTGAATTACGCGGCCGTATTAACCAGCTGACCGCTTCGGCACAAAGTCTGGAGAAGATACGCCTGTTTGGTCAGGAAGATCTTTTACGTCAGCTACGTGCCGAAGAATCGTTGCGTGTCGGAAACGACGGTGTGGCCACGATACTGGGTGTTGGTAAATGTGTATCGGCATCTACTGAAGCAAAATCCTGCAACGAACAAAATGCATTGCCGTTACAGTTGTGCGTTGAGATCCCAATCACCGTATCTGTTTCGGCAATTGAGTTGTTTGCGCGCAGAGATGATGTGCTCAGCCCTTGGCACGAACGACGCGTGATTGCTGGCCAGGATTTTGGCAGCGGGCGCTTTAGCGAACAGCCACGCGAGCGAGTGATTAGCGAAAAATTGAAGCAGGTTTGCCAGGGCGTAAGTTACTGGAACAGTGAATTCAATTTACAGGCGCGGATGGTGGTGCACTTTACCGCGGCCGAGAAGCTGGAGCCGACCCAGAAACTAGAGGCGAGAGAGCAACTGGAGCCGGCCCAAAGACTAGAAACGAGCCAAAAACTAGAAACGCTAGAGAGCATAGGGCGTGATGTGTTGGTGCCTACGGTGAGCCCAGCTGGAACAAGTCCAGCGGCGAATGCTGCGATCAGTCCTGAGATAACTCCTGAGCCAAGTCTAGAAGTAAGTACAGAAGTAAGTTCTGAGGTAAGCCCTAAGGTAGGTCCCGCGGTGAATTATGTTGTGAATCCTGAAGTGAGTTCTGCAGTCACTGCTGAGGCGAGTCCTGTAGCAATTCCTATAACAGCGCCTATAACAACGCCTGTAACAACTAGAGAATAGATTGAAACTCAGCAACAATTATTGCAATCGTCGCTTCATTTGCACGCGTGGAATTAAAAATATCGAGATACTGGCAGAGCAGGCAGCCTCGGCTATAGTTATAGCAAAGCGTCACAGTCTGAATTCTGCTACCCATCATTGTAATGCCCGGAAAAAAGGTACTACTCTGAATATGGAAGTGCTCTGAGGAAAAAAGTATGGCCAATGATCTAATAAAAAATAAGAGTTCTGATGATCCTGTATTGCAGTGGGTTACTTTTCGTTTAGACGGTGAAACTTACGGAATTAATGTGATGCAGGTGCAAGAGGTTTTGCGCTATTCAGAAGTTGCCGCAGTACCTGGTGCACCATCATATGTGTTGGGAATCATCAATTTGCGCGGTAATGTTGTTACGGTGATTGACACCCGCCATCGCTTTAATTTAGCCAGTGGCGAGATTACTGATAATACACGTATTGTTATTATTGAAACTGATCGCCATGTGATTGGCATTTTGGTGGATAGCGTGGCTGAAGTGGTTTATCTGCGTCAATCAGAAATTGAAATGGCCCCTAATGTTGGCAATGAAGAAAGTGCGAAATTTATTCAAGGCGTATGCCACAAAAATAATGAGTTACTTATTTTAATTGAATTAAATAAATTATTGACCAGTGAAGAGTGGTCTGATTTAGAAGATGTATAAAGCTGCTGTAACTGAATAACCTAAGTTGCACATAGATGAGAAGGTAGATGGCTATGTCAACACTTGAAATTGAACTCCTTGGCAGCTTGCTGTTAAGTGTGATTGCGCTGGCAGTTGCTCTTAAAAGCCTCGCCAGCTCACGCCAACAAGCACTGCAAACAGAAAAATTGTTTCAGCGGTTAACACGCGAACTTACTGTATCTGCGAGTGGCTCAGTCGGCATGGGGCAACGCTTGTTGTCAATGGAAAAACGTTTACAAGCAGCTCCGCCAACCACTCAAAAAATTGACTATCACAATGATGAAGATTTTCAGCCTTATTCACAGGCTGCACAACTATTCAAATTAGGTTTGGATAGTGAGGAAGTCGCTCGGCGTTGTGGTTTGTCTCGTGCAGAAGCTTCACTTATTCAAATGATGCAGATGAAAGCGAATAGCGTTGAATAGTTAATGATGTACGTGGCGAAATTTAATCCAATGGCTATCCAGGGAAATTATGAGTAAACCAATCGTTCACAAAAATCCGTTGTACGAGTTGCTGCGCGCCGAAAATCTGGATGAATTTAATAAGCGCAAACAGTCGGGAGAAAATACGGTCGGGCAGTTGTGTAGTGGAGATTTCCGTGGGCTCGATTTACGTACGTTAGATGCCGATGGGCTTGATTTAAGCAATGCCTATTTCCGCTCTGCAGATTTGCGGGGTATTGATTTTCGTAACTGCAATCTTGAAGGCGCCAGTTTTTGTCAGGCGCACATTTCAGGATGTTATTTTGCTAAGGATTTATCACCCGAGGAAGTCCGTCTTTCAGTTGATTTGGGGATTCGTGTACGCTACAAGATCTAATGAATTGAGACTGTAAATAATTATTCTGTAATGGTAATTGTTCCGAGCATTGATAAACTCGTACAAGATAATAATTACGACGCACTTAGGGCCTAAAGGAGAATATATGTTGTCTATCCTGTGCAGTCTAAAAATCCACAGGATTATGAACTGAATCCGTTGAAAATGATTCTTCGTGGCGACACCTATTATCTTGTAGCTGCGGTGTGTGAATAGACTCAAATTACTCTATATGCCATGTACCGCATTAAGAGCTCAGAAGTTCTCCAAAAAAATCAACATTTCCTCCCGACTTTATAAAGATATTGAAATTAATAATGGCCTTGTGCTTTTGGTGACGAACAGGAACGCATTCAATTCAAGATACGTTTCGATAAAAGACACATCAACTATTTGGCTGAAACATCATTGTTTAGGTGGCCAGGTGATAATTGATTGTGAAAGCGATGTTAAGTACACGTTAATCGCAAAGGTAAATAATACATGGCAATCTATATGGTGGTTAATGACTAAAGAGAGTGCGCCTGAAGTTTGCGAGCCCGTGAGTTCGGGGTACAAATCAAGCGTGAGTATCAGCAAGTGCTTAAACAGTATTTGTAACTGGGAGCGCATTTTTAACTTTTGCCTATACTCAAGTTTCGCGGCGAGGGTAGAGGATAATACTGGTATATTATCAACTCATGACTGTTTATAGATATGCTTTATTAAATTAGAGATAAGCCCTATAGCTGTCGGCTATTTTGAAAATCCCCACATTATCAGGAGTTAAAAATGGAAAATCATCAACATAGTATGACTAATTTATTTGAGCAACTCGGTTTGCCTTCGTCTGCTGCCGGTATTCAAGCTTTTATCGAGGCCCATTGCCCTTTGGATGCACAGATTAAGTTGTGCGATGCGCCTTTCTGGAGTGCGGCGCAGTCGCAATTTTTGCGCGAACAAATTAAAAGTGATGCGGATTGGGCTGTTATTATCGATAAGTTTGATAGTCGCTTGCGCAAAGAGCTAGTGTCCAGTTAATGTTTTTGGATTCAATAGAAGTTCAAGTTCTGCGCGACTCATTTTCGTTTCTTCTGCGGCGACATCAATAATTGCGCGGTCATCGTGGTAAGCTTTTTTCGCAATAGCTGCCGCTTTTTCGTAACCAATAATGGAATTAAGCGCGGTTACCAGGATTGGGTTGCGCGCGAGTGCTTTATCAATATTAATTTGATTCACGGTAAAACTCGCGATGGCATTATCGGCTAATTGATTGCATGCATTGCTGAGCAATTCAATCGATTGCAATAAATTGTAAGCAATAAGTGGCAGCATTACATTCAATTGAAAATTACCTGATTGTCCAGCAATGCTAATGCTTGTGTCATTACCTATTACTTGTGCGCACACCATACACACGGCTTCAGGAATTACCGGGTTTACTTTGCCCGGCATAATGGATGAGCCGGGTTGCAATGCCTGCAAATTAATTTCAGCAATTCCCGCGAGTTGGCCAGAGTTCATCCAACGTAAATCATTGGCGATTTTCATTAAGCTTACTGCCAAGGTTTTAAGTTGGCCGGAAATTGCTACTGCCGTATCTTGTGTGCTCATGAGTGCAAAAAAATTATCGCCCGGTGTAAAAGGCATGCCAGTATTTTCGCTGAGATTTTGCGCAAAGTTATGTGCAAATTGTGACGGTGCATTAACGCCAGTACCCACCGCTGTGCCGCCTTGTGCGAGTTGGAGTAATTGCGGTAGCGCAGTTTGTAGCCGCACATAATTACTTTCAATTTGGCTGGCCCAGCCGCTAATTTCTTGCCCGAAAGTGAGCGGCATAGCATCCATTAAATGCGTGCGGCCAGTTTTTACAACATCACGTAATTGCTCAGCTTTACCCAGCAGGCTCGTGTGCAAGTTTTCCAATGCAGGCATTAATTGGTGTTCAAATGCGAGTGCCGCGCTTATATGAATAGCGCTTGGAATGGTATCGTTACTGCTTTGGCTCATATTCACATGGTCATTGGCATGTACTTTTTTTCCTGTTATTTCCGTTGCCAAATGCGCAATTACCTCATTTACATTCATATTGGTGCTGGTACCCGAACCTGTTTGAAATACATCAACGGGAAATTGATCCGTGTAGCCACCGGCAATAATTGCTTCGCTCGCGCGAATAATTCCATGTGCAATTTGTGTATCCAACAAACCCAGTTGTAAATTCGTTTCTGTCGCCGCTTTTTTAATATGTGCGATAGCATGAATAAACCGCGTCGGTAAACGCAAACCGCTGAAAGAAAAGTTATTCAGCGCACGCTGGGTTTGTGCGCCATAAAGGGCGGAGTTGGGTACTTGTACTTCGCCCATGGTGTCGTGTTCGATGCGGAATTTAGTCATTCGCTGTCTCAATGGTTACAAGTTGAATAGTGAAAACGCAAAGTTCGTTTGATCTTTGCAGGTTAGTCGAAAGCATACGCGTGGGCTACGGCTTTACGATAAAAAGTGGTTAAGCGACACATTGAAGTCGGGCGGAAAAGACGAGTTTTTTCTCCACTTGCCAGATTAGTCTATGCTTAAACGGAGTTGATATGGAGCTGGATAAATGGTTGATTCTTCTTATGGCAAAATAAATGCGCTAATAGTAGATGATTTTGGCAATTTTCGCGCCACTCTCAATAATATTCTGATGAGCTTGGGTATACGTTCGGTTGATTCTGTCGCGTCTGGTGAAGAGGCTTTACAGTTTTGTAAAGTCCGTACTTATGATTTGATTCTGTGCGATCAAAATTTAGGGAAGGGCAAATCTGGGCAACAAGTGTTAGAAGAATTGCGAGTAACAAGTAATCCCTGCAGAGAGAGTCTTTTCATTTTAGTGTCGGCGGAATCCAGTAAGAGCATTATTATGGCTGCTTATGATTATGAACCTGATGCCTATCTCACCAAACCCTTAAATGCCAAAGTACTTGATCAACGGTTGAGTCGATTATTTGAACAGCACGTGATGTTAAAACCAACTTATGCTGCGAGAAAGAAAGGTGATCTACATACGGCAATAGATTTATGTACGCAATTGATCGATAAGGGTGGTCGCAATACTAACGTTTGTCAAAAACTACTTGGACAGTTGTACTTGCAAAATAATGACGTGGCTTCGGCAGAAATGTTGTATCGCACCGTGCTTAATCAAAGGGAGTTGGAATGGGCGCAGTTGGGTATGGTTAAAACTAAAATCGCTCAAGGGGATTTGTTGAGTGCCCAGCAATGGCTGGGGGAAATATTACAACGTAACCCTCAGTGTTTAAAAGCCTATGATTTTCAAGTTGAGATACATCGGGAGCAGGGTAATACGGAACGTATGCAAACGGTGCTGCAGACAGTAACCGATCTTTCACCCTTGTCGATTTTACGTCAGCAAGCATTGGGCGACGTGGCACTGCAAAATGATAATTTATTAATAGCGACTACTGCATTAAGGCACGCAGTTAAATTAGGGGATAATTCTTTTTTAGATAATGCTCATGTGCATACACAGTTTGCGCAGGCAGCTATTAAGTTATCAACAATGGATGAAGAATTAGGGCGTCCATTTTTACGCGATGCGTTAAAAGGTGTGGCGGAAATTGAAGTGAAATTTGGCGAGTCGCAAAATATACAAATACAAGCAAAGCTGCTTGAAACTCAATTGCAGGTTTGTTCCGGTAATGAAAATCGAGCTATAGCGCTAATGACCGCAGCGCAAGCTGAACTTACCAAGCCTGGTGGTGGCGAGTTACTTGAGTCACGAATTGAAATGATTCGTGTTCTACGTTTGTTAGGCCGAATGGATGAGGCAGAAGTTCAGTTAAAAGCGTTATTGCTGGAAAATGTAAATAATGAAGAAGCTTTGCAAAAGTTGGATGTATTGCTGGAGGAGCCGCGCAGCGAGAAAAATAAATTAATGGTAGCCGAGATTAATAAAAAAGGTATTGCTGCTTATAAGAACAAAGATTTTCATATAGCAGAAGCAGCGTTTAATACTGCGTTGCAGAAGGTGCCACATCATATTGGTTTGCGTCTTAATTATATTCAAACACTGATCGATACATTGAAAATAAATTTTGATGATCAGATAAGCAAAAAAATTCATCAATCACTCAGCAAGTGCGAAGCTAGCCTGAACAAATCTCATGTGCAGTATCCGCGCTATCATCAGTTACAAATTGTCTATAACGACTTAACTAAAGCGCAAAAAACAGTGAGTTAAACGATGAATAAATTACCAAATAAGGGAAATTTACCGAAAGAAGGTTATCCTAATCCCACGGTTGATTTCTCATTTGTACTTGCCTCAAGTGTGCGCGACATGAAAGACTCGCTTAGCATGTTATTGATAACCCTGGCTGCGATGATGGAAAAATCTCCACCTGCTGATGCCGAACAAGCAAAGTTTTTTTCAACGCTTGAATACGAAGCTGCGCGTATTAACGGTGAATTAGTGCAATTGTTATCACTTTACCAAATGGATGAACAATCACTGGGGATGCATATTGATGAACATTATGTCATTGATGTTATTGACGAGCAGGTAGCGCGAAATGATACGTTGTTTAACATCAGAAAATTAAATATCCGTGTAGAGTGTGATGCTAATCTTGTTTGGTATTTTGACAATGAAATGATTGGCGGGGTATTGAATAATTTGCTGGTAAATTGCGCGCGTTACGGACAAAACCAGTTACTGGTTTCAGCGTGTATTGAAAATGATTTTTTATGTATCTCTGTGGCGGATGATGGTACTGGCTACCCTGAAAGTATGTTGGAGGACCCATCGCCACAGGTTGGCGCGTCCTTTGGTTCAAGTAATACGCGCTTGGGATTGTTATTTGCGCGTAAGGTTTTGGCGTTGCATAGGTCTAAAAAAGGTCAAGGTTATTTAGTTCTTGCTAATAACAGCCTGCTGGGCGGTGGTGTAATAAAACTTTATTTGCCTTAATCTAATTTCGCTTGATCCTGTTTTGGGGCAAGGGTTTTAGTGTTGTGGTACTTCAGGGTTTTGGTGCTTCATAGTTGTGGTACTTCATGGCTGTTGTGGTACTTCATAGTTGCGGTACTGTATCAGCAAATATGGTTACTCTTTTTTGCTCTGTAGTCGGTACTGTTAATGATGGACTTGATGCGTGATGAAGCGTTTGCGTTGGGAAGGCTATAGCGCCACCTTGTGCGCAAATAATGGCGTAAATTTTTAATAATATATTATGTTTAACCTCGTGAAATTTAATCCGATCCGTTGTTTGGGTAAACGCGTGCACAAAAAAATCCAGTGATGAAGTATTAAATTGGGTGAAATTAACAATCACATTTTGATCGTTATCAATTTCACTATCTGCAAGCAACATTTGTTTAATTTCTGCAACTATTTTATCCATAAGATGCGCATCTTCGTAACGAATGCCAATGGTTTCATTGATATGTCTATGGCTCATGCGCGAGAGATTTTCGACCGAAATTGTCGCAAAGGTTGCATTGGGAACATAAAGTGGCCGCTTATCGAATGTACGGATGGTAGTGAGGCGCCAGCCAATAAGTTCAACGGTGCCTTCTATATTGCGGTCTGGCGAGCGAACCCAATCGCCTACGTTAAAGGGGCGGTCAAGATAAATCATTAATCCACCAAAAAAATTTGCCAGTAGATCTTTCGCCGCAAAGCCTATAGCAATCCCGCCAATTCCGCCAAAGGTTAATATACCTGCGATGCTGTAACCCATCGTTTCCAATACAATTAATGTAGTGGTAATGATAATCGAGCCACGTAGCAATTTACTCATGGCTAACACAGTAGTTTGATCAATAGGCTCTTTCGTTTCGCTAGGTGAAATTAAAACGCACTCTACTTCACTGATAAACCTGAGAATAAACCAGCAGAGCATTACAATTAAACCAAGGTGCCTTACCGGCACCGCAAAACTATAAAACTGTATACCAGATACATCGTCTGCCACTGCTGCGGCAATGGATAAGCCAACAATCCAAATAACCGCTTTGAGTGGTGTGCGAGCGGCGGATAAAAAGGCGTCATCCCATGGGGTGACGGTGCGCG
>JAYTSJ010000300.1:0-19270 GCA_043745725.1 Gammaproteobacteria bacterium | reverse complement strand
TCCGAGCGATTACAGATTTAGAAAAAATTAAAGCAGATAAAAAGTTGATAAAATCTTTCTTTCAAGCAAAGACGGTACTCTTTGCTGCGGCCTAGTTAGCAACTCTAATTAAATGGCGTGAACTTCAACCTATAATTTTTGTAATAATCTGTCACCGAAAGCAACGAACCGGCGCAAGACGATCTGTTCAGATACGTCAATCTTGAATCGGTAATATTAGGGACAAAATTCATAAAAAACAAATCCAACTGTCACAAGTTAACGTTAATAATCATGCATGCACGACACATATCCAAAAATTAAATATCCACCGCTATTAATAAAAATTCCCGCAGCAAGCTACGGGGTATTAAGTGCATTCGCTCGCTTCGCATAGCTCAACAGCTTTATATCGCCCCAAGGGGCGGGGAATTAAACCCTTAGCGATTAAAATCTCCTGATATCTTTCCATTAGCATGAAGAAGTAAAAATTTATTGAATCTTGTTTTTTTTCATTTATTTGAAGGCTGCGGAGTCTAACAGATTAAAGCTATAGATGGCGTAATTATCAACTCAATACCTTAAGTGCTGCTAATTCAGATGTTTTGCGGGCGCTCAATTATATTTTTTGAAATATGATATTGTTATGAAGAACTGTAATTTAGCCTTTACGCATTATTGAATGCGCACCAAGCAATTGATCTTCTAAAACAAAAAAATGAGGATTACGATAAGCCAAAATTCATATAGCCTATTAGTTTAAGACTTTAGGTTTATGACTACAGGTTTAAGTACAATAGCTTAAAATATCTTTCGGCGTAATTCTGAAAACCGCTCACATCCTGTAAGCGGCTTTAATCTCATCTAATAAAAATATTAAATCAACTACACTTTTTTGCGACGACGAGCAACCAAACCACCTAATGATGTTAAACCACTAACAAATAACATCAGCGCCGCTGGTAAGGGTACTGGCGCTGGCGCATCAACTGCTTGTGGTGTGTAGTTTAAATCTGCTTGATCAATACCAAATACATAAAAATTATTAGTGGTACTAAAAGTTGCGGGGTTAGTGTTGAAGTCATTATCATTGGTCAAAATTAATGACATAAGACCATTTGCTAAAGTCGGACCAAATGCCATACCTTCAATTTTTTCAGGAATCGCAGCACCTAAAGCAGTTTTAGCAGTGAAATCAAGAAAAGGTGTTGCACTTTTATTAACTGCGACAACGCCTGCTGGCAAACCACTTGCCGGTAAGCTGGCGATGCCGCTTACATCGGTTGCGCCAGTGATATCAATTTTATAAATATTTTTTACACTAACGCCGCCTTTACCGTCGCGTTCATCAATTAGAAATTCATGATCGTTAACCGCTAAAATTTCACTCACCGTTAAGCTTTTATCGGCCAACTGATAAACGAATTCTTGCGTAGCGCCCGTTGCAATATCCACCTTGACAATACGAATGTCTTTACCATTTTTACTGCCGGTGCTGGTTAGTGCGTTATCTTGCAATAACGGGCTTTGCATAATACCGAACAACGTTTTTCCGTCTGGTGAAACGGCTAAACCTTCCATGCCTTTATTGTCTACACGGCCAGAAGGATTGGTTTCTTCATTAGTACCGTGTGCGCTAGGTATCGCAACAGCAAATTTTGCAGGTAAAGCGATTGTGCGAACTAGTTGGCCTGAAGCGCGATCAAATTCTTTAAGGTTAGGGCCGTATTCATCAGTGATAAATACACTTTTACCTGAGCGGCTTACACGAATCGCTTCAGGATCAAAGCGCATATTGGTTGGATTAGCAGAAGACTTAGTGGCATCAAAACCAGAACTCAAGCCCGTAAAATAAGTTTTGTTCGGGTTGTCTATACTAGTAGAACCCACTAATGGAACAGGACTGCTGAGTAATGTGGTTTTTACTAATGTGGGAGTAATATTCCAACTGCTACCAGTTTGGGTAATGCTCAAATCAATTTCATGAAAGCGATCAATAAAAGAAGACGTGTCGTCAACCGCAGAATTATAAGGAACTGCATTAGGGCCGCGATCCGCAACTGCCAGAAAGCGATTATCAAAACCAGAATAAGCAAAGCCCGAACCAAAACTGCCGAGCAAATTATTTGCAACACCATTTTCCAGTGGGTGGTTTAATCCTGACAGGTCGCGCATATCACTACTGCCCCCACCTAAGGAACCCATTCCCAAATAAGTAATGGTTGCCTGGGCAGCGGATATTTGAAAAAAAGCAACCGCTGAAATAGCAGCGACAAGTAGTTTTGGTTTGAAAATTGATTTCATTATTAAGTAGCTCCAAATAAGTAAGATGAGGTATAACCCAAACAGAGTTTCATAGGGAGTTTTCAGTAATATGAATATCTATTGAAAATACAATGAATTTATTGTGACAACTCACAAATAAAATATCAAAAATAACCGCCTTTACGCGGCGGTTTTAATTAATGAACAGTTTCAGTTCTCAAGCAAATGTTATAACCCAACTAATGCTTGTTGGGCATCCGCTAGCCATTCACTGTTATCGCTTACATCTTTGGTAGCAAGTAATAATTCTTTTTTTGCTTCCGGCAGTTGATTATTTTTTTTGTAGGCCGCGCCAAGATGGTAATGAAATTCCGGCGACGACTTTAATCCCACTGCTTGTTGCAAAAAGGAAATTGCCTGAGGAGTATTTCCTGCATGTAACTGCACCCAACCCAGAGTATCCAAATAATTAGGTTCCTTCGAAGTCGAAAAACCTGCAACAAGTTCTACCGCTTTACGCGTGTTATCTGCAGAAGGTAAATGATTTATGAGTAATATCGCCAGATTATTTTTAATCATATCTGAGTTGGGCATTTTGCTGTAGGCCAAATCATATTGCTCTTTAGCTGCCGCGTACTTTTTATCAAAGGTATATAGATTACCTAGATAGGCGCGGAGACCCACAGAATCGGGAATAGAAGCCAAGCCACGTAAATAGACTGCTTCAGTTTTCTGATGCTCTTTTTGTTCGAAATATATGCCTGCCAGACTCTCGTATAAACTTTCGTCTTTAGGCGCGACCACTATCAGCGATTCATAAATATCGATAGCTGCCTGTGTTTTCTTTTCTTTCATATACAGATTGGCAAGAAGACGCTTGGCGCGATAAAACTCTGGATATGTTTTCAAATGCGATTCAAGAAAAGCGATTGCATCTGCTTCTTTATTCTCCGCCAGCATAGCATTGACGATACCTGCGAGCGGATCATAGGATTGGGGTGAAAGCTGCAAGGATTCGGTGTAATTTTGCTTTGCCAATTTCCATTTCTCTTGTGCACTATAAACGCCTCCAAAGGCATTAAAACCAGTGGCTTTTTTGGCAATCGATTCCGAGTTAATCAATGATTGGCACAATTTCTCCGCAGCGTCCCAGTCTTTGTTAGCGATCATCAAATTAGTTAACATTAGAGTCGCCTCAGGATTCGTCGGGTCAAGCACCAATATCCTTTCTAATAATTTTTTCCCCGTATCTTTTTGTTGATTCTTGATACTTAGCCGCGCTGCGCCAAATAGCGAAGGAATATCATCACTACCTATATCGAGTGCGCGAAAGTAACTATCCAACGCAAGCTCAGGTGTTCCGTCTTTTTCCTGTGCAAAAGCTAATAATTTAAATGCTTCCAGAGATCGCGCATCGCTTTTTAAGGCAGTGCGCAAATCCGCAATGGCGTCCTTTATTTTATTATCTGATATTTTTATACGCGCACTGAGGATTCGCGCATCGGCATTGGATTGCTCTATTGCAAATATTTCATCAAGTAAGCCATTTGCTTTGGCCGTATCTTTTTCCATTAAATATATTCTTGCCAGATCAACTCTGGCACTTATGGATTCAGCGCTTCTGCTATTCGGCGTAATGACGGCATTTAATATAGCCTTAGCTTCCGTTTTTTTGTCTAACTGTAAATACAAATTAGCCAGAGCTTTTTTAAGTACGTACAAATCAGGTTTTTTACTAATAAACTCTTTCAGTACTACTTCTGATTGCTCAGGGCTTTTCATTTTTTTAATAAAATCAACCAATGCCAGTATAGGATCAACACTATCCGGATTATTAACAATGGCTAGGCGAACTATATTTTCCGCATCATCAACTTTACCCTGAGCCGTATAATCGCCCGCTAACTTATCGTAAAAAGTGAAATTTTTTGGATTATCTTTAATAAGACCAAGATAAATACTGGCAATTTCATCCGTCTGTTTGCTGCGTTTTAACACTTCAATTTTTAACATTCTTAAAGGAACACTGGTTTTATCCAATGCCAGTCCAGCATTAATTTTTTCAAGTGCAAGTTGTGGTTCAGTATCAATATAAACCGCAGCCAATACTGCAATTGCCTGCGGGTTGCCAGGGTTACTCACTAATACTTCGTCAGCCACACGAATTGCGTTACCGCGATCGCCGGCGCGCATATAAAGCCCGGCAGAAATAGCCTTGCCTTCATTGTTAATAGGATCTATTGCTAACACCTCGTTAATGTACTTACTTGCGTCTGTATCTCTGCTAGCAGAAAGAAAGATTTTTGCCAACTCCAGGCGAGCGTCAATCTGCTTGGGGTCTTCCTCCACAGCAGCACTGAAATTAGCTAAGGCTTGACGATACTCACCTTCTTTTTGATTTATTTTACCCAACAAAACCCGCGCTTTTGAATTCTTCGGATTTATTTGTAATACGTTTTTAATTTCAATTTTAGCTTTGGGATAATTATTATCGGAAAAATAAGTATTTGCCCGCTGCAGATATTTACTTTCCCGCTCTTCAGCACCACTGCAGGAAACCATACACAAGGCCATTGCTGGCAACAGCAGCCATAACGCTTTGCGTACCATGAATTGATTCAGTTTCATATTGACTCCAACGTCTTTGTGCTTAAATAAAACACACGGAAAATAATATTAATGTAGAAAAACACTTAATAATGAAATTAAACCTTTGCGACTTACTAATGACATACTCTATTGCGTAGATCATGATGGACATCCTAAACAACATCACGCCTATTTTTACACCATCATCTCCTTCAAAGGGCAGCAATGGGCCGACCAGTAAAATAAAAAGAATAATTAAATCCTGATTATTGAGTTGAAATTGATCTTTTCTCGTCATTCTTATTGATAGCAATAAAAATGCACCAAGGAAAAACAAAATAACGTTTAATAAAGTTCCTGCTATACCATTGGTGAATGAAACTGCAAAAGCATAAAGTAATAAAACCGTCGCCGAATAGGCAAGTAACCGTGTTGTTAAAACACTTAACTTCGGAAAAAGAATCCCCACTAAAAATGATCCCACCAGCAAGACCAAAGCAAGTCTCATCACAACGAAGTGAGATGGAATAGTAGAAAAACTCAAAATAGCTAAAGCCACACAAAAACAAAAAGTTATCATTCCAACACTGTATTCAAAAATCCAATTCATACTTCGTAGCAAAGGATTTCTTCGGTCAACAAATACCGATTCGATAGCTTCAACACGAAACCTCCATTGTTTTAAATTTGCCAAATAAAGTAAACCAAGGCAGCTTGTAGCAAACATAAAATAAAAAAATATCAGTATAAATTCATGTTGATAGCGTAAAAGATAGGTAGTTATAACCAAACAAATTTGCACGACGTAAAGAATTGCTACAGATTCATAATGGCGAAAACCAAATTTCATTAGCTGGTGATGTATATGATTCTTATCGGGATAAAATGGCGACTTACCCGCATAAATACGTACACTCATCACCATGAGCGTATCCATAATAGGTATGCCAAGAATCAGTACTGGCAATACCGGGCTAATGGCTGATACGGAATTTTGCGATAAATAAATTGCCAGGGCTGCACTGGTGTAACCAATGAACTGGCTACCTGTATCACCCATAAATACTTGGGCGGGATGAGTGTTATAACGTAAAAATCCCATAAGCGCGCCCATTAACGCCAGCGCAACAATAAATACAGACGCCAGCTCAGCATCATTGGCAAGTAGTGCAATGAGCCCTAAACTAATCATGGTAATGCCGGCAGCTAAACCATCCAATCCATCGGATAAATTAATAGCATTAGATACACCGAGTAAAAAGATAAACAAAATCGTTGTGGTGACCCAACCTGAAAATAATTCATTATAAAAAAATGTTTTTTCCGATAGGCCTGGTGTGCCCACCAAAAAAATTAAAATGGCAATAATCTGACCTAAAAACTTCCATTTAAAATTCAAATCGTAACGGTCATCAAGCAAGCCTGAAATAACTATGACCAGTGAGCCTAATAATAAGGGTATTAATTCGGTCAACTTACCACTGGAATAAAGCACTGGTATAAGTACTGCTAGCGCAATTGCCAACCCGCCACTTTTGGGAATTACTTGAGTATGTATTTTCCTTATTCCGTCAGGTCTATCAACTAAACCCAATTGGTTCGCATAACGCATTAATAGCGGTACAAGCACGATACTCATGAATAGTGACAATGGAAAATTCAGCATGCTGATCATATGTTGGATAAACTATTCAGGTATGTATTTGGGTAAAAATGGCACCAATTTTATTACAAAATTTTGTAATTGTTTTTCACTTTCTTCAGAGCCAGAATACGCAATCGTAATTCTGACTAATGCACCATCAGTACGATTGCGCGTTAATGCATCCCAAAAAATATACCACTTAGCCAAATACTCATTGGTAATAATTCTTCCACGCTGTTGAAACCAGTAATACACTAAACTTTTAGCACTCCCTTTTTGAATAACAACTCTGTTTACACTTAAATTTCTTCCACGATAAGACTCAGTATTCAGAAAATCCACTTGAGCCTGCTGCGACAATTCCCACCCACCGCCAGGCATACAGGTTTTTGGTGAATGAACAGAAGCGCCTTTACGTTGAGAATCGTAATACGCGATATAAAGATTGACTGCCGCACCCGAGGTAGCATCGACATAATCAGCCAGAAAATAATCTTTTAATTTCAACGCTTCTATAACATCTTGATCAAAGCGCCCCTCACGCCCGGTCCACGAACCTATGACTAAGGGCATTTCACTAAAACTGGATCGCGCTGGAATACTTTCTATCCTATCTGCTATCACAAACTTCAGCGACACTGAAAGTAACAATACAATTAATGTAATAACGGCGGGTGAACTTATTTTTGTGACATTTGCAAAATATTCCTGACTAAATAATGGTGTAGGTAAACTAATTGATATGCTATCAAGCGGACTCGCACGATTACCGGACAGTCGATGCAAAATAAATATTTCTAACGCTAATAAACCCAGACATGCCAAAAACACAACCCAACCTTCAAAGTCGTGTACAAATCCCTCCGCTGCTGTGACACCCCAAATATCCACGGTGACACCAATAACTGCAATGCGAAAACTATTCATGAGAATGGTAATTGGAATAGTCGAAAAAAATATAAACATTTTTTTCCATAGGGGTGCGCGATAAATATATGCCACTAAAAATCCGAAACTCATTAACGGAAATAAATAACGCAAACCGCTACATGCATCTACCACCTGCAAACGGAGGCTGCCAAGGTCAATCACATTCCCCTCTAAAAAAACACTAATATTAAACAAACGTAAAATAGTTACACCAATACTTGACGACAATAGCTGCAAATTTGATGACAAATTTAAATATAAAAAAGTTGGCAAAGGAATCATAAATAACAAATATGCAATCGGAGCTCCAACCACTAAAGCACCACGAACACCCAATAACGAAATTGCAATACCGGTTAAAACAACAATAAATCCGTACTGAATAATGGGGTAGAGAGCACTAAGTTCGCCCACAATGTAAAGTAGTATACCGACAACAACTACCACTACACCCCATATTTTATGGTTTGACTTTACCTTTGCAAGCTCAGGAAGTTTTTGTAATAATAAATAGGCGCTTACCAGCGGTATCATATAGCCATGGCTAAATTCTTCACGCTGCCAATCTAATAGCATATGACCTAATCCATCAGAAAATATAAACAGGGCTACAGAAAAAGTTACTATTAAATACACCAACGGCCAATATTTAAATGCTAAATGTTCTCCATTAAAATTTTTATTAATTCCTATAACCATATTATTACCAGCACTGGGTGATATGTAATCAACGATAAATTTATCTGCATTAGGATCTGACGGCGCTTTCGTGTGCTAAAAACCATTCGTAGGTTTGTGCTATTCCAGCCTCAAGTGAATAAAATGGTTTCCACCCGATAGTTGAGATGAGCGTTGTATCCATCAACTTTTGTGGTGAACCATCCGGCTTACTGGTATCGTAATGAACATCCCCGGAATAGTTCAGAACCTTACAAATAATTTTTGTTAACTCGCTGATACTAATATCTTCACCAAAACCCACATTGATATGCGAGCACATAGGGGTTACAAAACTGTAGTACTCACTTTTCGGTGTTTTTAAAATTTCCAAACACGCACCGGCCAAGTCATCTACATGCAAAAACTCTCGCAAGGCAGATCCTGTTCCCCACACATCTACAAAGAGTTGATTGGTCATTTTTGCGAGATGAACTTTCTTAATAAGTGCAGGAATAACATGACTATTTTCTAAATGAAAATTATCATTAGGACCATAAAGGTTACAGGGCATAACGGACCTATAATCTGTATCATATTGGCGATTGTAGCTTTCACACAATTTAATTCCGGCTATTTTTGCAATTGCATAAGGCTCGTTTGTCGGCTCCAAAATTCCAGTCAATAAAGCTGTTTCAGCCATAGGTTGTTGTGCATATTTAGGGTATATGCATGAACTACCTAAAAACAAAATATTCTGCACATCTGCTTCAAAAGCTTGGTGAATAAGATTACATTCCAACATTAAATTAGTATAAATAAACTCTGCCGCGTAGACATTGTTAGCATGAATTCCACCCACTTTAGCAGCCGCCATTAATACACAATCCGGCCGCTCCGTTTGCATAAAATTGCGCACATCAATTTGATTAGTAAGATCCAGCTCTTGCCGAGTTCGGGTAATTATATTTTCAAAATTCTGATTTTTAAGTTGGCGAATTAACGCAGATCCAACCATGCCTTGGTGGCCGGAGACATATATTTTGCTTTCGCTGGAAATCATCTTTAACACCTTATTATTCCGTACGCAAAGCCAGGTTAAACCCGCCATTGCGCAGGGTTGCAAAACGTTTGGCTTGATCAATATCGTGATGAACCATTTCTTTAACTAACTCTGCAAACTGAATTTTTGGTTCCCAGCCTAACTTCACTCTGGCTTTTGTCGGATCACCCAACAAGCTTTCAACTTCAGTAGGTCTAAAATAACGTGGATCTACTTTTACAATTTTCTTGCCAACCAAATGAGTCAAATTTAAGTCCAAACCAACATCAGCGATTTCTGAACATATTCCATATTCATTTTCAGCAATGCCCTCCCAACGGATAGACATGCCCATTTCATTGGCACAACGGTCAACAAAATTTCTCACAGAATACTGCTTTCCAGTAGCAATAACAAAATCTTCTGGTGACTCTTGTTGCATCATCAACCATTGCATTTCCACATAGTCCTTTGCATGCCCCCAATCCCGTTTCGCATCAAGATTACCAAGGTATAAACACTCATCCAACCCCATGGCAATATTGGCCAAGCCGCGCGTTATTTTTCGCGTTACAAAAGTCTCACCACGACGCGGCGATTCATGATTAAACAAAATCCCATTGCATGCATAGATACCATAGGCTTCCCGGTAATTAACTGTTATCCAATAGGCATACATTTTTGCAACGGCGTAAGGCGAACGAGGATAAAACGGTGTAGATTCCTTTTGTGGGACCTCTTGTACAAGACCATAAAGTTCGGAAGTAGAAGCCTGATAAAATTTTGTTTTCTTTTCCAAACCTAAAAGCCGTATGGCTTCAAGTATTCGCAAAGCGCCCATGCCATCCACATCTGCAGTATATTCTGGCGACTCAAACGATACGGCTACATGACTCATTGCACCTAAATTATAAATCTCATCCGGCTGAATATTTTTTACCAAACGTACAATATTGGATGTATCCGAAAGATCGCCATAGTGAAGGAAAAATTTCACGCCATTTTCATGACGATCCTGATACAAATGATCAATTAATTGCGTATTAAAAGAAGCAGATCTTCTTTTAATACCATGAACCTCATAGCCTTTTTGCAATAAAAATTCTGCCAGATAGGAGCCATCCTGCCCCGTAATACCTGTAATGAGTGCGCGCTTGCTTGTCATGCTTACTACCTTGCTTGAAATGTTATTGATCGAAAGCCTAGCAACCACTGAGAATATAATTTACGCAGAAGTTTGGATAAAATATTAATATATGGAAGAACTGCTGTTTGTACCGAGCTGTCAACTAAGCACCCGGGAGCAAAGTGGAAAACTGTGACCGCTCCCTCTTAAATACCAGCTATTAACGTGATAACAAAATAATGCAGAATTATAGGAAAATATTAGTTACAAAATTATGACTTTTTGATGACGGTTTAGCTTCAAAGGGAGGATTTAGCTTTAGTAGGAGGATCTAACTACGGATACAGCAAGCTAGTGTTATACGCCAGATTACAAAGAATCAAATAGCGATAGCGTTTTGGATAAAGAACTTATCTCAAAAATATAAATAGAATTATGAAGCATTCTATTTATATTTTTTTGAGTAAAATTACAAAATACCCAACTCTTTAGCCAACTCTGCAGGCGGTAAGTAACCTGGCTTTAGCTCACCATTCGGCATCCAAATGGCTGGGGTACCGTTGACACCCAATTTTTCACCCAACTCAAACTGCGCGGCAACTGGGTTATTACAGGTTTTGCCAGGTACGGGCTTATCTTCTTTGAGCATGGTAAGTGTTTTTTGTTTATCGCTAGAACACCAGGCGGTGACTAGTTTATCTGCAGAAGAACTGGGAATACCAGAACGTGGATAAGCTAAATAACGAATTTCAATACCTAAATCTGAATAGCCAGGTTTTTGTAACCCTTGCTCAGGGTAAGTATTCATCTGACTATTTAATTTGCGACAATAGCCACAATCCACATCGGTAAATACATAAACAACTGCTTTGGTTTTACCCTTGGCTTTAAAAATAATGGAATCTTTAGCATTGACAGAAGACAATAATTTTTTGCGTTCCGCAACCACGCTTGGATCTTCATATTTTGCAAAACCAGAAGCTTGAACCGAAAAGATTTCACCGGTGATAAACTTGTCGCCTTCAGGTGTTACATACAAAGTGGGGCCACCAACAACCTGGGTTTGATACAAACCTGCGATAGGTGATGGATGCACTGCGCCAAAATTGACATCAGGCCGGGCTTGTTGCAAGCGACTGACAATGGTTTCTTCTACAGAAGTTTGATGCGCTCCTTCTTTTGTTACTGTCTGTACAACTTGCGCCAATCCAATATTTGCGTAAACAAATGGAAGTAAACCAACTAGCGATAAATATTTATTAGTCATAATGACTCCAAATAAAATAAGTGATCTAGAAACCAGTAAGATGCGCCAGATTATATGAATGAAATGTTTCAGAATTATATTTAACAGAGAAATTCATCAATTTAAATGTCAAAAGCAAGTTTTATCATCAAACCTTCTCCAAAAATAAATAAATCCGCCATCAACCTGTCATTTACCACTTTTAATATTTTTTACGCCGAACCACTTCTTACGCATTCCGCATTTTCCTACAAAAAAGCGCGGTTAGCGGCCTGCGCCCTACAATAAATTAACTCGAGGATACCACCATGAAGCAATTAAAGTATTTTACATTAGCCTTATCGCTTGGCTTGGGTTTCATAACACAAGCTCAGGCAAGCACAGTTTCTTTAGCAGCTGACGGTCAATGGAATGAATTTAATGTTGATGACTTTTCATCTGCATCGCAGGGCGTTGAATGGATTGATATGAACGACAGCAACTCTCCCAACTTTGGTTCAGCTTTAACCTATCAGTTCACCGTCTCCAGTGGTTTTAAAGCATTGTTAAGTGTGGTTGATGCAGGCAGTGCCGGTGATCGTTTTGAAGTTTTTAACAATGGTCAAAGTATTGGCTTAACCAGTACTACAACAAAAAGCACCGACCTCTCAAATAATTTTGATAGCAATTTAACTAACGCAAATTTCAGTAATGCTTTCTTCACCCTGAGTGAAGGTACTTATAACATTACCGGCGCACTGTTCAGTACTTTTCAAACGTTCAATTCCACCAACGGTGCAGTGAAACTGGAAGTTACTGCTGTACCACTCCCGGATACTTTTGCTTTGTTTTTCGGCAGCTTAAGCCTGTTAACTTTTTTTGCGCGTCGTCGTCACCGCACCTAATTTAATACGTCATTTAAAAGCGCAGTTCTATTAAAGCTCTTCATATTTATTCATTCAGGAAAATATCATGAAAAAGAATTTGATTATCCTTGCGGTGGCCGCCATCTTAGCGACCACGCAACCAAGTTTTGCTGCAACTACAAGTCAACTACCTTTCACGGTAAAAATTATTGGGTTTAACGATTACCACGGCAACTTACAATCGCCCGGTACTTTTTCTCAAACAGCTGATGCACTTTCACCCAAAAAAGCTGTTGGCGGTGCCGAATATTTAGCGGGCTATATTGCAAAAATGAAAGCGACTAATCCTAATACTGTGGTTGTGGGAGCGGGTGATTTAATTGGTGCATCACCGCTGATTTCTGCTTTATTTCACGATGAACCCGCTGTTGAAACCTTGAACCGAATTGGTGTGGATTTTAGCTCTGTCGGCAATCACGAATTTGACAAAGGTTCGGTAGAATTAATGCGTTTACAAAACGGTGGTTGTATTGCAGGCGACGCAAATAGCTGCAAAGGTGCAACAGTAGGTACACCTGTACCCTTTGAAGGCGCAAAATTTAAATGGTTGTCTGCCAACGTAGTAAAAGCTGATGGTAAAACGTTATTTCCTGCTTACGGAATTAAAACTTACAACGGTGTGAAAGTCGCTTTTATCGGTATGACATTGAAAGATACACCCACTATTGTTACACCCAGTGGTGTTGCAGGTTTAACGTTCAATGATGAAGCAGATACAGTAAATGCATTAGTGCCACGCTTGCGTGCGTTGGGAGTTGAATCAATTGTGGTGCTGGTGCACCAGGGCGGATTTCAAGGCAACAACCCGGCAACACCCGGTGTACTAACTTCCGACATTAATGGCTGTACAAATAATCTTGCAGGCAGCGACATTGCAAAAATCGTAAACCGTTTAGACGATGCAGTGGATTTAGTGATCAGCGGCCATAGCCACACGGCTTACAACTGTTCTGCAAGCACTGTGGATACAAAAGTTGTTAACATTAATGGCACAAATACCTTGCAAAGTATTTCGCACCCAACTGGTATTGCTAACAAAGTAGGTCGTTTAATTCCGGTTACACAAGCATCCAATTATGGCCGAGTGCTGAGTGATATTGATGTCACCATTGACCCAGTTTCGCGCAATATAAATGACGTTGCTGTAACCAACCGTTTAGTAGATCGTACCGATGCTACTGTTACACCCAATAGCGAAGTGTTAAACATAGTTTCTGCTTACAACAACCTTGTGGCACCCATTGCAAATACCGTTATCGGGTCAATTACTAAAGCAATGCCAAACAGTTCCGATGTTGCGTGTAATAGTGACAACGGACAAATGTTGGCAGACGCACAATTAGCCGCAACGGTACCTGCACAATTTGGTGGTGCCGTAATTGCCTTCATGAACCGTGGTGGTGTACGCGCTGACTTTACTTATGCAAGCAGCACAGCGGGCGAAGGTGACGGCAATGTAACTTACGGCGAGGCTTACACCGTTCAACCATTTGGTAACAGCTTGGTGACCATGACAGTAACTGCACAAGATTTGAAAAATGTGTTGGAACAGCAATTTGCCGGTTGCCGTGGCCAATCAGCAACGGCAACACGCATGATGTATCATTCTGCGGGCTTTAAATATAATTGGGATGGTAGCAAAACTTGCGACTCTCGCATTACGAATGTCAGCTTAACCGATAAAAATGGTGTAGTGGATACACTCGTAGATGCCACTGATGTTGTGATAAATCCTACTAAAACATATCGCATAACTGTCAACAATTTTATGTCAACCGGTGGTGATAGCTTGACTACTTTTTTAAACGGACAAAATCGTTTAGGTGGCGCTCAAGATATTGATGCTTTGTCCGCTTACTTGGCAAACTTCAATATGGTCAACGGTTTTAATGCTTACAACCCAGCTGATGCCTCTTTAGGTAAACCGCGTTTAACACGCCTGAATGCACCAGCAAACTCCACCGGCTGTGTAACAGGTGCTAACACCAATCAATAATCATTGATTTTTAATTAAGCAACCCCGCTAGAAATTTTAGCGGGGTTTTTATTTTTCTCTTTGCTTTTTTCCTTACTTCTTATTTCCTATTTTTTAATTTGGTAACCATGAAAACTATTTCCATTACATTACTCTTTATTACTTACGCAATGTTGCCAGCATTCGCTTTTTCTGAAGAATACTCAACCGACATTCAGGAAAAAATCTATAGCATTCAACAAACAATGCGTAAAGATTTAAGCGAAGGTCACACTGACCGCGCGCGCAATAAACTGGAACAAGCCGCAGGAAATTTTCACGCAGTAGAAATAGAATTAGGTTTAATTCAAACCTTAATGCAAGCAGGTGAATACCGCCACGCATTGAGCGCTGCCGCACACACCCAGGCAGAACACCCCGACACTATAGATTCAACATTACTGTACGCATGGCTATTGGCCATTGGTGGGCAAACGACCCCTGCCCTGCAATTGATAGAGACAACTCTTGAAAAAAATCCAAACAACATTGCATTGACGCTTATAAAGAAACAAATTAACGCGCGCCAACTTATTTCTTCACAAATAATCACATCTGATGCTATTCAACTAAAACCTTTTACGTCGACAAAAAATGTACTCAATCCACGCCAGTATTTAACAACAGGAATTTTGATTAATAATGGTACTTATGTAATCACATCACTCGGTGCTGTTGAAAACACAAAAAAATTACAGATAAGAAACGGTCTAGGAAGAGAAGTCAGCGCACGCATCGAACAAACATTCCCAACGGCTAAACTCGCGTTATTGAAACTGGACAATCCTATCAAAACAACATGTGAAGTTACGCTTACCGATAAAACTCCTTTTCCTGGAAACCCTATTTATATCGTCGGTTTCACGCCTCTGCAAAACGAGCAAGCGGATTGGCCGCAATTAAAAGTAGATATTCTCGGCACCGCTCCTTTCATCACCAGTGGCTACCCAATACATATACCAAATGCAACAACTGGCTCAGGTATATTTAATCAACAAGGTAATTTAATTGGCATAGTCGATAGCGACAACAATAAAATCATGATGCCGTTAGACGCACTTGCAGCACGCAAGAAATTACTCAAATCAATATCGCCAGCAACGAAGTTAACTATGGATGATATTTATGAAATGGCTTTAAACAATACTGTGCAGGTGTTGAAGGCTCATTAAAATAGCTGCTGGGTGGATTAATTTCTTTACGTCGACAATTTTTGAATGCTAATAAATGTTCCGTATAAAAATGAGTGCCTAACACAAGTAATAAAAAAGAGAGGACTCAAATTAATTTTATTACCATCCCAAACAAACAATTTTGAATTTGCAGAGATAACCACACTTGTACTTTTAAGATTTTGCAAACCGGCTATTTTTAATATCTCCCAACCTGAAGGTCGGGAGATGCTTTGGTAACAACCTGTTAAATTGTAAAATACAATGTAATTGGCAATTTTTTACGTCGATTTATACCAAACAAGCCCAACAAGCTTGAGCCCAAAAGCCATGCCGCAGCAGGAAGTGGAACTGGTGCGGGTTAGATGTCGTCAGGTATTAACAAAAATGCAGTTTTCTGCGTGCCTCCATTGAGGAACCCGCTTCCAACAATCCAACCACTATCATTAATTCCGTAAGCAGCAATTAACAGCCAAGTTTCTGCAGTGGGGGATTTATTAAGCAATGTATTGAGGTCTATAACACCGCCATCTTTCCATAAGGTTGCGTGGCTTTCGTTAGATGTAGAGCTAATGAGGCTCCAACCTACAGAATCACCCGATGCGTTAATAGCAACGGCACCGCTGGAATTTCCACCCAGTGTTCCTAAATCAATAATTTGATTGCCGTTCCAAAGTGTAGCGTGCGTGTATATGCCTGAGGAAGTGCCAACTGTTTGCCCTGCATTATTAATGGCTACACCAGCACTACGATTATAGCCGGCCAAAGCGCCCAAATTAGTAACGTTATTCCCATGCCACAATGCAGCTAAGTTATTCACGCTGCCAACTATTTGACCGGCATTATTAATATCATTCGCAAAGCTATTAACTCCTAGGGGTGTTTTCAGCGCCTTAGATTTGTATACGCCGCCTATTAAACACCAACGACTAGCCTTAGACACCGTGCCTTTTGACGGATCTCTAATCTCTATAGTTCCAACAACATGTCCATTGTCATTAACCCCGCTAGGGTAAGGAGTTGCTCCTGTTGGACTAAAGGGATCATAGCTACCCAAAAAACTGTATTTGGTTGTATAAGCGACATCATATACCCCAGCGTCTGTACCATATCCGTATTTGAAGTAAGGCACCATGCCTGCATTACTAATTTCTCTTGCAGAACCAGTGCTATATTTATCGCCACCGAAGCCACTAGCCACAAGTTTAGGGTGTTGAATATCCGTCGTAGACCATACCACAAGAGAATTTTGCCCCATGGGTGCCATTTTTGCACCGATAACTTGCCCGGAATTATTGATGCCATAAGCTTCGCTGCTAAAAAAGCCATTGTCGAATTGAAAACCGTAATCTTTAGCTAAATTAATCACCGTATAACCAGCATTCGCAGTGAATGAAGTGAAAACTCCAAAGCATAACGTTGTGTTAATGAAAAGACTTCGTATTGTGAATTTCATACTAGTACTCCTATAATAAAATTAAATTAAATTAAATTTTTTTGCACCTGTTACTGCAATAAACCAACTCGCAAAAAAAATTAGCTTGCAGCGAAAATAAGAACATATAAAAACTAAAATACTCCTCCATCAACAAACAATTTTGAATTTGCGGGAATGGCAACGCTCGTACTTGTAAGATTTTGCAAAACAGCAGTAACAACGTTAGCGCCAGTTAACACTAGCCCTCCTGCTGCTGCACCACTAAAAAAAACGTTTTTCTTGATCAACTGTGAGTGTGTCCGAAGATTTTTGAGACATTACAATAACTCCTTTAAAAATTGATGAATACTACGTTACTAACACTAGTTAGTAACTCTTGTATACACAAATAACATTTCAAAAAAATTTCAAGCATATAAATTATTTAGGTCTGTTACAGCGATAAGAACGATGAACCGATAGGTAGCAGTTAAATATACTAGAAGCAGATTCAGCCGCGCGAGAAGGTAGAGCAAGTTTTACGAATATTGTGGTGATCTAATGAAACGGATAGATATAACGAGAGTTATGCACTTCGCGGTTGAATCTGCCCATTTGTATTTGTTCATTCCGCTACGAATAAGAGAATGAACAAATACAAGGAGTTATGAACAAAGCGAGCAGCTTATATTTAAACCTCTTTAAGGATTTACAAATTAAGGATTCACAAACGGATAGTAGCCACCATCAAGGTTGGGCACAAATGCTCCTACCATGCCAGAGTCAACTACAGCCGCTGCGTTTGGATAAAGTAGAAAATTTGCATCTTTTAAATCAATTGAAGCACTATTATTAATTGACATATTTAAATCAAGATTTCCTCGTCCATCCGTATTAAACATAACGACCTCAAGCGAATAATATCCTGATTTCACCGGTGATATTATAATCGGAATTACTAAGGGATTCCCCGTGTCACTCGCGCCGTTGTATAGGTCTCCCCAATTATTATAGCCTTTAGTATAAACGACGTTCCCATCTACCTTAATCAACAAACTGTCGTCTCGAGAGCCGGTTAATTTGTAAGTACTGCCTGCATTGAGATAAATAAATCCCTGAATGTGATAACCATCACCCGCCGAGATTTGCAAAAAATTAATGTCTTTAATAATGGTAGAGCTGGGTATATGGGTAGTGATTTCCATGTGATGTTCGACAGCAGTCGGGTCCTTTGCCGTTTCTACTTTAGATAAATTAGAACCATTAAAAAGAGCTGCGAAATAATCACTTTTTAATCCCATATTTGACGTCGAATTTACAACGACTTGTTTACTGACAAAATTATTTGTAGAGTTTGGATCAGTACTGTTAGAAACCACACTTGCATCAATCTTAAAAATATTCGCCGTTGCTGCGGTAAGATTTAGAACAATTGAAGTTTGACCGATAGCCGTTAAACTAAATTTACATTCTATAGGATTCACTAGGGTACAGGTTCCGGAGCTTGGAACTGCCGAGGTGGCGATAAGCCCTTGAGGAAGCCAAATATTGAGCGTTGACGCCATTACAGAGTCAGGTCCTCGATTTGTTACAGCGAGAGTATAGGTAAATGAACGCCCCATGACAGGCGGCTGACCAACTGTTGCAGAAAGAGTAAGATCGGCTGCAAGCGCAGTTTGATTTGAGCCAATGCTTTTACCAAAGACTGGCGTATAGTCATAAGCAAAAATATTACCAAAATTGTACATCGTGAAACCGCCAGTCACCAAGCCAGATGGATTATCACCTCTGGTTGACACTACCTGCGCAATGGTCGCATCAGTCGGCATTTCAGTGACAATACCGATGCCAGGATAAAACGGAATTCGATTTGCAATGATGGCGTTTTGTTTACTTATTAATGTTTTAAAAGTAGCAAGATCACCAGTGTAATTCATTGGATGTAAAGTATCGATTGCACCTTCCGTAATCCATTGCGCCCAGTCCTGCGCATTTTGTAATCTCCCATAGTCTGCATCTGGAAAAACAGCGCCAGATAAAATAATAGTGGGCTGTCCGAGACGACGCTTTTGATCGTTAATTGGCTTGAGGGCATCGTGAATTTCTTTGGTAAAACTGGTGATAACTGTCGGCCGCCATAGGCTATAGGTTTCATAATATTGACCTCCCTTTGCCACATCTTTAGGCCAATTGGCAACTGCTGCACCTCTGAATGCTTCGAAACGTTTTTTGCAAGCATCTTCGAACAGAGTTGATTCACCGTTAGCACGATTATAATCGAGG
>JAYTSJ010000299.1:0-4857 GCA_043745725.1 Gammaproteobacteria bacterium | reverse complement strand
ATCTACTTCTCGGCATATTCTCAGCATAAGATTTTATTCATAATACACAGTGAAAAAATTTAAACAAATATGAATAAAATTGAGTCCAGCGTACTGTTGATTTATTAGTTGTCTTTTAAATGTTTCAGTAATCTTGCTTTGAGTGCAGGTGGAATATTTTTAATAGTAAGACTGTCACTACCTGCATCATACACAATTTCGTTGCCAAGACAGGCTGACGCAAAACTCATGCTCAGTGAGTCGTTGCGACCACTAATGCGAATGTAATTGCGTAGTTGACTTGAATCAGGAATAAATTCACTTTTCATTTATGTTGCTTTAGTTTCAACAAATCGGGAAAAATGATCCGGTTCATAACTTTTAATATCTTGCGATAGGCTATTTGATAGCTCGCTAATAATTACTGGCTTGTCTGTCTTTTTTTGTTCCAGACAATAATCAACGACTTTGGTGCGCGTTATCTTAGCGGTGGTGTCATCCAATGTTTGGCTGAAATGTTCGACAGTTTGTAAAAAATCATTCGTATCACTTTTAATATCGTGTTTATCGCTAAAACCAATAAAGCGAGTAAAAGCATCAGACAGCTCTTTGTCGCCACGTGCGCGTAATAGCGCAACATAGGTCAATGAGTTGTCTTGATCCCAATCGAGCAAATTAATTTTTGCTGCTAGCGAAAAGCCGCTACTGTCTAAATAGTGTGAATCAGAAAGAGCAATGTCAGCATCAAAATATAAACCACTCATGGGCTCTACCGCAACAACATACAAAAACTCGCCAGCTTCAATTTTTTCCAGAATAAAAAATACATAAGCATCCAACAGGCTTTCGCTTTTTTCGAGTTCAAATTTAAAATGGTTTAATGCCTTTTGAGTAAAACTGGTAAAGGGTTATTTGGATCAATTTCTATATTATAAAGCGAATTATTCATTGTGATCCTGGCTTTGTTTTTTGTAATAGAGTAAAGATAAACGCTGTTCTGTGATCACCTCATCAGCTTTAGGGAGAGTATCTACGGATTCATCTAACCCATGGAGAATGACTAGGGAAACATTTCCCTCCCTGCGTGCTGTTGAAATCCATTTAACGAAGTCATTAGGATTTAGATATTTATCCGCTTGAGTGGACCTTTTCAATCCATAAGCAAACTCTCCATGAGAATCATATAAGCGAATATCTGTACGTTTAAGTTCCCAGGCTAAACTAACTGCTACTCCTGGGTCGCTAGAGAATATAAATTGACTTTGATTCAATTTTTCATAATTTTCATGAATAAATACTTCAGGCAGTTTGGAATAAATTGATAATTTTGGTATCGACCATCCCAACAATAATCCAAATGCTAATGGGCATAATGCAGTGAACCATATACTGCGCGCGGGGCTATATAAACTTAGCAACCCCATTAGGCACCATCCGAAGAATGCGGTAACAGCAAGAATTAACGCATAGCTCTCAGATGCTTGATAAAGTGGTGCTCGACCAATTACCCCACTACCAGCAAGAATAAGAACCAGTATTACTAGACCGCTAAAAACAACATTGATCCAGCTATTTATTTTTAGTAGATGCCACTGCTGTTTATCAATTAATTCAACAAGACCGTTGCCAAGTAACATTGCAAAAGGTGTAAAGCACGGCAGTATGTACGTCGGCAATTTTCCCTTTGCAATACTGAAGAATAAGAAAGGAATAATTGCCCAACACAAGAGAAAAATAATGGAGCGGCGCCATTCCGTATGACTCCAGGTTTGCCTAAGCGCCGCCGGAATTACACCCAACCAAGGTAAGCTGCCAACAATAACGATCGGCAGAAAATACCAAAAAGGTGCCTTATGTTGTGCATCTTCAGCAGCAAAACGTTTTACATGCTCTTCCCAAAAAAAGTAATTCCAGAAATCTGGTGCTTGCAAATGAACCGCAATAGCCCAAGGCAGACTAACTACAATAAAGGTTAGCAACGCTACCCAGAGATATTTCAATTCACTCAGTTTTCGGCGATAAACAAGATAAGGTAGTGCGACCATTACCGGTATGACGAGAGAGATAAATCCCTTCGTTAAAAATCCAAGTCCAGCGGCAACTCCCATTACCGCATAGCCAAGAAGCTTCTGGCGAGAATTATCGACTTGAAAACTCCAGTAGAAAGAAACGAGCGTGAGATCTAGCCACAAAGTCACCATGGCATCCAACACACTGTAGGTACCTACCGCGTAAACCAAAAAGAAAGAAAGATAAATCGCGGTGGTGGCAAAAGATTTTTTGCGCGATTGAAAGATATGTTGTGAAAACCAAAATATCAACAAGCCAGTGAGCCCGGTGCAAAACGCAGACGCAAAGCGCACTGAAAAATGATTTTCGCCAAACAATAATTGGCTAATGCTATTTAACCAATAACCTGCAATCGGTTTTTCAAAATAATCCAGACCGAGTAAATGTGGCACCACCCAATCACCTGAGCTAACCATTTCACGGCTAATTTCGGCATATCTGGCTTCATCGGGAATCCATAACTTTCGATTACTGATGGGCAACAAATAGGCAATAGCATAAAAAATAATTAGTAAGCGATAGGCATTTTTTTCAAAAAAAGTATTAAAACCTGACATCCAATCCAATCCTCAGCTTTGTCCGAGCCAACCCTGAAAAAATAGCTTGGTACCATATTTTTCAAGAAGTTCAAGCAATCGGGGAACACCATTAGGCGTTCCCCGAAAAGTGTCTACCAATGCGTAAACCAACATTCACTAGTATTACTGCGCACCTACGCAATCTTGCAAGAAATAGTCCAGCGTATTTTCAATAGTTTCTTCAACGGAAATACTGGGTGTCCATTGAATATAACGCTGAGCGTTGCGAATGCTCGGGCGACGATGTGATACATCCTGATAGCCCGCGCCATAATAAGAAAAACTTTCTATCGCATTAAAACCGGCAAAAGGTGGGAAGTGTTTACGTAGTGGGTGCGCTTCAAATTTTGCCAATAAAATTTCTGCCATTTCTTTAATGCTGGCTTCATTAACGGGATTGCCGATATTAATAATCTGGCCGTCACACAAACCGTCTTTATTTTCGATAATACGGAACAGCGCCTCAACACCTTCGCGAACATCGGTAAAGCAGCGTTTTTGTGCTCCACCGTCAATTAATTTAATCGGTGTGCCTTCCACCAGATTCAAAATTAATTGTGTAATAGCACGTGAACTACCTACGCGCGCCGCGTTCAAATTATCAAGACGTGGCCCCATCCAATTGAATGGACGGAATAAGGTAAATTTTAAACCTTCTTTTTGGCCGTAAGCCCAAATAACGCGATCCAACAGCTGCTTGGAAATTGAATAAATCCAACGTTGTTTATTGATTGGACCAACCACGAGATTCGAAGTATCTTCATCAAAACTCTTGTCATCGCACATGCCGTAAACTTCAGAAGTCGATGGGAATAAAATTCGCTTTTTGTATTTCACGCAATAGCGAACGATTTTTAGGTTTTCTTCAAAGTCTAATTCGAATACACGCAATGGATTACGGGTATATTCGATTGGTGTGGCGATTGCAACGAGCGGTAAAATCACATCGCATTTTTTAATGTGATATTCCAGCCACTCAGTATGAATACTGATATCGCCTTCAACGAAATGGAAGCGCGGATTGCCAATAAAACGGGAAATGGCATCTGAACCAATGTCCAAACCATAAACTTCATATTTATCATCAGTGAGCAAACGCTCGGTCAAATGATTACCAATAAAGCCGTTCACCCCTAAAATTAAAACCCGTGTGCGTTTTAATTTTTGCAGCGTGCTCGATACTTTTTCACCTAAAACGGTACCCTCCGTTAAACCCATTTCCAATGCAAGCTGGCTGCCACGAACAAACAAACTTTGTTCAGCTTGACCAGAGACTATTTCCAACACACCATCGGCACAGGTTATTTGTAATGGGTTAATAGAGATAATGGTTCCCGGCACTTGTGTTCCCGGTTGTGCAGGCAATATTTTTGATTGCCATATAATTATTTTTCGATCTCCAGCAAAGCTGAATGCTCCAGGATATGGCTGGGTAACAGCGCGCACAAGATTATAGACTTCGCGCGCAGATTTATGCCAATGAATTTCACCGTCAGCAGCAGTGCGACGACCAAAATAAGTTGCGATGGATTCATTTTGTGGTTGCAACTTAATATTATTGATCTTCATTGCAGGTAAAGTATCTTTCAATAACGTTGTAGTAGCTTCACATAATTTTGTGTGTAATGTTAAAGCGGTATCAGCATCTGAAATGGACACCGTTTGCTGTGCAATTATATCGCCGGCGTCCGGGCTGTTTACCATTTTGTGCAATGTAACACCGGTTTCTTTTTCGCCATTGATCAGCGCCCAATTTGCCGGAGCACGACCACGGTAACGTGGTAATAAAGAGCCATGCAAATTAAACGCGCCTGAACGGGGAATATCTAAAATAGCCTGGTTTAACATGTGACGATAATAAAAAGAAAAAATAAAGTCAGGGGCTAATTTTTCAATACGATCAATCCACAATGGGTGATTTGCATCCGCAGGGGAATAGACAGGTAAATCATGTTCTGCACATAATTGCGCTACTGAATCAAAAAAAATATTTTCATTTTTATCGTCGACATGCGTAAATACCGCTTGAATTTCATAACCGGCGGAAAGCAAATTTTTAATACCTGCACAGCCGATATCGTGATATGCAAAAACAATAGCTTTCATTCATTAGCCCCTGACATTGATTGAGTTCCGGGGCGAGCCACGGTTTGTATAAAAATTTTCCGTAAAGACATAAAAATCGTAAAGATCGAAGAGTTTCTTAATGAAATTTGACAGTTTAACTATA
>JAYTSJ010000298.1:0-6678 GCA_043745725.1 Gammaproteobacteria bacterium | reverse complement strand
CATTAGTCCTAACGCATGAATTGACCGCCTTTCTCGATGAGCTACGGCACTTTGCCGGTGAAAAATTAACCGCAGCGGAATTGTCGGGATTCATGCATTTTGCGGAACATTATTTTTCACGTTATCCCATGGAAGATCTTGTGGGGCGGCATCTAACGGATATGTTTGGCAATGTTTATCAATGGTGGCGCTATCTATATAAATTTGATGGCGGGCTGCCAAAGTTACAGCTATTCAACCCCAGGCTAGATGTGGATGGCTGGGTTTGCCCACATACTGTCCTGGTGGTATTACAAAAAGATATGCCTTTTCTTGTCGATTCGATTCGTATTGAATTAAATCGCCGCAATATCGCTATCCACACCATTAAAAGCACCGTGTTAGTTATTCAGCGTGATGCAAAAAATAATTTAATTAAATTGCTTAATATTTGTGAAGAAGAAAAAAATACGCGCCAGGAAGCATTGGTCTATTTAGAAATTAATTTATTAACGCGAGAGGATGAGTTAAAAAGTATTGCACAAAGTTTGTTGTCAGTATTGGCGGAGCTGGTAACTGCAGTACGTGATTTTCAACCTATGTTGCAAGCAGTTCGGGTGGCTGAAGAAAATTTAAATTACGCAAAAGAATCAGTTGCGATTGCTAATATTGCCGAAAGCCAGGAATTTTTAGCCTGGCTCTGTGATAACAATTTCACTTTTTTAGGTTATAGTGAATACGATTTTGGCGAGCGAGACGGTAAAAAATTCCTGCGTGAAAATGCTGAAAAACGTCTTGGCATATTTGCCCATAAAGGGGGCGAGGAAAATTATTCAGAAACCGCTGATTTACATACAGGCATGGCGCGTTTTCATCTTGCTCCGCAAGCGTTAACCTTTTCAAAATCATCCGTGCGTTCACGTATTCATCGGCAAGCCTACTCTGATTATATTGTCATTAAACGGTTTGATAGCAAAGGTGAGGTGATTGGGGAGGTTCGCTTCCTGGGTTTGTATACGTCAAACGTTTATACCATGAGCCCTAGTAAAATACCTTTAGTGCGCCATAAAGTTAGTAAAGTCTTTGATCGTTCGGGACTGAGCCCAAGCAGCCATGATGGAAAAGGTTTGCTGCAAATTTTAGAAACGTTTCCGCGCGATGAATTGTTTTTAAGTAATAGTTCGGAGCTTTATGAAACAGTATCCGGCGTGGCGAAAATTAACGAACGTTATCAAGTGCGGTTGTTTATGCGGCGTGATCCGTTTGGAAAATTTTTGAGTTGTTTGATCTATATTCCACGCGATGTTTTTACCACACAAATTCGCCTGCGGATTCAAGATCTCATTGGTCAGACTATTCGCACAAATGAATGTGAATTCACTACTTATTTTTCAGAGTCAATTTTGGCGCGAGTGTACCTGGTATTTAAGGTAGATCAACGTTTGCCGCTGGAATATGATCAGGAAAAATTGCAAAGTCGCATTCGTGAAATTACGCGTTCATGGGAAGATCATTTACAAGCATCGCTGATTGAATCTTTTGGCGAAGAAAAAGCCATGCGGGTGTTGGCAGAGTATCGAAATGCATTTTCATCGTCCTATAAAGAACATTTTGAAGCGCGCACGGCAGTACACGACATAAGTTCATTTTCAGAATTGAAAACGACAAATGATATTGCAATGAGCTTCTACCAGCCAGTGGGTGCAGAGCAGCATGTTGTTAGATTTAAAATTTTCCGTAAAACATCGACCATTGAGTTGTCGGATATCATTCCAGTATTGGAGCATTTAGGGCTTAGGGTCTTGTCAGAAAATCCATACGCCATTCACACCCAAAGTGGTGGTGTGATTTGGTTGCATGATTTTCAACTAAGTTATAATTTACCTTATGCTTTAAATGTGCTTCAGGTTAAGCCACTATTTCAAGATGCGTTTTCAGCGATATGGCATAAAAAAACAGATAATGACGCCTTTAATAAGTTGGTATTAAGTGCGGAATTAAATTGGCGTGAAGTTTTTGTCTTGCGCGCTTATGCAAGCTATATGCGACAAACTCTCTTTAATTTTAGCGAGCATTATATTGCCAGCACCTTGGTTAATAATCGGGATATAACGCGGCAGTTAATCGCGTTGTTTAAACAAAAATTTAATCCAGCACTTTTCGTTAACATCGAACAAAAAGATAAAGAATTAAATATCCTGCGCGAACAAATCATTGTTAATCTTAACGCCGTGCAAAATTTAAATGAAGATAGAATTATGCGTCGCTTTCTGGTGCTCATTGATGGCAGCCTACGCACTAACTATTTTCAACTAGGAGAGGGGGGTATTGTAAAAAATTATCTATCAGTGAAACTTAGCCCGCGCACTATTCCTGATATTCCCGAGCCGCGCCCACTTTATGAAATATTTGTTTATTCTTTGCGTGTTGAGGGTGTACATTTGCGCGGTGGAAAAGTTGCGCGCGGTGGTTTACGCTGGTCAGATCGGATGCAAGATTATCGTACGGAAGTATTAGGGCTAGTAAAGGCACAGCAAGTTAAAAATGCGGTGATTGTACCCAATGGAGCCAAGGGCGGCTTTGTGTGCAAACAGCCGCCGCAGGAAGGCGGACGTGAGGCGATTCAACAAGAAGGTATTGAGTGCTACAAAATTTTTATTCGCGGCTTGCTGGATTTAACGGACAATTTAATAGAGGGAAAACTTGTTGCACCTGCCAACGTGGTGCGTTACGACGAAGATGATCCCTATTTGGTTGTTGCCGCTGATAAAGGCACAGCAACTTTTTCTGATATTGCCAACAGTATTTCTGCTGAATATAAACATTGGTTGGGCGATGCTTTTGCGTCCGGCGGTAGTCAGGGGTACGATCATAAAGGCATGGGAATTACTGCACGCGGCGCCTGGATTTCGGTGATGCGTCATTTTAAAGAAAAAAATATTAATATTCAGGAACAAGATTTTACGGTCATTGGTATTGGCGATATGGCCGGCGATGTATTTGGCAATGGGATGTTATTGTCGCAACACATTTGTTTAGTGGCTGCATTTAATCACGCACATATTTTTATTGATCCTATGCCAAATTCTGCGATCAGTTTTATCGAGCGACAACGCTTGTTTACAACACCTAAAACCGGCTGGGGTGATTATGACCCAACACTCATCAGTATTGGCGGTGGAATTTTCAATCGCGATGCAAAAGCTATTCTCATCACATCTGAAATGAAACAACGCTTTGATATTCGTGAAAATTCCTTAACACCTGCCGAATTAATTCATTGCTTATTAAAAGCGCCAGTCGATTTAATTTGGAACGGCGGCATTGGTACCTATGTAAAATCTAATAGTGAAACTCATGCAGATGTTGGTGACAAAGCGAATGATGGTGTGCGTATTAACGGCGAGCAATTGCGTTGCAAGGTATTTGGCGAGGGTGGAAATCTTGGCATGACTCAGCGTGGCCGTGTTGAGTATTGTTTGGTGAGTGGTGCCTGTAATACTGATTTTATTGATAATGCCGGTGGGGTAGATTGCAGCGATCATGAAGTTAACGTAAAAATTCTGCTCAATGAAATTGTGAGTAGTGGCGATTTAACGGCAAAACAACGCAATAAATTATTGCTTGAAATGACCGATAACGTTGCACAATTAGTGTTGAAAAATACCTATCGCCAAACTCAGGCAATTAGCATTGCTGAAACCGAATCGTTTGCACGCAGTGCTGAATATCGGCGCTTTATGAGTGGTTTGGAAAGTCAAAAACGTTTGAGTCGTAGATTGGAATTTTTGCCGGCGGACGATGTTTTATTAGAGCGTCAAACTCATAATAAAGGGTTGACTCGCCCTGAATTAGCGATATTAATATCTTATGCCAAAGCAGTTTTAAAAGAAGATTTAGCAATCACGGATATTGCTGATGATAATTATATGGCTGCGTCTATAGAGGGTGCATTCCCGCAAAAAATCACGCAGTTATATTCGCAACCACTTTATCACCATCGCTTACGCCGTGAAATCGTTGCCACCCAAATTGCAAATGATATGGTTAACAACATGGGTATTAGTTTTGCGCAGCGCTTGATTGAATCCACTGGAGTTAAAGTAGTTGATGTTGCTAAAGCCTATGTAGTGGCACGCGATGTTTACAAAATGGAAAATTTTATTCAGGCATTACAATCGCTGGATTATAAAATTTCAGCCAAGCTGCAAATTGAACTGATGATTAGTATGATTCGCCGTGTTCGCCGTGCAACACGTTGGTTTTTACGCAATCGTCGCAGTATTATTGAGCCTGCGAATGAGGTAGCTTTTTTTGTACCTGCAGTGGCGAAAATTACTGAACAATTACCGCAATTGCTGAAAAGCGATTCGCTCGATTCCTGGAATGCAAGTGCTGAATATTTACGACAAAATGCAGTACCGGATAATATTATCTTACTGGCTACTGAAACATCCTATTTGTATTCTGGCCTAAGTGTGGCTGAAGCAGCAAGACGGAGTGAGAAACCACTTGATCTGGTAACAACGCTGTATTTTTTATTGAGTGAATATTTAAGTTTGCCCTGGTTTGCTGAACAAGTTTCTAATTTGCATGTAGAAACATTTTGGCAAGCAATGGCGCGAGAAACTTATATGGATGATTTAGAATCACAATTACGCTCGCTCACTATTTCGCTAGTCAATTTTGTTAGCGAGACAGTTTCCATTGAGACTGTTATGCAGCAGTGGAGTGCGAAGCAGGCATTACTCATTCAGCGTTGGAAACTAATGGTGAATGAGCTGCAGGCCAGTAGTGGAACAGATTTTGCGGTATTTTCTGTTGCCTTGCGCGATTTATTGGATTTGGCGCAAGCTACGCAACATTGCGAGATCCCACCTGTTAAACAAGCAGATTAATTTTTATCGGATCTGATTATCAATTCGTTAATTTAGGAAATAAAGTATTGCGTTCTATAGTTGTGCGACTAAGCATTAGCGCGGATGAGTTCCAGCGTTTATATGAAGGCACCGTTAAAGAAGTTGTTGCGCGTAGTATTGATGGGCGTCGTGTGCGCTTTCCCGCGAATATTTTGCGTACATATATTACCCATGCCGGTATTCTTGGTACCTTTCACATCCAGTTTAGTGACGAAAATCGCTTTCAAAGCATAGAAAAAATCGACTAAGCAGCATATTTCCAGTATTCTGCGCGCATTATTTTTAGGGTGGATAGCGCTCTAATTTATTCAATACGGGCATACGTTATGTACTTATTCTTCCGCAATTTACTCTTTAAGTTAGACGCTGAAACCTCACATGAATTTAGTTTGGATTTAATGGGCGCGGCTGAACGTTTACAACTCCTAAATTTATTTTTACCCAATATTCCCGAAAACCCGGTTGAAGTTATGGGAATTACTTTCCCCAATGCAGTGGGTTTAGCCGCTGGGCTTGATAAAAATGGTGATTATTTTAATGCCTTGGGTGCCATGGGATTTGGTTTTGTGGAAATTGGCACTGTCACTCCCAAACCGCAAAAAGGTAATCCACAACCGCGATTATTTCGTATTCCTGAAGCGCAGGCCATTATTAATCGTATGGGTTTTAATAATAAAGGCGTTGATCATCTTGTCGAGCAAGTAACGCGTCGTCGTTATCAAGGTGTTTTGGGAATTAACATTGGCAAAAATGCCACGACTCCGGTTGAAAATGCTGCGGATGATTATGTGATTGGGCTGCGCAAAGTTTACAACCACGCAGATTATATTACGGTGAATGTGTCATCGCCTAACACGCAAGGTTTGCGCGATTTACAATTTGGTGATTCGCTAAATCGTTTGCTTGAAACATTGAAAAATGAACAGCTGAAATTACAGCAAGAGCAGGGGCGCTATGTACCTGTTGCGGTAAAAATTGCACCCGACATGGATAGTTTTGCCATTCAACAAGTTGCGGCGACTTTGCTTGCTCAGGGTATGGATGGCGTAATTGCCACCAACACGACCATTAGTAGAGAAGGGGTTGAACAATATCCGAATGGTAATGAAACTGGTGGTTTGAGCGGTTTGCCAGTGCAAGATAAAAGTACTCAAGTGATAAAAGCGCTGTATGCAGAGTTGGGTGATAAATTACCAATTATTGGCGTGGGTGGTATTTTGGACGGTGAAAGTGCCGCAGAAAAAATACAGGCCGGTGCCAAATTAGTACAAATTTATAGCGGTTTTATTTATCGTGGACCTGCGTTAATTAGTGAGGCGGCCACAGCAATTGCGTTGTTGAAAAAATAAATGTTAAGTTTAAAATTTTGTTAATTAAGAATGTTTTTAATTTAAGCATTGCGTTTATTCAAGAGTCGCATTGATTTAATAGTTGTGTTGATTGAAGAGTTTATAGTTGCGTTGATTTAAAAGTTTCGTTGAATAGCCAAGCGAAAAAAAAGCCTCATTGCTGAGGCTTTTTTGTTTTACTGAATTCGCTGATCAGCGAATAATTTGTTGGTTACAAGAGTTGTTCGAGTTGTTTGCAATTTAGCTGGCTGCTGCCAGAGGTTGTAGGTTGCTTAGTTTTTGGACTTGCGCCATGCGGTTTAATCCATCCCATTGGTCGATGCGCGATTCTCGCCAGCCGCTTAGCCACTGCTGTCGAGCTAAACCCGTCTCATGAGGGCATCCGCTTCGCGATCGGCCTTGAATTCCGGCTTGGTAGCCTTTTGTAAAAG
>JAYTSJ010000297.1:0-6905 GCA_043745725.1 Gammaproteobacteria bacterium | reverse complement strand
CGACAAAATTAGCGGCAAAATTAAATCAATCACTGACTTTGGTATCTTCATTGGTCTCGACGGTGGAATCGATGGTTTGGTTCACTTGTCAGATATTTCTTGGCACGAAGCTGGCGAAGAAGCCGTCCGTAAATACAAAAAAGGCGATGAGCTGGAAACTGTGGTATTGGCTATCGACCCAGAGCGTGAACGTATTTCTTTAGGTATCAAACAACTTGAAACTGATCCATTCTCAGAATACGTGACTGTGAATGACAAAGGCGCAATTGTTAAAGGTATTGTGAAAGAAGTTGATGCCAAATCTGCGATCATTACTTTGCAAGGCGATATAGAAGCTGTTTTGAAAGCCTCTGAATTGAGCCGTGAAAAAGTAGAAGATGCGCGTAACGTTTTGAAAGTTGGTGACGAAGTTGAAGCAAAAATTATTGCAGTAGATCGCAAGAATCGCAGCATCAGCCTCTCTGTTAAATCTAAAGACGTTGAAGAAGAAAAAACTGTATTGAAAGAGCATAGCACTAAGCAAACTGAACAAGCTGCTCCAGCAACAACCTTGGGTGATTTGATCAAGGCGCAAATGCAAAGCAAAGAGTAGGTCGTAATGAAAACAGCCAGCAATATGCTGGCTGTTTTCATTAACTTGTACCTTATTGTAAACTTGGTCTAGAATTTAAAGGGATATAAATGATGCATTCTAGCGGTTCCCTCTTTTTTAACTTACGCCAAACAGATTGAAGAAAATTTACCAGCCAGTCGTCTAGCTTAAAACATCAAATTCCAAGCGATTAACTGTAGAGTAGGTGTAATGACAAAATCTGAACTTATTGAACTCATTTCTGAAAAACAAAATCAACTTCCAGTAAAGGATGTTGAAATTGCAGTTAAGTTATTACTTGATTATATGTCTGATATTTTGGCATCAGGCGATCGTATCGAAATTAGAGGTTTTGGCAGTTTCTCCCTTCATTACCGTGCGCCACGTACGGGTCGTAATCCAAAAACTGGTGAATCGGTTGTGCTTGAAGGAAAATATGTTCCTCATTTTAAACCGGGCAAAGAAATGCGTGATCGTGTTAATGAGAGCATTTTAAATAGCTAATGTTTAAAATAATCCTCTATATAATTCAATCTTTTTAAAGCAGTTAATGACTAAGTTGTTTTTTCTGTAGTCGTCTAGTGCGTAATCTTCATGGTAAATCTCTTTTGGTTCACAAAGGGTAGGCGAGCTGCTAAACTTGCGCCGCTTTTTTGGGTTTATTATGGTTTTGTAAATAATATTACAACTGCTAAATTAATGGCGCGCAAAGTAATAATATGAAGATTTTAGTCACGGGTGGTGCAGGTATTATTGGATCTGCAGTGGTTCGTTATATTATCAATAATACGAAAAATATACTTATCAATCTTGATAGGCTTACCTATGCAGGTAACCTTGAATCGGTAAGTGAAAACGAGCGCTACCATTTTGAGCAAGTTGATATATGTAATCGTGCTGAAGTGACACGTGTATTCAGTATAAGTCTGATTCAGTTATGCATTTAGCAGCTGAGAGCCACGTTGACCGCTCTATTGATTGTCCTTCAGCATTTGTTGAAACGAATATTATTGGGGCCTATGTACTATTAGAGGTTGCAAAAGAATATTGGAAATCGCTTGATGAAAAAGCTCAGGTTGCTTTTCGTTTTCACCATATTTCTACGGATGAGGTTTACGGCGATTTGGAAAACCCGGAAGATTTATTCACCGAGACAACTTCCTCTGCTCCGAGCTCACCTTATTCTGCAAGTAAAGCCAGCTCCGACCATTTGGTTCGCGCTTGGAGTAGGACTTACGGTTTGCCAACAATTATTACGAATTGTTACAATAATTATGGTCCCTATCATTTTCCGGAAAAATTAATACCGCTGCTGATTTTAAATGCATTGGACGGAAAGTCTTTACCTGTGTATGGCAAAGGCAATCAAGTTCGTGATTGGGCTCTATGTCGAAGATCGCGCGCGCGTTGTACAAAGTTGTAACAGAAGGTGAGGTCGGTGAAACCTACAATATTGGCGGACACAACGAAAAACAAAACATCCAAGTGGTCGAAACCATTTGTGAATTACTCGATGAATTAAAGCCTGTTGCGGAAACAAAATTAAACATTAGATCGTACAAGGATTTAATTACGTTTGTACAAGACCGGCTTAGTCACTATTTACGTTACGCAATTGATGCATCGAAAATCAAAAGAGAATTAAACTGGTCGCCAGAAGAAACTTTTGATTCGGGTATTCGTAAAACAGTGATGTGGTATTTAGAGAATGTAAGCTGGGCACATAGTGCTCAGGACGGCAGTTATAAGAATTGAAACGATTGAGAGAGTAAAAGCAGAATGATGACAGATGTACTTGCTTTAATTGGCCGAAAAAAGCCTTTGTTTATTGCGGATCTCGAGTGTAGCGAAGATAAGCTTTTTGAAATTGTGTCGTCCTCCTCCTTCCTTGTGTTGGGGGGGGCAGGTTCTATTGGCCAAGCTGTTACAAAGGAAATTTTTAAACGCAATCCGAAAAAGCTGCATGTAATTGATCTTAGTGAGAATAATCTTGTCGAGTTGGTAAGAGATATTCGAAGTTCTTTTGGGTATATTAATGGTGACTTTCAAACCTTTGCATTGGATATAGGTTCTATCGAATACGATGCATTTATCAATCAAGATGGCAATTATGATTATGTTTTGAATCTGTCTGCACTTAAGCATGTCCGAAGTGAAAAAGACCCGTATACTCTTATGCGCATGATAGATGTCAATATATTTAATACGGACAAAACTATTTTACAGTCAATAGCTAAAGGCAGTAAAAAATATTTTTGTGTGTCGACTGATAAGGCGGCTAATCCTGTCAATATGATGGGGGCATCTAAGCGTATTATGGAGATGTTTCTTATGCGCCGTAGTGCGGAGATTGAAATATCTACGGCTAGATTTGCGAACGTGGCATTTTCAGACGGTTCTCTGCTTCACGGATTCAATCAACGCATTCAAAAAAAGCAACCGCTTGTTGCCCCTAACGATATAAAACGTTATTTTGTAACACCGCAAGAGTCTGGCGAGCTTTGTTTGATGTCATGTATCTTTGGTAAAAATCGAGATATATTTTTCCCAAAATTAAGTGAAGCACTGCACCTTGTCACCTTTGCTGAGATAGCTATTAAATATCTAGTAGCGCTAGGTTATGAACCACATTTATGTACAAGTGAAGATGAGGCTAGGGAGTTAGTGAAGACTTTGCCTGCACTTGGTAAGTGGCCTTGTTTATTTACCGCTAGCGACACAACTGGCGAAAAAGATTTCGAAGAATTTTTTACTGAGAATGAAGCACTTGATATGGAGCGCTTTGCAAACCTTGGCGTTATTAAAAATGAGCTTATTTATAATGCTGAATTGTTAAAACTCTTTGAGCAAAAGATAACTGAGTTTAAAGGAAAAAAAGTATGGGATAAGGATGAGATTGTTGCTCTATTTAATCGAATGCTACCAAGTTTTGAACATAAGGAAGCCGGTAAATATTTAGACTCTAAAATGTAGAGATGTATTATGTATAACGATTTGATCCAGTTTATTCGCGAAACTTATGGGACAAATGATTTTATTCCTCTGCATGCCCCAACTTTTGCTGGTAGTGAGTCGAAGTATGTACAGGACACTATTGCTAGCACTTTTGTGTCGAGTGTGGGTAAATATGTTGATCGTTTTGAATGCCAGATCCAAGAGTTTACTGGCAGCCCTCGAGCCGTAGCAATCGTTAATGGAACGGCGGCCTTGCATACTGCTCTTTATATGGCTGGTGTGAAGTCGGGAGATTTAGTGATTACACAATCGCTTACTTTCGTGGCGACCTGTAATGCGCTTTTTCATATGGGAGCTGAGCCAGTATTTGTTGATGTGTCAAAAGAAAGTCTAGGTCTTTGTCCGATAGCATTAGCAGAATTTTTGGACCAAAATGCTCGTACTGATATCGATGGGCGTGCTGTAGATAAAAATAGCGGCAAACGTTTTGCTGCTGTTGTACCTATGCATACATTTGGTCACCCAGTACACTTGGACGAAATTCTGAAGATTTGTGTGCGTTGGAATATAGTACTTATCGAGGATGCGGCGGAAAGCTTAGGCTCTTTTTATAAGGGAAAGCATACGGGTACAATCGGTCGTTTTGCGGCACTGAGTTTTAATGGAAACAAGATCATAACTACTGGTGGGGGAGGGATGGTCTTGTGTCAGGACGAGGAAGACGGGAAAAAAACCAAATATGTAACTACAACAGCAAAAGTGCCACATCCTTATGAGTTTTATCATGATGAGGCTGGTTTCAATTATCGTTTACCTAACTTAAACGCTGCTTTAGGATGCGCTCAAATAGAAATGTTGCCAACGTTTCTCAAGCAAAAACGTGTGTTGGCAATGCACTATAAATCATTTTTTACAAATAGTGAGTTTATGTTTGTTGAGGAACCCCAATATGCTCAATCAAATTACTGGTTAAATGCAATAATTTGTCCAGATAAAGTATCCCGAGACAATCTTCTTGAAAGTACAAATAATGCAGGGGTGATGACAAGACCTGTTTGGAAACTTATGCATCGGTTACCTATGTTTCAACACGCTATCGCTTCAGACTTAAAAAATTCTGAATGGCTTGAGGCGAGACTAGTGAATTTGCCAAGCACGCCTGTAGAGGTGTGATGTGGAAGCTCCGCAAATAAATCTTAAGAATGATGCATATTACGTAAAGGAATATACCTCTCTATATTTGGGTGTGGACGATTCGTTATTTGAATTTGAATATAATGAAGGTGAAAAAAAAATATTATTTCGTTCAATAAAGAGACGGATTAGTTGTGTGTCAGGGATTATGCTTGATGAAGAGTTATATGATTTGTTGGGGCATTATGGATATGGTGGCCCACTAACAAACGACTATTCAGAAGAATTTCTTCTGCGTGCATTTGAAAGTTATAAACTTCAATGTATGAAGGAAAAAATAGTCTGCGAGTTTTTTCGTTTTCATCCGTTTAATCCATTGTCTTCAACGAATATGCTCTTCAATTTTCATGTACTGGAGCGCGAGGTGGTGGTGGTAGATTTGACTCTTAATTCTGAGGATCGTTGGAAGCTGTACTCGAAAACAACTCGAAATATATTACGCAAAACACGCGAAAATTTGGTTCGCCGATCAAATTTTATTACAGTTGAGCAATTTAAAAATCTTTATCAAAAAACAATGGATAAAAATCAAGCAAATAATTTTTATTATTTTGATGAATTATATTTTAAACGCCTAACTTGCATTTCTGGTGTGGATTTGCTTTCAATACATTTGAATGAATCAATAATTTCTTGTGGATATTTTATGCATAGTGGCGATTTGGCGCATTATCATCTCTCTGCCAATAATTCTGATTTTTTAAAAGAAAATGGAAACTATGAATTATTAGAATTTGCTTTCGAACACGCAAAAACAAAGGGTTGTCATTACATGATGCTAGGCGGTGGGAGAACGTCTGCGGCGGATGATCCACTGTTTCGATTTAAATCAAAATTTTCACCAGTAACTTTACCATTTTATATATCGGGCTTAGATTTCCTGCCTCAAAAAAAGGCGGAATTAAATAAGCTCTGGGATGATCAAAACTCTGGAAATAACGTACGATTATTCCAAAAGTATCGGGCTTAATTGAGGCTGCACACGTATGAAAAAATCTACTTTTATTATTGCCGAGGCTGGTGTAAATCACAACGGCAGCGTTGAGTTGGCTAAAAGGCTCATCGATGTAGCAGTTGATGCAGGTGTTGATGCTGTTAAGTTTCAAACTTGGAAAACAGAATTATTGGTGACAGAACAGGCTGAAATGGCTGAGTATCAGAAGCTCAATACTAATAAAATTGAGTCACAGTTTGCTATGTTGAAAAAATTAGAGTTAAGTTATAACGAGTTTCTGGAATTAAAGGCTTATTGTGATAATAAAGGAATAATGTTTTTATCCACTCCTGATGAGGAAACTAGCGCTACATTTTTAAACAACTTGCAAAAAATATTTAAAATTGGTTCTGGTGAACTAACCAATACTCCTTTTTTGCGGCACATTGCTTCTTTTGGTAAGCCAGTTATATTGTCTACGGGAATGGGTTGTCTTTCAGAAATAGAACATGCACTCAATGTGTTAACTCAGGCTGGATTATCGAGAGATAAAATCACCGTTTTACATGCTACGACACAGTATCCTACGCCCATGAATGAAGTTAATTTAACAGCAATGTTAACGATTAAGAACGCATTTCCTGGTGTTGCAGTAGGCTATTCAGATCATACATTGGGAATTGAAGTGCCAATTGCTGCGACGGCTTTAGGTGCATCTATTATCGAAAAACATTATACATTAGATAAAAATATGGATGGACCTGATCACAAGGCTAGTCTCGATGCGGGTGAACTTAAAGCAATGGTCATAGCGATTAGAAATATTGATGTTGCATTAGGTGACGGCTGGAAAGAAGCGACACAATCTGAGCAAGAAAACAAAAAAATAGTGCGTAAGAGTTTGGTAGCTGCTTGTGCTTTAGTTAAAGGTGATGTGATAACTGCAGATAAAATAGCAATTCGTCGTCCCGGCGGTGGAATTCCTCCTGCCAGATGGGATGATGTGGTTAATAGTATTGCTCAAAAAAATTATGAAAAAGGTGATTTAATCTAATGGCTCGTAATATATGCGTTGTAACTGCGACTCGCGCTGAATATGGTGCAATAAAGTGTTTGCTTGAAGAGATTGCATTGGATTCCGCGCTCGATCTCCAATTAATTGTAACTGGAACTCATCTGTCACCTGAGTTTGGTTATACAATTGATCAAATTAAAAAAGATGGCTTCATA
>JAYTSJ010000296.1:0-4728 GCA_043745725.1 Gammaproteobacteria bacterium | reverse complement strand
AAAGTCTAATCGGTAATTTTCATCGCGACAGTATTGAAGAGCTAGCAGTGTTAATGATGGATATTGATAACTTCAAGAGTATTAACGATACCTACGGTCATAAGGTGGGTGATAGCGTGATCAGTGAAATTGGTCGCATCATATTGAAGCGGGTTCGCGAAACTGATATTGCAATTCGCTACGGTGGTGAAGAATTTCTTATTATATTACCCTCGAATATGAGCCATATGACCTCGGCGCGAATTGTTGCTGAAAGAATTCGTGAAGATGTTGCAAATTACCGCTTGAAACTTGCTTCTGGCGATGAGATTGCGATAACCATTAGCGGGGGAGCGGCATCTTGTGGCAAAGGGGAAAATATTGATCTTGTGATTGAACGAGCCGACAATTATTTGTATCAGGCAAAGCGTACTGGTAGAAATCGCATAGTCGTCGAGGGCGATGTGTAATTTGTACAAACGTTTAAAGAGTTTTATTTTTTTTGCACTCAGGTGCCAAATTGAATCTAACAATACATGAGTGAGTGTAGTGATAGCATGGCCAATATACTTTTAGTAGATGATTCAATGACTTTTAGGGAAGAATTAAAAATGGATCTGGTGCAAGCCGGACATATAGTGCTGGAAGCGGTCAATGGTGAAGAAGGGCTGAAACTAGCAGTCGAAGGTAATATCGACTTAATCATTAGCGACCTCAATATGCCTAAAATGGATGGCCTCACCATGTGCTCCCACATCCGTGAGCAAGGCATCAATACACTTATTTTTATGTTAACCACTCAAACCAACCCAGAGCTCAAAGCTCAAGCAGCTAAACTGCAAATAAAAGCGTGGATAGTTAAACCCTACAATAAAAGCGTGCTCATCAATGGCATCGCTAAAGTTCTCTCGTTGAAGTGAAGACAACTGTTGCACACAATGCGATCCTATTTTTTTTGGTTTAGTAAGTTTAATAAAGTGAACCCGCTAATTTAAATTTAAGGTATATTTTTAAAGTTAAGGCAGCTTTTTAAATTCAAGGTAGCTTTTTTAAATTCAAGGCACCTTGCGCAAAGCTCCATCTATTTCCCCTGCCAATTCCGCGAACAATTTGCTGTAAGCCTCAGCTAAATCTTTAGCGCTAGACTCTACGGGTATCATGCGAATAAAATTACGGCGTTGTAGGTTTGTTTTGGTGTCGTTGTCCATTAATTCCCAAGTCGCGAAGATGCTTGCCTGATTAGCCGCGCGTGTCAAGCTGTTCACTTGCACACGAATGCTGTAACGCGGCTTGGTGTCGCTACGCCATGGAAAGTTGGTGAAGCTGCGATTGCTGTTCTGTTGTGTAAGATTGAGTGCGATAACGCGAGCTATGCCTTTGTCTAAGGGTTCTGCCCAGTAGTTATTTTCCGAAATGTTCAATGTGTTGTCGGTTTGGTTATAAACTATTTGTGATCTATTTAAATAATCAGCAATCTCAATTGGGCCTATGCCAACAACATTGGTGATATTTTCAGTGGATGATTTGAATTCTTTTTGTTCAACAGGCGTTGAGCTTAAATAATAATAATTTTTTTGTGGTGAATGTTGGCAACTGCATAAAATGCTACAGATCACCGTTAGTAGCATTACTGTTTTTATTTTAGTTTTCATTAATCATTTCTCCTTAACGGTTGAGTTTTTGCCGCGTAACAGTGATTCAGGTTGTTGTTCCAACGTTTCGCTTAAATTGCGAAATGCTTGTGCGGACCGGCTCATATCTTCAAGTGTGATATTTAATTGGTTAATCAAGGGTGCATCTTCAGAAAAAGTGTTATTAATTGAGCCTGCTGCCAGATTAATTTTTTCCAGGGTGTGAGTCATTGCGTCGGCAACCTGGGGCATTTTAGTGTTAAGTTGCTTTAGAAAAGTATCGGCTTGCATGCGTGTGCCATCAAGTTTTTTAACCAGTTGATTTACACTGTTTGCGGTAGCTTCAACAGAGTTTGCTGCGCGGGCAAAGTCACCCAGTGTTTTTTCAATGACGCCGCTGTCTATAGTGACAGTTGCTTGAGTTGCTAGATGATCGAGATTTTTGACTAGGCCTTTAAAATCTATTTCTTGTACAATTTTGGATATTTCTTCAAATTCAGTCGCAATAGTCGGTAGCTCGCGATATTCGTTTTGTAGTTGATAAAGTACTACAGGTGTTTTGGGATAAAAATCCAACTCAATATATAAAAGCCCCGTTAAAAAACTTTGGAAATTAAGTTGTGCTCGCAATCCATTTTGAATGGCTTCATTAAAAAATTCACCTTTGGCGTTAGCACCCTGACGATTAATACGTTGCATGACTAATTCGGCAGTGACGGCGGTGATTATAGTTTGTGGTGTAGTGATAGATTTATCATCATTTTGAAAATTAATTTGAATGTCGGTAACTTCGCCAAGTACCACACCTTTCAATTTAATCGGTGCGCCTATTTGTAAGCCTTGCACAGAGCCAACGAAATACATTATTACGCGTTCTTTGTGGGTGAATAAACGCCCGCCAGAAAAAAATAATAGTGCAACAAATACTAACGCTATAGCTCCGACAATAAATGCTCCTATCGTAAACGATGCATTGGTTTTGGTTGGAGAATGAGTGGGTGCCTTTTCAATACTTGTCATGTTTTTTGCTCTTCATTGTTTTTAGTAGCCTTTGTCGTTGTATTTTCTGCGCGATTTAAAAATTGACGCACTTTTTCCTCTTTACTATGTATTAACATTTGTTTTGGGTCACCGCTATCGAGCATGGTTTTAGCTTGCGCATCTAAAATAACGCCATTGGTGCCTATGGATAAGATGCTTGGCAATTCGTGGGATACAATGATCACGGTAGAATCTAACGCTTGGCAAATTTGCACAATTAATTGATCGAGGCGTAATGAGCTGATAGGGTCCAAGCCTGCGGAGGGTTCATCAAAAAATAATAATTTTGGGTCTAATGCCAGAGCGCGAGCAAGGCCAGCACGTTTGTGCATGCCACCACTTAATTCTGCGGGATAAAATGTTTCAAAGCCGGAAAGGCCGACCAACGCTAATTTGTAAGCGACGGTTTCAGCAATTTGTTTTTCTGATAAGTCGGTATATAGCTGCAAGGGCAGGGCCACATTTTCTGCAATTGACATGCTGGAAAATAGCGCACCTGATTGATAGGTTATGCCCCAGCTTTTTAATAATTCCAGCTGGGTAGTGTCATTGGCATTATAAAAATTAGTGCCTCCATAAAGTGTTTCACCTTGAATGGGCGGTAGCAAGCCAATCATACTTTTCAGTAAGGTGGTCTTACCTGAACCACTGCCGCCAATAATAAAAAATATATCGTTCTTTTTGATATCGAAGTTTAAATTTTGCTGGATAATTCTATCGCCATAACTAATGGTGAGATCGCGCACGGCTACAAATGGTTCGTCTTTTACGGCACTCGGGTTTTTAGCAATATAGGCTGCAATTGTCATGGTTAAATTCCCAACTTATCAAACAGTACATTGAACGCGGCATCGGCCATCACTAAATAGACAATGGCTTTAACTACTGCATTAGTAGTGGCTACACCAACAGCGGTTGAGCTGCGCCCACAATTTAAACCCGCCTGACAACCGGCTGTCGCAATTAAAATGCCAAAGATCATACTTTTAAATAAGCCGATAAAAATATCTGCCCAATCTACCGCGCCTTGCGTTTGCAAAATATATTGATTGAAGCTTACATCCATGCCTAATGCGATAAGTGCACCACCCGCCATGCCGATAAGATCTGCATAAATGCAGAGTAAGGGCATAATAAAAATTAATGCGAGTAAGCGTGGTAATACTAAAAATTCCATGCTGGAAATGCCCATGGTTTTAAGCGCATCAATTTCTTCATTGACTTGCATAGTGCCGAGTTGCGCTGCATAGGCAGCGCCAGTGCGACCAGCAATAATAATTGCAGTCATGAGTGCGCCCATTTCGCGCACCATGCCAATAGAAACTAAATTTGCTACATAGACTTGCGCGCCTAACTGGCGCAATTGCACTGAGCCTAAGTATGCGAGAATCATCCCTACAGACAGGCTAATCAAGGTGACAATCGGTAAGGCTTTGGGGCCTGCCTGGTCGATAAAAAATAAAAGATCGCTGCGCCGTGTTTTAGCTTTACCGAGTAACCATTGCTGAAATGCCAAGGCAGTGTTGCCGATAAAAATAAATGTGGCGCGAACTTCTTTGCCCAAATCTTCTATGTCTTGATGAAGTTTTTGGACTAGGCCATTTGATTTTTTATTAGTGTTAGATTCATAACTGGGAACGGCAATGGCAAGGTTTAATAATTGTTGTATACCCTCGGGTGTGGCTGAGGTATTTAAATTAATTTTTTTACCAGCGCACCAGCGCACTAATTGCAACAGCTCTATTGCCAGGCTGGAATCCCAGGTGCCGACCTCTTTTGTTGATATAGTAATTTTTTTGCAGTCGTTAGGAATATTTGTATAGATCGCAGTGCCGTCGGGAGTTTTACCCAAGTGCCAGTCGCCACTGATATGTAACGTGCATTCCGTATTGTGGCTGTCAATGCTAAAACTCGCGTCGGTCATTTTGCTCCTCAAAAATTTTGATGAAAACTATTTATAAAAACTATTTATAAAAACTGTGCAACTCATTTTTCTAATTATGCTTTTCTAATCATGTTTAGGGCTCATGGTGTTGAATTAATTTTCGCTAAGGTGCCAGATAGTATTACCTACATC
>JAYTSJ010000295.1:0-19792 GCA_043745725.1 Gammaproteobacteria bacterium | reverse complement strand
GCGCTCAGCGCAGAGAAGTTGGTTCCAATTCATGGTCATAAATAACATCCAAAATAATTTCTTTAAAAATAACTTACAACTAATAATTTATTTTCAATGCCACGGCAATAACACAAAAAATGAGATGGCTAGTTTACAGGGTGCAAGGATATTTAAAGCTAATTCTCTCACGTTTAAATACACAACATGGCTCTGCAAAACCAATCAACCAACTCATTAACCGAATTGTTAATTTAAGCGCCGTTACGCACCACTTTAGGCTCCCATTTAAAACCCTCCGCACGAATTCAGCGCAACGATTTACCACCTCATAATTCAATAACTGTATGACGATCAAAATTATCCTACCCATAACCAATTGATTTATAAATAGTTTTTAAGAACGGAGTCTGCCACCCTCACCTTCACATTTCATCTGGCATGGTTTCTGCTCAAGCTAAAAATACAATCTTGTATTCAAGATGAAGTTTAAGCGCCCTTAATGGGATTCAAATAAGCAGGCACAATAATGACAACAACGCTCGGTTGGACAATTGGTGAGTGGCAGAATGCCTATTGCAGCCAACATATTTCTCTACGCGAGGTATTACATACTTTGCGCAATAGCTTAGACGCCGATGATTCGGCGTGGATTTACATACTTTCAGCCAACGAGTTAGATGCTCAACTTGATGCGCTTGAAAACACACCTGATGCACTCACCTTACCTCTCTATGGCGTGCCCTATGTTGTAAAAGACAATATTGATTTAGCCGCTATTCCTACCACTGCGGCCTGCCCTGCATTTACGAATATTCCCAAAAACGACGCCACAACAGTTAGCAAACTCCGTGCTGCGGGCGCAATTGTGCTGGCAAAAACCAATCTCGATCAATTTGCCACTGGCCTAGTGGGCACGCGTTCGCCTTATGGCAGCGTGCCCAACCCTTTTAACGCCGAATATATTTCCGGTGGTTCAAGCTCTGGTTCGGCTACCAGTGTTGCGCGCGGCTTAGTACCATTTAGCTTGGGCACGGATACCGCTGGCTCTGGCCGGGTACCGGCAAGTTTCAATAATATTGTGGGATTAAAGCCAACCAAAGGACGCTTTAGCACCCAAGGTGTTGTGCCCGCATGTCGCAGCCTTGATTGCGTTTCCGTATTTGCATTAACCGTGAATGATGCAGAACTTGTGGCCAAGGTGCTGGAAGGGTTTGACGCAAGCGATAGTTATTCCCGCACACCATCAACACCCGCAATTTATTTCCCGAGCAAACCACGCTTTGGTATTCCTGCATCACCGGCCTGGTTTGGCGATAAGGAATCAGAGGCGGCATGGAAATTATCGCTCGCGAATATGTCGGCACTGGGTGTTGAACTTATTACGATTGATTTCACACCCATGTTTACTCTCGCACAATTATTGTATGGCGGCCCCTGGGTGGCAGAGCGCTACGCAGCCATTGCAAACTTTATGCAAGAGCATGCGGATGATATGAATGATGTAGTACGTACTATTATCGAAAAGGCCACCACATTTTCGGCGACTGATGCATTTGTTGCAGAATATAAACGCGCAGATTTAGTACGAGAAATTCAAATATTAATGCGCGGTGTCGATGCGCTTCTTGTACCCACATCACCGCGCTTACCTACTATTGATGAAGTGAATATCGACCCTATTGGAGTTAACAGCCAGCTCGGCACCTACACTAATTTTGTTAACCTTGCCGATTGTTCAGCACTCGCACTACCTGCCGTCATGCGCACTGACGGTCTACCTTTTGGCATCACTTTAATTGCTCAGGCATGGCAAGATGCGGCATTAATTAAATTTGGAAAAATGTGGCAAGTGAATGCAGATTTAAATCTAGGCATAACCAATCGCAAAGCACCTACTCTGTTTACAAAAAATATTCCTCCCGAAGGTTATGTTCGGCTTGCTGTAGTTGGCGCACATTTAACTGGCATGCCACTGAATACGCAATTAATTGAACGTCATGCTGTGTTTGTAGAAAACACCTTCACCGCAAGTAACTACCGTTTATTTGCCTTACCCAACACGACCCCACCAAAACCCGGATTAATTCGCGGCGATGAAAATTCGTCAGGCGCGGAAATTATTGTGGAACTGTGGGATGTGCCTTTGCAGAATTTTGGCAGCTTTGTGGCACTAATTCCCGCGCCGCTCGGCATAGGAACACTAAGACTGCATGACGGCCGCGAAGTAAAAGGTTTTATTTGTGAAGGCGCTGCAGTGAAAGATGCAACTGATATTACACATTTAGGTGGATGGCGCGCTTACATAAAATCGTTACAAAAATAACGCGTATCGACATAAAAATTAATCGTCGGAGAAGAAAATGTTTCACACAGTATTAATTGCAAATCGCGGTGAAATTGCTGTTCGTATCGCGAAGACGTTAAAAAATATGGGCGTTAAATCAGTTGCCGTTTATTCTGATGCTGACCGCAACTCCGCTCACGTTGGCGCATGCGATTTAGCGGTGTGTATAAGCGGCAATACAGCCGCTGAAAGTTATTTACAAGTCGATAAAATTTTAGCGGCCGCACGCGAAACCGGTGCTCAGGCAATTATTCCCGGCTATGGTTTTCTTTCTGAAAATGCAAAATTTTGTGAGCAATGTGAAGCAGCCGGCATTGCTTTTTGCGGACCCACACCCGACCAAATCCGACGCTTCGGTTTAAAACATACCTCACGTGAAATTGCTGAGCAAGCTGGCGTACCCCTAACGCCCGGTACAGGTTTATTAGCCTCTATTGCCGAGGCTGTTGCATCTGCTGCGAAGCTCGGCTATCCCGTCATGCTAAAAAGCACAGCAGGCGGTGGCGGCATTGGCTTAACACGCTGTAATGATGAACCTGCTTTAATTGAAGCATTTGATACCGTCAAACGTTTAGGGCAAAACTTTTTTAGCGACAGTGGAGTTTTTCTCGAACGTTTTGTAGATAACGCGCGTCACGTTGAAGTGCAAATTTTTGGCGATGGCAAAGGTAATGTGCTTGCACTTGGCGAGCGCGATTGTTCGCTGCAACGCCGCAATCAAAAAGTAGTTGAAGAAACACCCGCACCCAATTTGCCCACGGCTACCCGTGAAAAATTATTAGCCGCATCAAAAAGTTTAGGCGAAGCAGTAGGCTATCGCTCCGCAGGCACCATTGAATATATTTACGATGGTGCACGCGATGCATTTTATTTTTTAGAAGTAAATACTCGCCTGCAAGTTGAACATCCAATTACTGAAGCTTGCACCGGCGTAGATTTGGTGGAGTGGATGATTCTTACTGCCGCAGGTGAACCACCAAAACTGGATATTGAAATAACACCCAGAGGCGCCGCCATTGAAGTGCGTTTGTATGCTGAAGATCCTGTGCGTGATTTTCAGCCGTCACCAGGTATATTAACCCATGTAGAATTTTCGCAATCAGCACGAATTGATACCTGGGTTTCAACGGGCACGGAAGTATCACCTTACTACGATCCAATGATTGCAAAAATTATTGTGCATGGAAAAAATCGTGCGGATGCGATTGCTAAGATGTCCGCGGCCTTAGCTGAAACCTGTGTTGCAGGTATTGCCACTAACCTTGATTATTTACGCCAAATTATTAACACTGATTTTTTTGTCAGTGGCGATGTAGCCACCAATAAATTAGCGAGCTTTAGCTATCGAGCACCCGTTATAGAAGTCATTCAACCGGGTACTTATACCAGCATTCAAGATTACCCGGGACGCGTGGGTTATTGGAGTGTTGGTGTTCCACCTTCCGGCCCCATGGATGATTACGCATTTCGTTTAGCGAATCGCATCGTTGGCAATCACAGCGATGCAGCTGCGCTTGAAATTACATTAATTGGTCCGAAATTGCGTTTTCATACTGATGCAATTATTGCGCTGACAGGAGCAAAATCTCCCGCAAAACTAGACAGCGAATTTATTCATTTCTGGTCACCTATTGTTGTAAAAGCCGGACAAATATTAGAAGTCGGGAAAGCGGAAAGCGGCTGCCGTTCTTATCTTGCCGTGCGCAATGGTTTTGATGTTCCGGTTTATTTAGGCAGCCGCTCTACTTTCGCACTGGGTCAATTTGGCGGCCACGCTGGTCGCACGTTGCGCGCAACTGATATGCTGCCCATTAGCAATCCAGCAATTGCAGCTTGCACTACACCCGCTCCGATATTCTCACCTTCTACTGCACCTGCCGGTCTGATTCCTGACTATCCGAATGAGTGGGAAATTGGCGTGCTCTATGGGCCTCACGGCGCACCGGATTTTTTTACTACCGATGCCATAGAAATGTTTTTTAATACGGCGTGGGAGGTGCACTACAACTCCAATCGTTTGGGTATTCGCTTAAACGGCCCCAAACCAACATGGACACGCAGTGACGGTGGTGAAGCAGGTTTACATCCATCCAATATTCACGATACCGAATACGCTGTAGGCTCAATTAATTTCACCGGCGATATGCCGGTTATTCTCACCAAAGATGGCCCCAGCCTCGGTGGATTTGTTTGCCCCGTGACTATCGTCAAAGCAGAGCTATGGAAAGTTGGCCAGGTAAAACCCGGCGATAAAATTCGCTTCAAACAATTAAGTTTTAATTCGGCGCTTGCACTGGAATTAGCAGCAGATAAAGCAATTGAAACTTTATGTGTACAACCAACAGTTTCACTAACTCCGGTAGTTAAACCTGTAGCAACAATTTCAGATTGCATTTTAGCGTCATTACCGCCAGAAGCTAGTCGCCCTTTAGTCAGTTATCGCCAGGCTGGCGACAAATATATTCTGCTCGAATACGGTGACAATATTTTAGAATTAAGTTTGCGCTTGCGTGTGCATGCATTGATGGAAGCGTTAAAAGCCGAACCGATTAATGGCATCATTGAATTATCACCCGGTGTACGCTCACTGCAAATTAATTACGATAGCCGCGTCATTCACCAACAAGCATTAGTAGCAAAACTATTGACGATTGAAACAAAGCTCGGCGATGCACGCGATATAAAAGTGCCCAGCCGTATCGTATATTTACCCATGGCATTTGAAGATTCCGCTACCCTGGATGCAGTTTCGCGTTACCGCCAATCAGTGCGCGATAAAGCCCCTTGGCTGCCTAGCAATACCGAATTTATTCGGCGTATCAATGGCCTGGATTCTGTAGATCAGGTACGCGATATTGTTTTTAACACCAGCTATATGGTGCTCGGTTTAGGCGATGTTTATCTCGGCGCACCTTGCGCAGTACCGGTAGACCCGCGCCATCGCTTACTCACGTCAAAATACAATCCAGCGCGTACTTACACGGCTGAAGGCACTGTCGGAATTGGCGGTGTTTATATGTGTATTTATGGCATGGATTCACCGGGCGGCTATCAATTGATTGGCCGCACACTTCCCATCTGGAATAAATTTTTAAAGAATTCTGATTTCAAAAATAGCGAACCCTGGCTATTGAAATTTTTTGACCGTGTGCGCTATTACCTCGTTACCGAAGCTGAGCTGACGATACAACGCGAAGCTTTCCGCGAAGGCCGATTGAATCTACGTATTGAAGAGGATTTTTTCAGCCTGGCCGAACACGAAAAATTCTTACACGCAAACGCCCCAAGCATTGCCGACTTTAAAGCCAAGCAACAGGCTGCGTTCACTACCGAAGTTGCGCGCTGGCAAGCCGATGAAGAACAGCAAGTAGATGCCGCACTGCAAGTAAATATCAACACCAATCCTATTGAAATTAATGGTCACGGAATTACTGCTGATATCAGCGGTAATATTTGGAAGCTACTCGTCGAACCCGGCCAAATGGTAGAAATTGATCAACCTTTATTAATTGTTGAAGCCATGAAAATGGAATTTTCAGTGTATGCAGACCGTGCGGCAAAAGTCAGCACCATTCATTGCACTCCCGGCACACAAGTCAATGCTGGCGATTTATTATTGGTGCTTGAGGCCTAATTTTTACAGGTTACCCCTATGAAATTAATTAAAAACGAAAAACTAAAAAAGAAGTCGGTTGAGCCGCGAACCAACTTAACTGAACAAATTTATCAAAAAATAAAACAGGATATTTTTTCGTTTCGTTTACTGCCGGGAGATCGCTTCAGTGAAAACGAAATTGCCGAACGCGTTGCTGCAAGTCGTACTCCCGTGCGCGAAGCCTTAACACGTTTACAGCGTGAAGGTTTTGTCGATGTATCGTTTCGCAGTGGTTGGCAAGTTAACCCTTTTGATTTCAATCAGTTTGAACAACTTTATGATGTACGTATCGTATTGGAATTGGCAACTGTCAAAAAATTATGTGAAATGGATCCTGCACCAGTGCTCGATGATTTAAAGCGTATCTGGCTAGTAAAACCTGAAGATCGATTAGAAGATGGCCCAAGCGTTTGTGCATTAGATGAACGCTTTCATGAGCAACTGGTAGAAGCAACTGGCAATGCTGAAATGGCGCGCATCCATCACGATATTTCTGAACGTTTGCGCATTATTCGCCGCATCGACTTTACGCAACAAAAACGTATAGAAGCCACCTATGAAGAACATGCAAAAATTTTACGTACCATTATTGAACGACGCGCAGAAGATGCAAAAAGTTTATTGAAAACTCATATAGAGGCCAGTAAAGCTGAAGTGCGAAAAATTACCTTGCATATGCTCTATGAAGCACAGCAATTACAACACCATGATGAATGATTTTGCCATTGCTCACGAAATACTTTTCATCGTTTGACAAAAAATTTATCGACATTCTCACGCGTAGCCACACTTTTATCATTGTGCGTGAGAATGAAGAATAAAAAAGCAGCACCAAAAAGTAGAAACTTGTATTACTTAAACCCATGCATAAATCGGAGAACACCCATGAAGCTGAAAAAACTAGCACAACACGTCGGGGCACTCGGTATCGCCTGCGGCATCACTATCGCCTCTTTTAGCGCGGAAGCGGCTGAGCCCGTTAAAGCTGAGACTATTAAAGTCGGCGTACTTCACTCACTCTCGGGCACGATGGCGATTTCAGAGACGACGCTGAAAGACACCATGCTGATGTTGATTGACGAGCAAAATAAAAAAGGTGGCTTGCTGGGTAAAAAACTTGAAGCTGTGGTTGTTGACCCTGCCTCCAACTGGCCATTGTTTGCCGAAAAAACCCGCGAACTTATCGAGAAAGATAAAGTAGCTGCAATTTTCGGTTGCTGGACTTCAGTATCGCGCAAATCTGTATTGCCCGTTATTGAAGAATTAAACGGAATTTTATTTTACCCGGTGCAATACGAAGGTGAAGAATCTTCACGCAATGTATTTTACACCGGTGCGGCGCCTAACCAACAAGCTATTCCTGCTGTTGATTATTTAATGAAAGAAGGCAAAGTAAAACGTTGGGTATTAGCGGGTACAGATTATGTTTACCCACGTACTACCAATAAAATTCTTGAAGCCTACTTAAAAGCAAAAGGTGTAGCGCAAGCAGACATCATGATCAACTACACACCGTTTGGCCATTCTGACTGGCAAAATATTGTTTCAAGCATTAAACAATTTGGTTCTGCTGGTAAAAAAACGGCTGTAGTTTCTACCATCAATGGCGATGCTAACGTACCTTTCTATCGCGAATTGGCAAACCAAAAAATTACCGCTGAAACTATTCCTGTAGTTGCATTCTCAGTGGGCGAAGAAGAGCTTTCTGGTATTGATACCAAACCATTGGTAGGACACCTGGCAGCATGGAATTATTTTATGAGTGTTGACACTCCTGCCAATAAAGAATTTATTGCCAAGTGGAAAGCATTTATTAAAAATCCAAAGCGTGTAACCAACGACCCGATGGAAGCGCATTACATCGGTTTCAATATGTGGGTTAAAGCGGTTACTAAAGCTGGCACCACCGATAGCAATAAAGTAATTGATGCAATGGTAGGACTGGAAGCACCAAATTTAACCGGCGGTATAAGCAAAATGCTGCCTAACCACCACATCACTAAACCCGTATTAATTGGTGAAATTCAGGAAGATGGACAATTCCTCACTGTATCTAAAACTGATGCTCTGGTACCAGGAGATGCGTGGTCTGATTATCTTGAAGGCAGCAAAGATTTAACATCCGATTGGATTACGTTGAAATGCGGTAACTACAACACCAAAACTAAAAAATGTTTAGGTGCTGCAGCCAAGTAAGCGCTTGAAGTCCATGGATGGACTTTTTTAATTATTTATAATTTTATAGCATTACTTTACATTAATTCATCGTCACTCTTGCTGCGCGAGGAAGACGTTGAGATAAGAGATAAGCACATGGCATTATTAGCCTTAAAACCAAATAATTATCTATCATGCAGATGGTTGATGCGGCTTTATTTAGTTACCTCTATTTTGATTTTTTCAATATTTTCTCAGTACAGCTTTTCCCAAACTGCACCTGAAAGTTTTAATCAACTACTGGAACAAATTCCTCAAGGGAGCTTGGCCGATCGTGCCAATACGTTAACAAAATTAGCGGCACTCAATGATAGCCGCAGCATAGAAATTATTACGGCATTACAACAAGGTAAACTAACCGCCAATCCGCAATATCAACTTGGTATTCGCCAGGAAAATGAAACACTGATTGATGTATTAACCCATACCACCATTAGTGAAGAACTGGCCGCAGAATACAAACGGATTCCCATCAATAATAGTTTGCGCAATCAGCTCAGTACTTTGCTCGCACAATTAAACCTTAATCACAGCGACATTAACGTTCGTCTGGCAGCCGTTAAACGCTTAATGGGCGATGGCTTGGATGAAAGTACTGCCAAACTCCTGAGCAACCAAATCAACATTGAAAAAGACGAAAGTATGCGTGGCGCCATTAAAGTCGCTTTAGCTGTTTTCAATTTACAAAATAGCGAAGAAAAAATCCGCCTTGACGCCGTTACAAGTTTACGTGGATCGCTAGAGCAAGAGGCACGCACTGCACTCACACAAGCTGCCAGTAGCGATGCCAGCGAAGAGGTACGCACTGAAGCAGATCATGCACTCAAAGTCATCGACAATAAAATTGGGTATTACCGTTTTGGTGAAAATGTATTTTTTGGTTTGAGTTTGGGCTCAGTGCTCTTATTGTCTGCAATTGGTTTAGCGATTACCTTCGGCGTCATGGGCGTTATTAATATGGCGCATGGTGAACTTATGATGATAGGTGCTTACACCACCTGGGTTGTGCAACAACTTTTTCCCCATCAACTCGCCTACAGTTTACTTATTTCAGTACCCGCAGCTTTTGTTGTTGCAGGTATTGTAGGCATTATTATTGAGCGTTGTGTTATTCGCTTTTTATACGGCCGCCCATTGGAAACATTACTGTCTACGTTTGGTGTTAGTTTAATTTTGCAACAAGCAGCACGCTCAATTTTTACACCCTTAAACCGCGCGGTAAGCTTGCCTGAGTGGATGAGCGGCTCATTGGTATTTAATCCAATTCTTTCGATCACTTACAATCGTTTATTTATTTTATTATTTAGTATTGCGATATTTTTTATGTTGTTAGCCATTCTTAAAAAAACGTCGCTCGGCTTAAAAGTTCGCGCCGTTTCGCAAAACCGGATTATGGCACGCGCGGTGGGCGTGCGCGCCAACTGGGTAGATGCAATGACTTTTGGTTTAGGCTCTGGTATCGCTGGAATAGCTGGGGTTGCACTTTCGCAATTAACTAACGTTGGCCCTAACCTCGGCCAGGCTTATATTATTGATTCATTTATGGTGGTGGTATTTGGCGGTGTTGGCAATTTATGGGGCACTCTGGTGGGCGCAATGGGCTTGGGTATTCTCAATAAATTTTTAGAACCCTACGCCGGCGCAGTACTCGCAAAAGTGTTAGTGCTGGTGTTACTCATTTTATTTATTCAGAAAAAACCCAAAGGTTTATTTCCACAAAAAGGTCGTGCAGCGGCAGATTAATAGAACCGTAGGTTGGGCTGCAAAGCCGAACACTTCGCCCTCACAAACCAGCACAACACAATTTTAAAACACAACAGGTATCGCATTATATTTTTATGGTTTGTAATTAATGATGGACATGTTGGGCTGCAAAGACCGTAGGTTGGGCTGAGCCCGCGAAGCCCAACATTCCAAGCATCAAAATGCGCACAAATGCAAATGGAGAAATATTTATAATTTTGTTTGTGCTGGTAGATGGTCGTGTTGGGCTTCGCGGGCTCAGCACCAACCTACATAAGAACGTTGAAAGCTAACCAATATTGTTCAAGAGAATTGCATGCTAATAAAACGCTTGTTATTAAATGATCGCGGTGGAATATGGGTATTGGGGTTGATTGCTATCGCCATGCTTATAGTTCCCGTTTTAAATCTTGCCGTACCCGAAACATCAGTATTGCATATCTCTACTTTTGCCGTGACATTACTCGGAAAATTTTTATGCTATGCCTTGCTGGCATTATCCGTAGATTTAATTTGGGGTTACTGCGGCATTTTATCACTCGGCCAGGGTGCTTTTTTTACGCTGGGCGGCTATGCAATGGGCATGTATTTAATGCGTCAAATTGGCAGCCGCGGCCAATATGGTAACGCCGAGCTACCTGACTTTATGGTATTTTTAAATTGGGAACATTTACCCTGGTACTGGTTTGGTTTCGATCATTTTTGGTTTGCCTTATTGATGGTGATGTTAATTCCCGGTTTACTCGCTTTTATATTTGGCTGGCTAGCATTTCGTTCACGGGTTACCGGTGTTTATTTTTCAATTATTACTCAAGCGCTAACATATGCACTTATGCTCGCTTTTTTCCGTAACGAAATGGGGTTCGGCGGCAACAACGGCCTCACCGACTTCAAAGAAATTGCCGGACTTGCGATTACTGCCGATAGCACAAGAATTATTTTATTTTTAACCTCAGGGCTCGCATTAATAATGGCTTATCTTGCCTGCCGCTATATTGTTACGTCACGTTTTGGACGTATTGTTATTTCCATTCGCGACGCAGAAACTCGCACACGTTTTTGTGGTTATCAAATTGAATCCTATAAACTCTGGCTATTTGTTTTCTCATCCATATTAGCGGGAATTGCGGGCGCTTTATATGTTCCGCAAGTTGGCATCATCAACCCCGGTGAGTTTTCACCGCTTAATTCAATTGAATTAGTCGTGTGGGTTGCTACCGGCGGACGCGGTACTTTATTTGGCGCCATAGTGGGAGCCTTTACGGTTAATTATGGTAAAACTATTTTTACTTCTTGCTCCCCGGAAACATGGTTGTTTGCCTTAGGTACACTGTTTGTTTTAGTCACCTTATTACTGCCTAAAGGTTTGGTAGGTTTATTTAATCGCATCAAAAAAACTGAATCAGCACCGCAAAATCTTACAGTAAATTCGGAAACTATTATTAATTCTGCATCAAGTATTGGGGATGAAAAATCAATATGAATATTCTTGCCCGCGCGAAACAGGTATTGCCAGTAAAAGATCCTAACTTCAGTGTAAGTTTTGATAACTCCAGTGAAGCTATAGCTAATTTTGGCGCGCCGCTGGACGTCACCCATCGCACAATTTTATACGTGGAAGGCGTAAGTGTTAGCTTTGATGGTTTTCGCGCATTAAATAATCTGAATTTTTATGTGGATGATGGTGAATTGCGCTGCATTATTGGCCCTAATGGTGCTGGCAAAACCACCATGATGGACGTCATTACGGGAAAAACAAAACCCGATTCTGGCAGCGTGTATTTTGGCCAACAAATTAATTTGCTTGAATTATCAGAACACCAAATTGCCCGCGGTGGCATTGGCCGTAAATTTCAAAAACCTACCATTTTTGAAGCATTAACTATTTACGAAAATCTGGAATTGGCAACCGCATCCGATAAACGCGTGTGGTGGACGCTCAGCAAATCACTCACTGCATCACAGCGCTATCATATCGATGAAGTATTAGTACAAATTGGTCTCGCTGAATTGCGCTACAAAAATGCCGGCGCACTTTCGCACGGACAAAAACAATGGTTAGAAATTGGCATGCTCTTAATGCAAAGCCCGCGCGTACTATTAGTCGACGAGCCGGTTGCGGGGATGACGGGAGAAGAAACCGAAAAAACTGCAGAATTATTATTATCACTCGCAGGAAAACATTCCGTCATTGTAGTGGAACACGATATGAAATTTGTCCGCTCTATTGCGCGTAAGGTAACCGTATTGCACCAGGGTTCGGTATTAACCGAAGGCACTATGGATCAAGTACAAAATGATCCGAAAGTCATTGAAGTTTATTTAGGAGAATAAGCGCGTGCTGCAGATAAAAAATATTAATCAATATTACGGCCAAAGCCATATTCTGTGGGATTTGTCACTGCACCTGAAACAGGGTACCTGCGGCTGTTTAATTGGCCGCAATGGCGTAGGCAAAACCACACTGCTCAAATCTATTACTGGCATCTTGCCCGTGCGCGATGGCAGCATCGAGTTTAATTCCCGCAACATCAACAAACTTGCCACTGAAATGCGTGCACGTGCAGGCATTGGTTATGTACCGCAAGGGCGGGAAATTTTTCCGCTGCTTACTGTTGAAGAAAATTTAACAATATCGCTGGGTGCACGCGCCGATAAATTACGTAACATCCCCACGCATATTTACGAATTATTTCCGGTATTAAAAGAAATGAAACATCGCCGTGGTGGGGACTTGTCTGGCGGCCAGCAACAGCAACTTGCCATTGGCCGCGCACTCGTACTTGACCCCAAATTATTAATACTCGACGAACCTACTGAAGGCATTCAACCTAATATTGTGCGCGATATAGGCGACGTTATCCGCAAGCTCAACCGTGAATTTGGCTTAACGGTTTTATTGGTTGAACAAAAGCTGCCCTTCGCCCGTCGCGTGGCTGATGATTTTTTTATTATGGAAAAAGGTAATATGGTTGCCACCGGCCCCATTGCCGAGCTGAACGACGATTTGGTACAGCGTTATTTGAGTGTGTAAAAATCACACTTTTTCTACCTGAGCCCCAGGTTAGCAAACCGTTATCCTAAACGACTTCCCTTCGCTAACATTTGAAAATAAACCACAAACACAGCAATATGAGATGATATTGAGGATTCTTATTATTTTATTGTGATTTGAGTTTCATCCTCAAAGTAGTTATTTGTTACTCTATATGCTTGCTAATCTTATGTTTGCTAATCTTATGTTTACTAACCTATAGATAGAGATAGTTACCTCAGATAGTTGCCCTATACCTATAACGACTTTTCACGGAATAGATCGCATGACAAACAAACGCGCGCTTATTGTTGATGACTCTACAACTGCTCAATATCGCCTGAAAAAAATGCTACGCCCCTACAATCTGGATACAGATTCGGTCGACTCCGGTGAAGCAGCACTACGTTATCTCGCAACCCACGTCCCGGATGTGATCTTTATGGATCACTTGATGCCAGGTATGGATGGGTTTCGCGCGCTGCAGATTATTAAATCGCACCCCGAAACTGCGATGATTCCGGTCATTATGTACACCTCCAAAAGTGGCGATGTCTACACCGGTCAGGCACGCGCCCTCGGTGCCCTGGATGTAGTGAGCAAAGACACTATTACCGCCACCGAACTATCCAACGTAATGCAAACAATCCATCTTTATCGTAAAGATGACAAGAAAAATGAGCCCGATAACGTCGCTGCACCTATCGAGATACCGGCTCCAGCGCCTAAAGCTATCGATGTTGGCAATTACAATGCCGAACGCAGAACACCTAATAAAGCAAGCGTCGAACAAGCACGAAATCTAGAGTTACGCCTCAGCCACATGGAACACACATTAGAAGACAGCAGCCGCTTTATCACCACGAGAGTCGTACGTGAGTTACAGGGATTAAAGAAAAATATTAAGCAAGAATTCAGTGAAATGCTTGAACATCAGCATGCTCAGCCAGAACCGCTGCTGGCAACACCCCCGGAGCCTAGTGATAGTATCTGGTCACTCCTTATCAAAATACTGATGTTTGCCGCATTAATTATTATTGCTTTTTACCTGATTAAAGTCAGTGACGGCCTAACCCAGGGGCAAGAACAACAACAAAAATTTAGCGAGCAACTAGCGGCTATAGCTGAACAAAAAGCACTGGTAGTACCTGCCCTCGCCGCTGCCTCAACACAACAAGTTGCAGAATTACCCAAACACCCGGACGGTGCCTACCTTAGCGACTTGGCCTGGACATTCAATCAGACCGCTACTCTGCCCTTCAATCAAAATAGTATCGACGCAAAAACTGTCATTCGCCTGTATGAACTGTTAAATCGCATTATTACGAAAGGCTTCAGAGGTAGTGCCTGGATCAACATTTACGTGGGAAACTTTTGCCTCATTATCGACAATTTTGGTCAGGGACAGCTCGCCAATGAAAGCCAAACCATGGGCAACTGCATTACCACCAATGAAATGTACGGGCTGGATCGTGTTATGGAACAGTACAAACATGAAGTTGAAAGCGCGCTAAACGGCCTTGATCAAAAACCGGAGAAAGCTATCCGCATTGTAATTAATACCCTGAGCGAACCCGATAATTACCCTGAACGCAAACAATCACTCAGCGCAAAAACCTGGAATACGGTTGCACAAGGCCACAACCGCCTTGAACTACGACTTGAGCCCAGCAAGCCTTAACCACCCTTCCAAAAAAAAGACAGTCATTTAATGAGTGACTCCTTACCCTTAACCACCTACAATAACCCCAATCGCCCTGTTTGATCTTCAAACAAGGCGACTGGGGGCGTTATGGATTCGACGCTGGTAACAAAGCCCGAGGTGCATGTCGTGAGGACAGCCAATCACGTTAATCCAAAGCTGTACTTGAATAGTCGCAAACGACGATTCTTACGCTCTAGCAGCTTAATTGCTGCTAGCGGTCTTGAGCAAGGTGCCAGTACCGCGCTAAAGCCCGTCATATAGAACTGGATCGCAGCAAAGCAAGCCTAGGGCGGCGCTGCTAAAACTTAATAGGATCGCTTGTATCGTCCTGCCTGTTGGGCTGATATCGGTTAAATCAATCAACGGACCTAAACATGTAGAGCCGAGGAGGGAGTACTGGCGGACGGGGGTTCAACTCCCCCCGCCTCCACCAAATACAAAACCCCAACTCGAAAGAGTTGGGGTTTTTTATTATTTAGTATCCGCAAAAAATAATTGATTCTGATTGACGTTATATTTATACATCATGTTTTATACATCTCATCATGTACGGTAGATTGCGTACAACAACAGGAGCCAACATGAAGATAAAAGCAAGCACACTACCGCCTACCTTACTTCATCAAATAAATAATCCAGATCCATTCGATGGTGAAGACATACTCATTGAAGACGAAAATGGAAAAATCATAGGCGTGATTATTCAACCAAACACCTATAACTTTCTATTAGAAAAAATTGAAGAAAAAGAAGACGACTTAGATTCACAGTTAGATGAGTCATTCGATCCAAAATCAAAAACACAAGGCTAAATACTTTCTGAAATGTTAATGCAAGAACTCAGCGCACAAGAACAAAATACGTAAAACCAATCTTGAAAAATTCGAAAGCTATACACAGGTAAGAGCCTTATGAAAAAAAAATATCTCCATCGCTTGATCGATTTAAAAACTCTCATAATCGCGCTACTTTTATTAACGGGTTGTGAGACAGAATCTCCAAAAAATAATCAGCCTGCGATAAATAACCCCGCGGCAAATAAAATCGCAATAAATAATAGTGTCATTCAGCAGTCTTCAAGCTTATCTAGTGCACCTTCAAATAAGATCTTATTGTTACCTGCAGCATCAAGCGCGCAACATAAAAACACCGTGACTCAGCAGTCTTCAGTTGCGTCTATTCAAGCAAATATACAAACTTCTTTCTCAAGTACTGCAAGAGCGTCGCATCAATCACTGCTTGCCTTTAGCTCTTCTTCCATTGCAATGGCTAGCGCTTCAGCGCCAACTCTGCCTACTGCAAAAAAAGCTCTGGTGGGGCTTTCCGGGACGATCAAGGTAACTGGAAAAAATGGAGAAGTGCTTTCGCCGGAAGGGGTGATCGTAAACCTCGAACCGACAACTACTACTGAGGAATTTGTGGCGGACCAGGAAAAACACCAATATGAAGTTCAGATGCAAAACAAAACCTATATGCCAAAGCTAATGACGATAAAACAAAATGATCAGGTCAGCTTTACTAATAATGATAAAATTAAACACAACGTGTTTTCAACATCGGCGGAAAATCGTTTTGATTTGGGAACCTATGGTGAGGGCAAGACAAATAAAGTTGCCTTCAAGACTTCAGGTGTTGTTAAAGTCTATTGTAATATTCACCCTGAAATGGCTCTTTTTATTTCAGTAAGCCAGCATAATTATTCGCACATTACCGATAAAAATGGTTTTTTTGAAATCAACAATTTACCTGCTGGCGAATATCGATTATCCGCTTGGCATATACGCGGCGAAATCCAACAAATAGTTAACCTGCAAGGATTACACACCAAGAAAGATATCTTGCTAGATACCGAATCTTATGTACCCATTCCCCATAAAAATAAATACGATGAAGCCTACAAGGTTAAGTCCGCTTTATTTCAAGATGAGTTCTATTAATGAAAAAAAATAATGATAATTTTACCTTTGGTATTCGCTCGAAATTATTCTTTTTAGTGCTGGTTGGCTTTGGTCTATTAATTTTCTTTACTTCCTGGCGCATAGGTGTGGAAGCGAATCGTGCGGCAACTACAGCTATAAATAGGACACTAAACCAGTCCAGCCAAATACTGCGCACAAAAATAGAAAGTCGGTTTGAAACTATTCAAGAAACGGCCAGAAGCTTGGCAAAAGATGGCAGAGTTTTACCACTTGTATTTGATACCGACTCAGAAACCCTGCAAGATTTAAGTTTGGAATTTAAAAAGGCTTTGGCTTTTGATGTTTTATTTTTTACCGACAAGAATGGTGTTGTGTTGGCTCGTTCAGACAGGCCAGAGGCTATAGGTCAATCGCTGCTCGGAAAAAGCGCATTGTTTGACAAAGCACTTAAGGGTCAAATAACACGAGGAATTATTGTTAGCCAGGATAAGCTCTTGCAAATCGTTGTAGTTCCGGTACTAGATAATGTTGCTTCCGATGTTGTTCGCGGTACTCTGGCGCTTGCTTATGAATTATCCCCGGAAATTGCTCGGGAAATTAATGCGCTGACTGCCAGCGATATAGGATTTTTTGCATTTGTTCGCGATGCCAATCGCAATATCACCGGTGTAAAGAGTTCGTACAATACCAACGATAAACTGAATGAATGGTTGACGAATTACTTTGCTCAGAATTCCGAATCATGGAATAGTATTTACAGCACCAAAGAAATGCAATTGCATTTTAGTATGACACTGAACGACGACGATTTTTTTGCTATAGCTATGCCACTGGCAAATTTTGATGGGGAAAATCTGGGCTTTATTATGGCATTGACGTCACGCACTGAACTCATGATGCCGTTTATAAAAGTTCAACAACAAGTTTATGTGATTGGTTTCTTATGTTTATTGGTGGCATCACTGATCGCATGGATGATTGCAACGCGAATTACCAAACCCATTGTTAGACTAGTCAAGGTTGCAAAAAAAATACAAGATGGTCAATTTCCTGATACTGATCTGCGAATTGACATTCACGATGAAGTTGACTTGTTGCAGGATGCCATTATAAAAATGGGCAAAACATTAAAGGAAAAAGCAGAGCTGGAAAGCTACCTAGCACAACTCTCCGATGATATTGATTTGATCAACGTTGAGCTGCCGGTAAGCATGCAACAGGAAATGGATAATACCGCATTGCGGAATACAACCCCGACCAAACAAGATTTTTCGGAGAATGAAACTAGCCTTTATAATTCACAAATAATTCAAGACACACAAATTCAAGATGTGTTAATTGATGATATAAATCCCTCCGCCGCCAAGCAACCTAACAATGCCCACACCGTATTTTTAGAGCCCGGCATGCTGGTGAATGAGCGCTATGATGTAATCAAGCATTTGGGTGCAGGGGCAATGGCGGATGTTTATTTAGCGAACGATCGCGAGCTAGGTGAATTATTAGCCTTAAAAATCTTGCATGATAATATTTTTACTCAAGGAAACTCGGAATTTTTTAAAGAAGAAATTCGTTTAGCTCGCCGCATTACCCACCGCAATATTGTTCGCACTTATGATTTTGGTGTTTGGAATGGGCGTTACTTAATTACCATGGAATATGTGCATGGATTCGATGTGGCGCAATTGCTGGATAAAACTGGCGCCATGAGCATTAGCAACGGATTAGCCATGGCGCGACAAATTTGTGCCGCGATAAAAGCTGCACATGATCAAGGCATTATTCATCGGGATTTAAAACCGTCGAATATGATGATTAACAAACAGGGCATTATAAAAATCATGGATTTTGGTTTGGCCATGAATATCAATGCCATCAAAGGCTCCGAAGGAAGCCGCATGACAAATGTGGTTGCGGGAACCCCAAAATATATGGCGCCAGAACAATTTGCTGGGGGGCAATTAGATCAAAGAACAGATATCTATGCCCTTGGTCTGATTCTTTATGCAATCTTTAGCGGAAAGCCGCCCTTTAACGAAGTTAGAACAGTTGAAGACTTAGAGAAAATGCACCTTAAGGTAGTGCCAACGTCACTCAAAAAATTAGTTAAGGATATGCCGGATTATTTGGAAGCAGTGATTAGTAAAGCTATTGCAAAAAATCCGGCAGATCGTTATCAATCGGTCGGCGAACTACTGGAAGATCTCTATGAAATCTAGTAATTTACAGTGAGTTCGCATTATTTTGATATTTTAAACCATTAATCATATCGCAAGCGCAACGTAAGTAAAAATTCATTATTTCCTTCGGTGCGCTTATTACGTATAAATTTATTGATATTATATTCCATTGTTAAGCGAATATTTTCTCCGAAATCCGTGTTAAAGCCAACATCGTATTTTTGCCAATTCCACCACACGCTGGGCGCTGGAAACCGCGGCTCACCCACAAAATGGTTATTAAGTTTTGAATAACGAAATACGGGGCTTATTTGCGTGATTCCTATTACATCGGGCACTTGCCAAGCGTAACTAAGCTCCACTTCCCAGCCGTCTCGTTTCAAGCCCGCGATATCCTGATAAACCAGCTGTGAAAAGAGCGAAAAATTTTGTGTGTACCACCAAAAATTCATTCCAGATTCTTTCTTTTTATTATTTTTGATGGGTAACCGAACGCCTGGAATAACTTCAGATACATCTAAAATATCTAAGTCACCGCCGTAAAAAGTACCGTGCAGCTTAATGGTTTCCGCTAAGTTTCTTTTGTAAGTGTAAAGTAAAAAGTTAATTCGTTGCGATCCATCTTCATTTAACCAGCGGTAGCCAAGACCTCCGCCTTTTTCAGGATTTTTTGATAAATCAAAACTTTCTATTTCTGCATCATAAAGAATAGGAATGCCTGTTTTAATTTCAGGATCGTTATTTGGCGGTGGAGTTCTATCGGTACCGTTATCTCCCGCCAGGGCATTAACATCGCGAATAAAAACGGGATTACCCGTTGTGTAACTTAATTTTGCATATATGCCTGAAGAAAAATCTACGCCTGCTTCAAAACCGCTGTCCTCTACGCGATTAAATGCAGTGCCACTTAGGCCGTAGCTTTCTAAGTGACGATCTTCTTGTCGTTCAAATTTAGAAAATTTACCCACTTGAATATATCCGTCAGTGTCGTGCGGCAATTCACCTTGAGTATG